>CATPBO010000087.1 GCA_955652835.1 Candidatus Dormiibacterota bacterium
CTGCGCACGATGGATTCCGGTGACCGTCCCGTCCTCTTGAAGACGGCGATGGGATCTGGCCATTCAGGGCCATCCGGCCGCTATGAGTCGTGGCGCGAAGAGGCCTTCATCATGGCGTTCGTGCTCGAACAGATCGCGTCTTGACTTCGGACCAGATCGGCATTAGGCTAGGCCACGTTTTACACCCACCCGGGTGTGTCTACGTTTGCTAGGGGTGTGTTAATGGGCGGCATGTTGAAGGAGAGCTTCGCCAACGAGGGCGGAGTCTGCCTTCTGACCGCACATTGAGCCTCTTCAGGTAATCACAATCTAGAAAGCAAAAACCAAGCATCGACAGAGGACCGTGCGGTTGTTGGGCACCGCACGGTCCTTTTTTATTTGCCTCCCCGAAGTTCAGGAGAGAAGAAGTGATGTCGACGACAGCAATTGAGATCCACGGAATCCGCAAAGCCTTTCGGCGCCGAGAGCGCGAAAGCGGCGCGCCGTGGTGGCGGCGCGACTGGAAGGACAAGGTGGCTTTGCACGAGCTCGACCTTGTGGTCGAGGCGGGCGGCGTGACCGGCATCCTAGGGCCCAACGGCAGCGGCAAGTCGACGCTGATCCGGATCCTGGGAACGCTGCTCACGCCCGACTCTGGCACGGCGATGGTCTTCGGCTGGGACGTGGTAGCGCAACCGATGTCGGTGCGGCGCCACGTCAACCGGGTCTCGGTCGAGGCCGCCTTCTTCAAGGAGCTCAGCCCGTGGGAGAACATGCTCTACGCCGCGCGCCTCTACGGCCGCGGTGCCGCCGGCACGCGCCAGCGCGTGATGGATATCCTGGACAAGCTGGGCCTGCCACTCGACACGGTCGACCAGCCGATGAAGCAGCTGTCGCGAGGGCAGCAGCAGAAGGTCGCCATCGCGCGCAGCTTTCTGACCGCTCCGTCGCTCCTGTTGATGGACGAGCCGACCACCGGACTCGATCCACGGTCCAAGAAAGAGGTCCAGGCGCTGCTGCACATGCTCCGTGCGGAACGCGAGGTCACGGTCCTCCTCTGCACGCATGACATGGCCGAGGCCGCAGAGCTGTGCGACCGCGTGCTGATGATGGATGGAGGTCGCGTCCTGGCCGACGGAAGCCCGGCGGAGCTCTGCCGGCTGCACGCCAACGGAAAGCCTGACCCGACCCTCGAAGACGTCTTCATGCACCTGACCGGGAAGACATTCGAGGTTGCCGAGGAGAAGGAGGGAGAGGACCCATGAGCGTTGGGATAAAACACGTCGAGCTCAACGCGCTCTTCGGCTTCGCGGAGCGGCAGCTCCACGTCGTCAAGCGCTACTGGCTCTGGGAGGTCGTCTGGCTTTTCTACAGCCTGGTCAGCGTGCTGTCGATCGGCTTCCTGGCGTCCGGCCTCGGCTCGCTTGGCGCCGCGACCGGCACGTTCGACCTGCACAAGGCGCAGCTGTACCTGCTCATCGGCGCCCTGCTCTGGGGCTACCTGTCGCTCGTCTTCATGGAGGCGGCATATGCCATTGCGTGGGAGAGATGGGAGGGCACGATCGAGTACACCTTTATGGCGCCGGTGCGGCGGGTCACGCACCTGTTCGGCATCTGCCTGTTCGCCATCGGCTACGGCCTCGTGCGCACGTTCGTCGTGTTGCTCGTCGCCGTATTCATGTTCAACCTGGACTTCTCCCACGCGGACATTCCCGCCGCGCTCGCGGTCCTCGCGGCCTCGACGGTTCCGCTGATCGGGCTGAGCATCCTCACCTCGGTTCTGCCGCTTCTGTCTCCTCAGAAGGGCGAGCAGATGTCGGTCGCTTTGCAGGGTTTCCTTCTTCTCGTCTCAGGGGTGTACTACCCGCTCAGCGTGCTGCCGGTGCCCATGCAGATTGCGGGGGCAGCAAGCCCGCTCACCTACGCGCTGTCGGGCATTCGCGGGAGCATGCTCGAAGGGACCGCGCTTCCTGACCAGCTGCCGACGATAGGCATCCTGCTGGGCATGGGCGCGGTGATGATCCCGGCCAGCATCCTTGTCTTCAGCTGGGCTGAAAACCGCGCCAAGAGGCTTGGTCTGTTGAAGCGAAGCGGGTAAAGAAAACCACCCGAGGCCCATTTAGGCGTCCCGACAGAATCCAAACTAATGTTCGGGACTATCAAGTTTTGACGCACTATCTGGGGCGTCAAAAACGACAGGACACAACATGTCGTGGTGGAGCCCCTTGGGTACCCGAAAGCGTCCGCTACATGTTGTGGTAAGGGTATTGACAGGCTCAGTGTGCACGGTTACGGTTTGCGGCGAATCGCGGTGATCAGTGGGGAGAAGTGGTGAGTCAAAGCAACGCTGCAGCATACGTCGCACCCTACGTCCAAGTACAGCACGCCATACATCTCCTCTACGCCACTTCTCCCCACAACCGCGATGGGCACCCCGTGCCGGCCAACCACCGCTTCGACAAGGACGGCAATCGGCTGCCGCTCGAGCTCCACGGCTGCGGCTGCGGCCTCTGCGCGCGCAGGCAGCTTGACCGTCGCCATTTCTGGGTCCGCGAGGCCCGATGAGTGTTCACTGGAGCGCATCGGGTGAGAGTGGACGACAAAGGCAGGCTGGCTATCCCAGCCGCCTTTCGCAAGCAGCTTCCCGAGGGGAGCTTCGTCTCGGTCAGCCAGGACGAGGTCCTGGCGATCTATCCGCCCGACCTCTGGGCCGCCCTGGCCCAGGAGCTGCGCAGCCCATTGCCTGGACCGGACCAGCGTGCTTTGGCCCGGACGCTCTATCCGATGTCGGACAGCTTCGAGCCGGATGGACAGGGTCGGATCAGCCTGCAGCCGGAACAGCGCCGGCTGGCGGGGATCGAATCCCCCTCGACGGTGGTGGTGATCGGCGCCGGGTCGCGGGTGGAAATCTGGCCCGAGGGCCGATGGGACAGCTACACCGCCGACGCGCAAGGGCGCTTTACCGAATTCGCTGACAGGGTGATCTCAGGGCACTGAGTCCGCACCAACCCGCACTTTTACAAGAGGTAATAGAGCTGCTCCAGCCCCGAGTCGGGGCGGTCGCGGTCGACTGCACCCTCGGGCAGGCGGGCCATGCCCGCCAAATTCTTGAACGAATCACACCCGGAGGCCGGCTGCTCGGGATCGACCGCGATCCCTCCGCAGTCGAGGCTGCACGGGTGGCCCTGGCCCAGTTCGGGTCCTCGGTGGTACTTGCAAACGGACGCTTTTCCGAGCTCGGCTCGATCAGCGCCGACAATGGCTTTCTAACGGCCGACCTGATCCTCTTCGACTTCGGTCTTTCCAGCAACCAGATCGACGCGCCTGAGCGTGGCTTCAGCTTCCAGAGCGATGGCCCGCTCGACATGAGAATGGATCCAGCCGCAGATCTAACCGCGGCGAAGATCGTAAACGAGTCGGATGCCCGCGAGATCGAGCGCATCCTCCGGGAGTACGGCGAAGAGCGTTGGGCTCGCCGGATCGCGCAGTTCATAGTGGCGCGGCGCCCGCTGCGCACCACGCGCGATCTGGCCCAGGCAGTCGAGGCCGCCATTCCCCGTAAGGCATGGCCTCGCGACATCAACGTTTCAACGAGGACGTTTCAGGGTCTTCGCATAGCCGTCAACGACGAGCTGGGCGAGATCGAAGAAGGATTGCGAGCAGCTCTTTTGATTCTTAAGCCCGGTGGTCGTATGGCGACGATCAGCTTCCACTCCCTGGAAGACCGCTTGGTCAAGTCATTCTTCAACGTCGAGTCCAAAGACTGCATCTGCCCACCCCAGCAGCCAGTCTGCACCTGCGGCCACCGGGCATCCCTCCGCATCGTCACCCGCCGACCTGTGCGGCCTTCCGAAGAAGAGGTCGCGGTCAACCCGAGAGCGCGCTCGGCCCGCCTGCGGGTGGCGGAAAAGATCTGACTCCACAAGTCCTGGTGGTCGGCCTAACCCCTCCGGCCACCAGGCATAAACCCAAGGTGAGGCAATAGCCCCCTCTCCCCACCGGGGAGAGGGATGCGGGGTGAGGGGCTTAAGCCCGCAACAACCGCCAGAGCCAACGTCCAAGCAACACATGAGGCACACGTTTTGACATCGACCCGAATATTGGCGCGACGTCGCCTGAGCACTGCAGGCGCGCGGCACGCCCCCGCTCCGCGGCGGAGGCGGCGCACTCGCGGCTTCATGCAGGTGGCGAGCTCAACCGTGGCCGAACGGCTGCGGCTGAACTCGTTTGGTCACGCCTACCTGGGCGTCGGCGCGGTGCTGATCGCGGTGCTGTTCTACCTGGCGCTCGCCGCGCAGATCACGCAGAACTCCTACGACATCACCCGCCTCCAGGACCAGCAGCGCCTGCTCATAGCTGAGCAGGATCAGCTTCGCTACCAGGAGGTCACGCTGCACGCTCCGGCCCAGGTTCAGCAGCAGGCCGCGCAGAGCGGCATGCAGCGAGTAGTCCCTTCGGGTTACGTGACGGGTCAGCCCGTGGCCATCGACCTGACCGCGCCCGTCGGCGCCACCGCCAACGACAGCACCCCGCTGTGGGCGCGGGCACTGGCGGCGGTGGTCAACACGGTCGGCGTCACGCGCGACGTCCTGGCGGCTTCGAGGTAGTGTCGGTCGGGGTCCGCAGAAGGGCCCCGCGCTTGGAGCGCATTGGCTCTACGCGCCTGCGCATCTTCGCGATGCTCCTGGTGGCGCTCGTGCTCGCGGGGATGGTGTGGTCGCGCCTCGCCTACTGGCAGGTTGCACGCCACGGACAGCTGGCTATTCAGGCGCAGGCCCAGTACCGCGAGCTCGTCAACCTGCCCGCCATCCGCGGCGCGATCTTCGACCGAAACCTGACGCAGCTGGTCGTCAACACCACGGTCTACTCGGCCTTCGTCTCGCCGGACCAGGTGCCGGCAGCCTGGCGCGACCGCGTTGCGACCGCCCTGGTCTCCATCGTCGGCGCCGACCACGCAAAGGTCATGAACATCCTCGGCTCAACTTCCAAGTTCGCGTACATCGCCCGGCGCTTCCCCAAGGACAAGGCCGACCAGCTGCGGGCGCTGAAGCTGCCCGGGGTGGGGCTCGAGGAGGACACCCAGCGGTCGTACCTGCCCGGGATCGCCTCCGGCACGACGCTGGCGGCGAACCTGCTCGGTTTTGTCAACTACAACGGCGACGGCCAGTACGGTCTCGAGGCTTATTACCAGAAGACGCTCGCCGGCACGCCGGGATACATCTCGAGCTACCGCGACCTGGCCAACCGCGAGATTGTGCTCGGCACGCACACGCACCAGGCCCCGGTCAACGGGTCCGACATCGTCCTCTCCCTCGACGCCAACGTCCAGTACGCGGCCGAGCAGGCGCTCGCGGACGGCGTGAAGAAGGACAACGCGGAGAGCGGCAGCGTGCTGATCATGGACCCGACGACCGGTGGCATCGTCGCCTGGGCGGACTACCCGAGCTACAACGCGAACGACTTCGCGCACACGGACACAGCGATGTTCAAGGACAACGTATCGAGCTATGTCTACGAGCCCGGGTCGGTGATGAAGGTCGTCACGTTGGGGGGGGCCATCAACTCGGGCGCGATCACGCCGGACACCGTGATCAACGACCCGGGTTACCTGTCAGTCGGCGGCTTCCGGATTTCAGACTGGGACCACCGCAACCACGGCAACATCAACTACACGTATGTCCTCCAGCATTCGCTCAATGTAGGCGCGATGAAAGCGATGCAGGCGGAGGGACACGATGCCTTCTACAGCTACCTGCAGGCCTTCGGCCTGACGAAGGCGAGCGGAATCGACGTCGCCGGCGAAACCACCGTACCCCCGCCTTCAGCTGCACAGATGGCCGATGCCCAGTACGCGACGAGCTCGTTCGGCCAGGGCATCGACGTCAACATGGTTCAGATGCTGGCGGCGATCAACGTCGTCGCCAACGGCGGCAAATACGCACCGCCGCATGTCGTGGAGCGAGTCGGCTCGAGGATCAACCCGCTGCTGCTCCAGCCTCAGCGGCAGGTGATCACGCCTGACGCGGTCGCCAAGATGACCGGGATGATGGAGGCCGTGGTGCAGCACGGCTCCGGCTACACGACGCGGGTGAAGGGCTTCGAGCTCGACCAGGCCGGCAAGACCGGCACGTCGCAGATTCCGGTCAACGGCCAGTACACCCTGGACGTCTGGTCTTCGTTCGTCGGCTTCCTGCCGGCGTCGCACCCGCGGTTCACAATGCTGGTCGTCATCCGCAAGCCGCACGCTGCTGGAAGCGACCGCGACTGGACGCTGAACGACGGTTACATCACCGCCGGCCCGGTCTGGCAGAAGATCGCCCAGGCCGTGGCCGTCGACTGGCACATAACACCAGGCGCGCACTAACCGTTCTCATATACGCATGAAGTTGTCTCTCCTCGAGATCCTCGAGGCGACCGGGGGCGGCGAGGTCGGCGGCACCCAGGTCGGTAACACCTTCTCGACCTTTCACACAGATTCACGCGAGGTCGTCCAGGGCGGCGTGTTCTTCGCCCTGCGCGGCGCGGAGATGGACGGACACCGGTTTGTCGCCGACGCAATCAAGCGCGGAGCGACCGCAGTCGTTGTCGACCGTCGCGTCAACGTTCCGACCGGGATCGCCGCGGTTCGCGTAACAGACACATGGGAGGCCCTGTACGCGCTTGCGTCTCACACGCTCGAGCGCGTCGGTCCCCTCGTGGTGGCCGTGACCGGGAGCAACGGAAAGACCTCGACCAAGGAGATGGTCGCCGCGATCCTCGCCAGGCGTTTCAACGTCATGCGCACGGTCGGCAACCTCAACACCGAGACCGGTGTTCCGCTCACCATGCTGGCCCTGGAGCCGCACCACACTGCCCTCGTCCTCGAGATGGGCATGCAGCGTCCGGGTGACATTGCGCGACTTGTTGGGCTGGCCAAGCCATCCGTCGGAGTGATCACGAACATCGGGACCGTCCACATGGAGTTCTTCCAGTCGCGCGAGGAGCTTGCGCGCGCGAAGGGAGAGCTGGTCGCGGGGCTCTCCGAACAGTCGATTGCCGTGCTCAACGCGGAAGATCAGTTCTATCCGCTGCTTGTAGCAATGACCGAGGCGCGGGTCATGAGCTTCGGCTTGGCGAAAGGGGATTTCCGGGCCGAGGGTTATCGCGCGCTCACCGGCGGTGGCTCGCAGTTTTCAGTCCGGGGAGTCGAAGTCCGCTTGCCGCTCGAGGGCCGGCATCAGGCGCTGAATGCCGTCGCGGCCCTGGCGGTCGGGGCATCAGAGGGCGTGCCGCTCGACCAGGGAGCCGAGGCGCTCGAGCAGGTCGCGGTCGACCACCGCCTCCAGGAGTTGCCAATCGCGGGCGGTTACTCGATCGTCGACGACGCCTACAACGCAAGCCCGGAATCCATGATCGCGGCCTTCGAAGCGCTGGCCGAGAGTCCTCGGCGAGGTCGCCTGCTCGCGGTTCTGGGGCAGATGGGCGAGCTTGGCGCCCTGTCCGAAGAATCGCACCGGCGGGTGGGCCGCCGTGCCGCCGAGGTCTTCGACGCCGTGTGCGTCGTCGACGGCGACCTTGCGCAGATCATGGCCGAATCCGCCGGCGCGGAGCTCGTCACCGACAAGCGCGCGGCGGTGGATTGGGTGCGCCGCAACGCGCGCGAAGGCGACCGAGTCCTGATCAAGGGATCGCACGGCGTCCGTCTTGACGAGGTGGTCAGGGAGCTGACGCAGGCTTGATCTTTGACTTGCTGACGTTCGTGGTCACCTTTGTGATCGCGCTCGTCCTCTATCCACCCGCGATTCGCTGGCTGAGGCGCATGAAAAGTGTGCAAGTCATCCAGGCCGAACTGCCGGACAGTCACCAGAAGAAAGCAGGCACCCCGACCGGCGGCGGAGTGGTCTTCGTCGCGGTCGCATTCACCGCAGGCTTGGTCGCTTCGTTGGCGGGCCATCCAGGTGCGATACCTGCCATTGGAGGGCTCGTCGCCGGCGGTTTGCTCGGTTTTGCCGATGACCGCAGCAAGCTGCGAGTGGGTACACGTGGCATCCCGGCGCGCCTCAAGCTGCCGCTCCAGTTCCTGCTGGCCATCCCCGTCGCATGGTTCGCCACAGTTCAGGGCGCACCCCATCAGATGTGGCTGCCTGCTACACCCTGGCTGTTGTTTCCTTTTGCCGTCGTCGCGATCGTCGCCACCGCCAACGCAGTCAACCTGACCGACGGCATGGACGGCTTGGCGGGCGGGCTTTCGACAATCGCGGTTGCTGCGCTTGTCCTGCTGCTTCCAGGTGCTCTCGCGGGCGAGAAGGCGGTGGCGCTCAGCCTCTGCGGCGCGTTGGTGGCATTTCTCATCTTCAATCGCTATCCCGCGCGCGTCTTTATGGGTGACACAGGTGCCCTCGCGATCGGATACGCACTGGCCGCGATGGCCATTCAGCAGGGATACATGCTGCTACTCCCTCTGCTTGGCCTCGTTTTCGCCCTCGAGACCCTGTCTGTCATCATTCAGGTGGCCTACTTCAAGGTCAGCGGCGGACGCCGCGTTTTCACGATGACCCCGATTCACTACACGTTCCACCACAAGGGTTGGTCTGAGAACCGCATCGCGCTCTCGTTCTGGGGCGCGGGGCTAGTCTCTGCGCTGGCCGCGGCCGGGGTGGCACGGCTGGCCACGTGACGGCCCTGGTCGTCGGCGCCGCCCGCAGTGGGATCGCGCTGGCCAAACACCTCAGGCGCGTGGGCCAAGACGTGCGTCTATTTGACCGCAAGCCCGCCGCGGAGCTGCGCGACGCGCTCGCCCAGATGCCGTCAGGAGTCGATGTGAGGCTTGGTGATGAGGCGGGTCTCCTCGATGGGATCGAGGTTGTGTATGCGAGCCCAGGCGTGCCGTGGGACTCGCAGCTTTTGAATGACGCACGCGCGCGAGGCGTTGCCATCTCGAGCGAGATCGACCTTTTTCTCAAGCTCTGTCCCGGCTCCGTGGTCGGCATCACCGGCACCAATGGCAAGACGACCACGACCGCGCTCACGGGCGCCGTCCTCGCCGCCGGCGACCGGCCCGTGTTGGTCGGCGGCAACATCGGCGACACGGTGCTCGACCGGCTCGACGAGATCACGCCGCGCCATTGGGTCGTGCTCGAGCTCTCCAGCTTCCAGCTGGAGTCGGTGGAGCGGCCGCGTCTCCACGTCGGCGTGATCCTCAACATCACACCCGACCACCTCGACCGCCACCACACCTTTGAGAAGTACGTGGACTTGAAGGCGCGCGCGATCGAGTTCGCCGAGCCCGACGATTACGCGGTCCTGAACGGCCGCGACGAGATTTGCCGCGGGCTCGCGACCCGCACCCGTGGGCAGGTGGTCTGGTTCGACCAGCACCAGCCGATGCCGCCAATGCCGCTGCCCGGCCGGCACAACATGGAGAACGCGCTTGCCGCGGCGGCTGTCGGACGGATCGCGCGTCTATCGGATGAGTCGATAAACACCGCCATCCGTTCTTTCAAAGGAGTCGAGCACCGGCTCGAGCTGGTGGGGGAATGGGCGGGGGTGCGCTGGTACAACGATTCGAAGGCCACGAACCCGGACGCGGGCCGCGTCGCGCTGAGCGCGTTCCCTGGCGCGCCCGTGGTGCTCATCGCGGGCGGCTACGGCAGCGGGTTCGAGCTCGACGAATGGGTCGCCGAGGTGCTTGCCAACACCGAGGCGGTCGTGCTGATCGGCGCCTCGGCCGACCTGCTGGAAGATGCTCTCCGCGCTCATCCCAAGGTCGTTCGTGCAGCAAGCCTCGAAGAAGCGGTGGTCACGGCGGCCGGCTTCTCCCGCCAGGGCGGGGTTGTGCTGCTCAGCCCCGCCTACAAGAGCTTCGACATGTTCAAGGACTATGAGGACCGGGGCAATCAGTTCAAAGCCCTGGTTCGCAGGCGGTTCGCGGCATGAGCGCCACCACAAGAGAAGGAAGGCAGCCGGACAAGCTGCTGCTTTTTACAACGGTCATCTTGTGCGGCGCGGGCCTGGTCATGGTGACCAGCGCGAGCGTGGCTTTCGCATACACGCAGCACCAGTCCGCCTTCTATTACGCCGAACGCCAGGCGGCCTGGATGCTCATCGGTTTTGTCGCGCTGTTCGTGCTCAGCCGGATCGACTATCACCGGCTGCGACCGCTCGCCCCGGCGGGCGCTGTTGTCGCGGCGCTGCTGATGATCCTCGTGCTGGTGCCGCATCTTGGGGTGACGGTGAATGGGGCTCGCCGGTGGTTCGATGCCGGGCCTCTGGGCACCTTCCAGCCGTCAGAGCTCGGCAAACTTGCGTTCGCTGTTTTCGTGGCGCACTGGATCGACAAACATGCGGCGCAAATCGGCGACTTCCAGAAGACCTTAGTTCCGTTTGCGGCAATGCTCGCGGGCGTCCTCGTGCTCTTGATGCTGGAGCGCGACCTGGGCACGTCGATCGTCATGGTCGGCATCTTCGTCAGCATCTACTGGGCCGGCGGCGGTCGGGTCCGGCACATGGTCCTGCTGGTCGGGGCTCTTGGTCTGGGCTTCGTCGCGCTGACCATGCTCGAGCCGTATCGATTCGCGAGGTTGACTGCCTTCAAGAACCCCTGGGCGGATCCATTAGGCTCCGGCTTCCAGGCGACACAGTCTCTATACGGTCTCGCGTCAGGAGGGTGGTTCGGAGTCGGCATCGGCCACTCCATCGAGAAGTACGGCTGGCTGCCCGAGGCCCACACCGACTTCATCTTCGCCATCGTCGGCGAGGAGACCGGCCTCATCGGCACTACGCTGGTGATGCTCGGCTTCCTGTTCTTCGGCTTGCGCGGCTACCGCGCAGCGCTTCGCGCCCCGGACCGTTTCGGTGTCGGGCTGGCGGCCGCCATCACCACGTGGATCGCCTTTGAAGCGTTATTGAACATGGCGACGGTGACCAACACTCTCCCCATCACCGGCGTGCCGCTGCCGTTCTTCAGCTACGGCGGGACGGCCGTGGCAACCGAGCTTGCAGCCGTTGGTGTTCTGCTCAGCATCGCCCGGAGTGGCACAGGATCATCACTAGGAAGGACAGATGAGGCTATTGATCGCTGGCGGCGGGACCGGAGGGCACCTGTATCCGGCGCTCGCGGTCGCCCGAGCGTTTCGCGCTGAGGAACCCGACGGTGCTGTGCTCCTGGTCGGCCGCAGCGGCGGTCCGGAGGAGAGCCTCGTGCCCGCCGCCGGCTTCGAGCTGGCGACGGTCAACATCCGCGGCCTCGACCGGGACGCGATGTGGAAGAACATCGCACTTCCCGCACTCCTGCCGGCCTCTTTGCGCGCCGGGCTCCGCATCGTCGATCGCTTTCGCCCGGACGTCGTCCTCGGGATGGGCGGATACGTGATGGCGCCTGCAGTCGCTGCGGCGCGCCTTCGAGGCATCCCTTACGTCCTACATGAGAAGGACGTGCGGCCCGGGCTTGCCACGCGAATCTTCGCGGGCAAGGCCGCCGCGATCTGCACCACCCTGCCAGGAACGGAAAAACGGCTCAAGGCACGCCGCATCGATCTCACCGGCGTCCCGCTCCGTGATGGATTCGAGCCGCGCACGCCAGAAGTTCCGCCGCGCCGGCTGCTCGTCACAGGGGGGAGCCAGGGCGCGCGCAACTTGAACCAGGCGCTGTGGTCCGCGCTCGACACTCTTGCCGGCCGCTTTGAAGAGGTGATTCACGTGGCCGGGCAGCAGGGTGCCCTGGGCGTGAAGCAGCACGAGCGCGCCGGATATACGGGGATGGCGTTCACCGATGCCATGCCCGCCTTGATGGCACGCGTTGACCTGGTCGTGAGCCGGGCGGGCGTCGGGACCATCGCCGAGGCCACCGCGGTCGGCCTGCCGATGATCCTCGTCCCGGGAACTTTCGGTGGGGGCCACCAGGAGGAGAACGCGGCGGCCATGGTCGATGCCGGCGCGGCGGTGCGCGTCGCTGACACCGGTCTCACCGGCGAACGCCTCGTCGAGGCGATCCAGCACCTTGATGCCGATCGCCTGCGGGCGATGGCTAAGGCATCGGCGTCGGCCGGGCGGCGCGACGCCGCTCAGCGAGTGCTGGCAGTTCTGCACGAGGTTGCCCGCAAATGAGGGTCCACCTGATGGGAGCCGGCGGAGCAGGGGTCTCGGCACTGGCCCGCGTCTTCCTCGCCCGAGGCGACGAGGTGAGCGGCTGCGATACGAAAGCATCGGACACGACTGAGGAGCTCGAGGACGCGGGCGTGCGCATCCTCATCGGGCACGACCCGGAGCACGTTTTGTTCCAGGACCTTCTCGTTTACAGCGGAGCGATCAAAGGCTCGCCCGAGCTCGATGCGGCCCGCGCGATGGGGGTGAAAGTGCTGAGCCGGGCCGAGATGCTGGCTGAGCTCATCAACGAGTCCGACTCGATCGCCATCGCCGGTACGGCCGGCAAGACGACGGTGACTCACATGCTCGGCCACATCCTCGTCACCGCGGGCTACGACCCAACAGTGATGGTCGGCGATGGCGCGAGCGCTCGCGCGGGGCGTTCGAAATGGCTGGTGGCGGAGACAGACGAGTCCGACGGGACCCTGACGCTTCACCATCCTCGCCGCGCCATCGTCACCAACATCGAGCTCGACCACCCGGACCACTTCAGGGATGTCAGCGCCGTCCGCGACCTCTTCCAGTGGTTCATCGGGAACCTGCCCGAGGACGGTCTGGCGGTCGTGTGCGCGGACGACGAGCTGGTTCGAGATCTCAAGCCGAGAGCGCGGCGAGTCACTTATGGCTTCCGGCATGATGCGACGTATCGCAGCGAACCCGTCCGCCCGTTCCCGATCCATCGCGACGGAATCGAGCTTGGCCGCATCAACCTGAAGCAGCCGGGCCGCCACAACATCCAGAACGCGACTGCCGCCGCTGCGATGGCGCTCGAGATAGGTGTGCCGTTTGCCGAAGTCGCGGCAGCGCTCGAGTCGTTCCCCGGTGCGCACCGGCGCATGGAGCTACTCGGCGTGTTCCAGGGGGCGACCGTCTACGACGACTATGCACACCACCCGACGAAAGTGCGCGCCACGATCGAGGCCGCGCGGGAGCTTCGTCACCGGCGCCTGATAGTCGTTTTCCAGCCGCACCGCTATTCCCGCCTGTCGGCGTTCATGCACGACTTCTCGCGCGCGTTCGATGGCGCAGACAAGGTGCTCGTGCTGGATGTGTATGGCGCGGGCGAGCAAAACACCTCAGGAGTGCAGGCCTCCGACCTAGCGCACCAGATGCCGAACGCTTCCTACGTCGGCGATTTCAAGACGGCGCGAGAGATCCTCGAAGGGCTGGTTGGGCCGGGTGACCTCCTGCTCTTGATGGGCGCCGGAGACATCAACAAGTTGGGCGATGAGCTGGCGCACCGCGTCTAAGGTCAAGTGGCTCGAGTTGCTGCCCGGGGTCAGCGAGGACGAACCGCTGGCTTCGCGCACGTCGTTCGGCATCGGTGGCCCTGCGGACTTCTTCGTCGAGATGAGCCGGCCCCAAGCCATCGAGGAGGTGATCGACGGCTGCGTGGAGCGCGGCATCCCATACCTGCTCCTGGGCGCCGGTACGAATCTTCTGATCGCCGACGCCGGCGTCGAGGGCCTGGTGCTCAGGGTTGTCAACCGCGAGCACCAGGTCGACGGCAGGGAGGTGCGGGCCGGGGCCGGCTTGAAGATGATGCGGCTCGCGCGGATCGCGGCCGACGCCGGACTCCGAGGTTTCGAGTTTGGCATCGGCATCCCAGGCACGGTTGGCGGCGCTGTTTATCAGAATGCCGGCTGTTGGGGCAAAGAGCTGCGCGAGGTCCTCGTCGAGGTGGAGGGCTACATGCCCGGAGCCGGAGCGAAGACCTGGAGTCCGGCTGACCTCCAGTTCGGCTATCGCACCTCCGCGCTGCGTGAGGGGAGGCTCAAAGGTGGGCTCGTGATCGAAGCGAAGTTCCAGCTCGAGCGCGGCGATGGAGAAGCGGCCAAGGCGCTGATGGCCAAGCTCACCAAGGAACGGAATGAAACACAACCGATCAAGACCAAGAACAGCGGAAGCGTCTTCAAGAATCCGCCCGGCGACTCAGCGGGGCGCCTGGTGCAGGCCGCAGGCCTGAAGGGCGCTCGCGAAGGAAATGCCGTGGTCTCGACGCTGCATGGCAATTTCATCGTCAACGAGGGCGGCGCGACCGCGGTCGAGGTGAGGCGCCTCATCGAGCGCATCCAGGCCGAGGTCAGGCGGCGGTTCAACCTCGAGCTCGAAACAGAGGTCGAGATGGTGGGGAGGTTCAAGGGTTGAGGGTGGCCGTGCTCCGGGGCGGCAGGTCGGCAGAGCGCGAGGTCTCGCTCATGTCCGGCGGGCAGGTGGAGAAGGCATTGCAGTCGCGGGGGCACGAGGTCACCGGCGTCGATGTGGACCTCAACACGTGGGACGTGCTTAAAGACGGCGGCTTTGATTGCGTGTTCAACGCTCTTCACGGACGGCTCGGCGAAGACGGAACCGTGCAGGGGATGCTCGAGCTCCTCGGGCTGCCTTACACGGGTTCAGGGGTCCTGGCGTCCGCGCTTTGCATGGACAAGGCGCGCGCCAACGTGATGATGGCGGCTGCCGGGCTGCACATCCCCACGTTTGAAGAGCTCGAGATCAAGGACGGAGTCGCCGGCGATCTTGTTGAGCGGCTGGTCAAGACATACGGGCTGCCGCTGGTGGTCAAGCCGGTGCGCGAGGGCTCGACCCTCGGGCTGACCATCGCGCAGGATGTCGACCAGGTCGGGAGCGGGCTCGTCCTGGCCGCGCGCTACGACCGCCGCATCCTCGTCCAGAAGTTCGCCGCCGGTACCGAGATCACCATCGGCGTGCTGGCGACTCCCGACGTGCAGGTGCTGCCCACCCTTGAGATCGTCAGCGACAATCCGGTGTACGACTACGACGCCAAGTACACGGCCGGCAAATCGCACCACATCATCCCGGCCCGCATTCCCGAGCGCGCTCAGAGCGAGGCTTCCGCGGCCGCGCGTCGTGCGTTCATTGAGCTCGGCTGCGCCGGCATGGCGCGTGTCGACATCATCGTCGACTCGCAAAGCAAACCATGGGTGCTCGAGGTCAACACGGTGCCGGGGCTGACCGAGCTCTCGCTGCTGCCGGACGCTGCTCGGGCCGCGGGAATCGCCTTCGACGAGCTGTGTCAGCGGCTGGTCGACCACGCGATCCGCCGCCAGGAACGTCGCGTTGGGCCGCCCGCGGGATGAGGTTTCGCCGCCGGAGGTCACTGATGCCCCGCATCGATTGGCGGCGCGGCCTGGAGCAGACCGAGCCGCTGAAGGGACAGCTTTGGACCCGTTCGGAGCAGGCGCTGCGCGAGCCGGACGTGCGTTGGATCTGGCGGGGGCTGGCGGTCGTGGTGGCGATCGCGGAATCGGCTCTGCTCGGATGGCTCTGGTTCGGACCGGCGCTGACGGTTCAGACCGTCGACGTGGTCGGTGCCCAACACATGACTCAGGCCCAGGTGGCGCGTGCGGCAGGACTGTCCGATGGCGCCTCGGTGCTGTCCGTGGACGGCATTTCGGACAGGCAGCACCTGTTGGGCCAGACCTGGGTGCGCACCGCGACCGTCGATCCGGTTCTGCCGGGAACCGTCCTCATTAAGGTCAGCGAGTGGCAGCCCGTCGCCGCTTATCACTCCGGTAAGGGCGCAAAGCTCTTCCTTCTCTCTGATCAGGCGGTCGTGCTGGGCCCGACCTCGACCCTGGGGACTCTGGTCGATGTGCAGGGCCCGGCCGGAACGGACCCGCGCGTCGGCGACCATCCGCTCGATGCCCAGCTCCTCACCGCCCTGGTAAACATCCAGCGCGGCCTCCCGGGCCTGATCGGGCAGGACGTCGCGAGTTTTATCTTTGACTCCTGTGGCCAATTAACGCTCATCACCAAGCGCGGTTGGAAGGTTTACTTTGGCCGCGTGCTGACACCTGAGGAGTTCGCGACGCTGCGCGACAAGCTCACTGCCCTCAAGGCCATCGCCGGAACCGTGAACTACAACTCCGCCGACCTGGAGTACGTCAATGTGATGAACCCGTCCGAGGCCGCTGTGGGTTACAAGTCCCGCGAGCCGGCGCCGCCATCACCAGGCGCCACGCCCCAGCCGACTCCGACTCCGACTCCGACTCCGGCGCCCACATGCAAATAGGGGGCAAGTAGGGGAATAGATGCAGGTAATCGTCGTCGCGATCATCTTCGCGATCCTGGGTGTGATGCTCGGCCTGCTGTCGCCTCTCACGATTCCGATCACGTATGCGCGCTACACCGCCGTCGCGCTCCTTGCCGCCCTCGACTCGATCTTCGGCGCCTTCAAGGCGTACATCAACGGCACGTTCGAGCCGCGCGTGTTCTTCAGCGGACTGCTGACCAACATGACGCTCGCCGCAGGTCTGACCTACTTTGGTGACAAGCTGGGCGTCGACCTCTCGATTGCAGCGATCGTCGCCTTCGGAGTGCGGATCTTCAACAACCTGGGAGCGATCCGCCGGCATTACTTGTAGGACGTTTGAGCCGGTAGAGGACGTGGCGTCGAAGGCGGTGTCCTACCGGAAGTCGCGGGTGGTCAAAGTCGTCGGCTGGGTCCCGCGTCATGCCCAACCCCTCCATCACTCGAACTGACCTCGTGTTCGCCGGCACGGTGAACGAAACGATCTTCTCCAGGCCAACGCGATCGAAACCATCCGCGACCACTGCTCGTGCCGCCTCGGTGGCGAACCCCCGGCCCCAATAATTCCGCGCTAGCCGCCATCCGACTTCGACTGCGGGAGTGAAGTGCGCTTCGAAGTTTGCCGGCGCGAGGCCGACATAGCCGATGAAATCTGCTTCACCGGGCAGCTCGACTGCCCAGAGCCCATAACCGTTCGTGACGAAACCCGCCTGGATGCGATCCGCGAAAGCATCGGATTCCGCGCGGTCGAGCGCACTCGGGAAGTACTCCATCACTACGAGATCGGCGTTGAGCCGCGCGAAAGCCTCTTTGTCACCTGGCCGCCACCGCCGCAGCACAAGACGGTCGGTTCGGAGTTCCTCGATTGCGTTCGGAACTCTAGACACTGCGGTGCCCGGCTCCCGCGGGCTTCCGGCTCCGCCCAGCGCCGCGAGTGCCCGGCTCACGCGGGTTTCAGGCCCCAAAATCGCCTCCAGACCCCACCCCAACGCCCTTTTCCCAGTCCTCTGCCAGCCGCCAGCGACCACAAGGCGTGCCACTAATTGACTCACGACCCACAAAATCTGGTCTCCGCATTCGCCCAGGAGTCGATATAATCCCGGCAACCCGCCCCAATACCCGCGTCATCTCTACGTTCCAGGAGGCATCCCAGCACACTTTGTCACGGCGGAAGAAAACCGTCGGTCTCGACCTAGGCACGAGCCGGGTCGCGGTGGTCATAGGCGAGTCTGACGACCCTGGCGCTCCCGTGAGCATCATCGGCGTGGGCGAAAGCCCATCCGAGGGCCTGCGCAAAGGCGTGGTCGTGAACCTCGACAAGACGATCGCGTCCATCCAGGCCGCCGCCGTCACCGCGGAGCGCATGGCCGGCCAGCGCATCGAGTCGGTGGTCGTCTCCCTCGCGGGCACCCACCTCTGGTCCCAAAACTCCACTGGCGTGATCGCTGTCGCGCGCCCCGATCATGAGATCGGCGAGGACGACGTTCAAAGAGTGGTCGAAGCCTCGAGGGCGATCAGCGTCGCCTCGGACCGCCAGGTCATCCATGTCATCCCACGCGCCTACACCGTTGACGGACAGGACGGTGTGAGAGATGCGATCGGCATGACCGGCCACCGCCTCGAGGTCGAAACCAACATCATCACCGGCGCCCAGACCGCGGTCCAGAACGTGATCAAGTGCGTTCACGGCGCCGGCTTTGACGTCGAAGACGTCGTCTGCGCCGGCCTGGCCGCCGGAGAAGGCGTGCTCAGCCAGCAAGAGATCGAGCTCGGTGTCTGCCTGATCGAGATCGGCGCGGGAACCACCAATGTGGTCGTCTACAACGACGGCTCCGCACGTCATCTCGCGGTTCTGCCCGTCGGCGGCAACCACGTCACGAGCGACATCGCGATCGGCCTGCGCACGACACTGGACGAGGCCGAGAGCCTCAAGCTCAACTACGGGCACTCGCTGCCGGAGGTGATCGACCACGCGGAGAAGGTCGAGGTCCGGCAGGTCGGAGGGGACAGGATCACCGCCCTCCCCCGGCGCTTCCTCGCGGAGATCATCGGCCCGCGCATGACCGAGATCTTCCAGATGGCGCGCGAAGAGGTGCGCAAGACAGGCTTCGATGGGCTGCTTCCGGCCGGGGTCGTCGTGACCGGCGGCGGGTCGCGCCTGATGGGGACGATGGACGCCGCCCAGCACGTTTTCAACACGTCCGCCCGGCTCGGACAGCCGTCAGGGCATTCGGGGCTGGCGGACAAAGCGCAGGGTCCGTCGTTCGGAGTCGCGTCGGGTCTCGTGAAGTGGGGCTCGCGCGCGCCCGTGCGGGGCTACGGAACCCGCCAGCCGGCGGCGTTCGGCAACACGTATCAAAGAACTGTGAGGTGGCTGCGCGATTTTTTCTAGAGAACAGACCCGAAACCAGCTGGAGCTCGCCATAGCCAAAGCAAATTCGGATCAGGAGGAGACCATGAAGGAAAGTTTGTTGCACGAAGGGCGAGCGCGAATCAAGGTCGTCGGTTGTGGTGGCGGTGGCGGCAACGCCGTCAATCGCATGATCTCGAAAGCGCTCAAGGTCGAGTTCATCGCGGTCAACACGGACAAGCAGGCGTTGGAACGCTGCCAGGCCGATGTCAAGGTCCAGATGGGAAACAAGATCACCCGCGGCCTTGGCGCCGGAGGTGACTGGACGCGTGGCCGCGACGCCGCGGACGAGAGCCGCACCGAGCTTTCAGCGGTGGTGCAGGACTCGGACATGGTGTTCATCACCTGCGGCATGGGCGGTGGCACCGGCACCGGGTCGGCCGCGATCGTGGCGGAGCTGGCCAAAGAGGCCGGCGCGCTGACCATCGGCGTGGTCACGCGGCCCTTCGCGTTCGAAGGCCGCATCCGCAACGACACCGCAGAGGAAGGCATCAAGGCACTACGGAGCCAGGTCGACGCGCTGATCGTCGTCCCCAACGACCGGCTCGCGCAGGTCGCCAGCTCCAAGACGACGCTCGAGGAAGCTTTCCGGATGGCGGACGACGTGCTGCGCCAAGGCGTGCAGGGCATCTCCGACCTGGTAACTCAGCCGGGCGTCATCAACCTCGACTTCGCCGACGTGAAGGCGATCATGGAGAACGCGGGTGAGGCGCTGATGGGCATCGGCCACGGCGCGGGTGACAGCCGGGCAGAGGATGCCGCCAAGCAGGCGGTTTCCAGCCCGCTGCTCGAGACGTCGATCGACGGCGCCAAGGGCATCCTCTTCAACATCACAGCCGGCAAGGACATCACGCTGCAAGAGGTGCAGAAGGCCGCCGAGATCGTTCGCGCGGCGGCTGACCCTGGCGCCAACATCATCTTCGGTGTCGTGCGCGACGAAACCATGCAGGGTGAGATCAAAGTCACAGTCATCGCCACCGGCTTCGGTGGCAAGACCCAGTCGGAAGCCAAGCAAGAGACGATGCGTCGTACGATCGACCGGCCGGAGTTTGGTGCCGAAGAACTCGGCGACATCAACATCCCGGCGTTCCTTCGCAACCGGATGTAACCAGGGCGCCAAACGCGCGGACCCAGAACACGTAATTAAAGAGGACAAGACATGCGCTGCCCGTACTGCGGTCATCACGACCTGAAGGTCGTCGACTCTCGCGACTCGGAGGTCGGAGAGGCGATTCGCCGCAGGCGCGAGTGCCTGCAGTGTGGGCAGCGGTTCACCACCTACGAACGGATCGAGACTGTTCCGTTCTTTGTAACGAAGAAGGACGGGCGGCGCGAGGACTTCGATCCGCAGAAGCTGTTCACCGGACTGAAGAAGGCGACCGAAAAGCGCGACATCTCGCCTGAACGGCTGCGCGCCATCGTGGACGATATCGAGGCGGAGCTGCGGCGGTCAGGCCGCGTCGAGATCCCGAGCGGGGAGATCGGCGAGATGGTGATGGTCCGGCTGCGAGACCTCGACGAGGTCGCGTACATCCGGTTCGCGTCCGTGTACCGCGAGTTCATGGACCTCCAGCAAGTCAAGCGGGAAATCGAGCAGGTCCTTAGCTCCCGCCGCCCGTAGGCTTCAGGAGGCGGCGGTGGCCACGAAGCGAGCGCTGACGCCGCTGATCAGCATCGGCATCGCATATCTCGGCTTTTTGGTTGGTTTTCTGGTTCTCTTGCTCGCCATCGGACCGGAGTACGAGCACAGGGACAACCTGGTTAGAGGCGTGGTCTTTCTCGGATGGGCCCCGTTGGCGTTTACAGCCGTAGCCGTGAGCCTCAGCAGCCTGGTGTTGGTAGGCAAAGATCTTCGGCTCTGGCTGCGGATCGCGACCGCCGTGTTGAACCTTCCGGTTCTGGCGGCTGCATCACTTTTGTTCGTCGTAGGGATCTGGAGCTTGCAGGATTATTCGGCGAGCTTTGCCGCTTACGACACGGCCGTCCAGGTTTGCGGACATCCACCCGTCATCGGAACGGAAGGTTGGGGTGCCGGCTACATGCTTCCCAACATGTTTGATTACGCGCGACAGAGGTACACGACTCACGACCGTTTCATCTTCGGCGGCACCGTGTACTACTGCACGGCCGCCGACGCCGAGGCGCACGGGCTCCGACCGTATCCCTGATTTGAAAGCCCTCGTAGTCTTGCTCACGTGCCCGAGTTGGTGAGCCGGCCCAGCGTCGCTCGTCCCTATATGCCTGGATACGGGTTGCGGCCGGCCACTGAAGGCACCGGGCTTCTGCCGTGGTCGTGGGCCCAGGAGCGGCTCGAGTCCTCTCGCAACTACTGGCTCACCAGCACCTGGCCGGATGGCCGGCCGCATGCGATGCCGGTCTGGGGGATGTGGCACCAGGATGAGTTCTGGTTCAGCAGCAGCAAGCCATCGCGCAAAGCCAAGAACCTCATCGCAAACCCCCGCTGCGTTGTCGCGACCGAGGACGCGAACAACCCGGTCGTGGTTGAGGGCACGGCACGGCTCATCACGTCACCGCAAGAGCTCGCTTTGATGCTTGCGCTGGAGAACACCAAATACTCGACCAATTACGGCATCGAGATGCTGGACCCGGCATTGAATGCAAGCTTCCGAGTCCGGCCCCTATGGGCATTCGGACTTCAGGCGGGGGACTTCACCGGCTCCCCGACGAGATGGGAATTCGAGGCCTTCAAGAGTTGATTCAGACGCCGCACGTGCTGAAGATCGATAAGCTCGACGATCCGGCGTTCGTTCATGGTTTCTCGACGATCGCGCTGGGCTCAGTTGGCCTGACGCACGCTCCGGACCCAGTGCCCGTGCTGGCCTCGCGGCGGGCTTTTGCCCGAGCCCTCAACATCGAGGTCGAGCCGTTCACGACGGTTGGCGCCGTTCACGGGTCGGCCGTAGCGCGCGTTGATGAGCCTCTGGACGTGGTGCAGGGCGTGGACGGGCTGATCACCGACCAGCGCGGTGTCGCCCTGTTCGCAACTTTTGCGGACTGCTACCCGATCGTGCTTTGGGATCCGAACAGGCGGTGCGCCGGGCTCGCTCATGCCGGTTGGCGCGGCACAATGGCGGGGGTCGCCAAGGTGGCGGTCAAAGCGATGCACGACGAATTTGGCTCGGCGCCCGCAGACATCCGAGCCGGCATCGGTCCAGGCATCTGCGGGCGCTGCTACGAGGTTGGCGGCGAAGTCGCCTCGCAGTTCGATGCACGGTTTGTCACCCCCGGCGCCGGCGATCGGTTCCTCCTCGACCTTGCCGCCGCAAACAGGGCCGAGCTCGAGGAGGCAGGCCTGTCAGAGGTCCACGTGCTTGGCATTTGCACGAAGGAATCAGATTTCCTGCCCTCACACCGGCGCACACCGGATGGCACTCGATTCGGCGCCATCGTCGCTCTTCGTTGACCGCGGAGAGCGTCCTCGAGCGGCTGGCTCGCATCAGCGCCCGCATCGCCGCCACTGGACGGAACCCTGATGAGGTCGCGATCGTGGCCGTCACCAAGGGATTCGCAGTCGACACCTGCCGCGAAGCGGTGGCGGCCGGCCTCCATATGCTCGGCGAGAACCGCGTCCAGGAGGCGCTCCCGAAGATGGAAGCGGTGACCGCCGCGCAATGGCACCTCATCGGGCACCTGCAGACGAACAAGGTCAAGCAGGTCGCCGGGCGATTTGCGCTCATCCAGAGCGTCGACTCGGCCCGCCTGGCCGAAGCGATCGCCCGCCACGCGCCGGGTCAAGCGGTGCTGGTCGAGGTGAACATCGCCCGCGAGGCGCAGAAATCGGGCGTCGCACCCGACGGTGCCCTCGAGCTGATCGCGACCGTGTCGAGTTTGCTCGACCTTCAGGGCCTGATGGGAATGGGACCGTCGCAAGGCGACCCAGCACCCGCGTTCAGCGAGTTGCGGCAGCTCCATGACGAGGCCGAGCAGCGCGTCGGGAAAGGCCTGCCCATCCTCTCGATGGGGATGAGCGGCGATTTCGATGCGGCCCTGGCCGCCGGAAGTACGATGCTACGATTGGGACAGGCGCTGTTCGGACCTCGCGCCACTTGACTCCATGGCACTGATTGCTACCTTACTCATCTACGCGCTCTACGCCCTCATCATCGTCATCTTGGTGCGGGTGGTCTTCTCGTGGATAAGCCCATATCCCAATAATTCCGTCTATCGCCTCGTGGTCCAGATCACTGAGCCGATCCTGGGCCCGGTGCGGCGCCGGCTGCCGCCCTTCTCGGGTATGGATCTCTCGCCGCTCGTCGTCACGCTGGCCGCCTATTTTCTGATCGCGGCCCTGCGCAACCTCCTTCCCGTATGACCGGGATATTCGAAAAGGTCGACCAAAAGGTCAGCTTCCCCGAGCTGGAGAAGCAGCTGATGGCGCGCTGGAAGGAAGAGGGCACCTTCCAGAAATCGCTTGACCTGCGCGCCGGGCGGCCCCGTTTCGTCTTCTACGAAGGCCCGCCGACCGCCAACGGCAAGCCAGCCACGCATCACATCCTGGCCCGCGCTTTCAAAGACCTGTTCCCGCGCTACAAGACGATGAAAGGCTTCTACGTCGAGCGGAAGGCTGGCTGGGACACGCACGGGCTGCCGGTCGAGATCGAGGTGGAGAAGAAGCTCAAGATCTCCGGCAAGTTCGAGATCGAGAACGAGATCGGCATCGAGCGCTTCAACGAGCTGTGCCGGGCGAGCGTGCACGAGTACGTCTCTGACTGGGTCGCGTTCAGCGAGCGCATGGGATTCTGGCTGGACTACGACAACGCCTACTGGACCCTGACGTCCGACTACATCCAGTCCGTCTGGTGGGCGCTGAGCGAGATGTGGAAGCAAAGCCTGGTCTACAAAGGGTTTCGCGTCGCTCCGTACTGCTCCCGATGCGCGACACCGCTGTCCAGCCACGAGCTCGCTCAGGGCTACCGGGACAACGTGCCCGACCCGAGCGTCTACGTCAGGTTCAGGCTCAAGAAGGATCCCAAGACAGCGATCCTCGCCTGGACCACCACGCCATGGACGCTGCCAGGCAACGTCGCGCTGGCGGTGGACAACGATGTCGACTACATCAAGGTCAAGGATGGCGAAGACCAGTTCCTGATCCTCGCCGAGGCCCGACTCGAGGTGCTCAACGAACCGCCGGAGGTTGTCGAGCGAATGAAAGGCAGCGACCTCGTCGGGCTCGACTATGAGCCTCTATATCCCTACTCGATCCCGAATGAAGGTCACGCGCATTTCGTCGTCGACGCGGACTTCGTCTCGACTGAAGAAGGCACCGGAGTTGTGCACACCTCGGCGCTGTACGGCGTCGACGACCTGAGGCTTTGCCAGGAGAAGGGCATTCCCTTCCGGCACACGGTCGGCCTGGATGGCAAGTTCCTGCCGTATGTCGACAAGTTCGCGGGCCTTCACGTAAAGGAGGCGGACCCCTTGATCCTCGACGACCTCAAGGCGCGCGGCCTTCTGTATAGGTCCGAGACGATCCTGCACACGTACCCAGAGTGCTGGCGCTGCCGGACGCCGCTGATCTACTACGCCCTCGACTCATGGTACGTGCGGACGACCGAGCGCAAAGCCGAGCTCATCGCCAACAACGCCGCGACCAACTGGGTCCCGGCGCACATCAAGACCGGCCGCATGGGCGACTGGCTCGAGAACAACGTCGACTGGGCGATCTCGCGCTCGCGTTACTGGGGCACGCCGCTCCCGTTCTGGGTTTGCGAGAAGTGCAGCGATCAGCGGTGCGTGAGCTCGGCGGCCGAGCTTGGCCTCGAGGATGATGCCGACCTGCACCGCCCGTTCATCGACACGGTCACGCTGCCGTGCCAGAAGTGTGACGGCACGATGAGGCGAGTCCCTGAGGTGCTCGACGCCTGGTTTGACTCTGGATCCATGCCGTTCGCGCAGCGCGGCTATCCGCGCCAGGGGAAGAGGGAGTTCGAGGAAACCTTTCCCGCCGACTTCATCGCCGAGGCGATGGACCAGACCCGCGGCTGGTTCTACTCGCTGCTCGCGATCTCGACGCTGCTCTTCAAGCAGAACGCGTACCGCAACGTCATCTGCCTCGGCCTGGTGGTCGACCCGAAGGGCAAGAAGGCGTCGAAGTCGCGCGGCAACGTACTGGACCCGAACTACCTCTTCGACAACTTCGGTTCCGATGCCGTGCGCTGGTACTTCTACACCTCCACGCCCGTGGGCGAGAACTACCGCACGGGAGACGCCGCCTTGAGGGAGACCGTGCAGCAGTTCTTCATCCCACTTTGGAACTGCTACTCGTTCTTCGTCACCTACGCGCGGCTGGACGGATTTGACCCAGAGCAGCCAGCCGTCCCGGTTGCCGACCGTCACGTGCTCGACCGCTGGCTGATGTCGAAGCTGAGCGGGCTTGTGGCCGCCGTCTCGACCGGGCTCGACGGCTACGACGCCAACGAGCCTGCTCGCCGGATCCACCGTTTCGCCGATGATCTGTCCAACTGGTACATCCGGCGCTCACGCCGCAGGTTCTGGAAGTCGCAGTCAGACAGCGACAAGCTCGCTGCCTACCAGACCCTTTATGAGGCGCTTCGCACGGTCTGCCAGCTCCTGGCGCCGTTCGCACCTTTCACGTCCGACGCGATGTACCGCAACCTGTCGAACGATCAATCGGTGCACCTTAGCGACTTCCCTGAGCCGGCGCCGTACCTCGATGCGCGCCTGGAGGCTGACATGGCCGACGCAAGGCAAGCCGTGGAGGCGGGGTTGTCGGCCCGCGATGCTGCACGGCTGAAGGTCCGGCAGCCGCTTGCGTCCATCGCCCTCCCAGGTGACCCGCTGCCAGAGGACATTGCGGCGATCGTGCGCGAGGAGCTCAACGTGAAGCGCCTGACCTTTGGAGCGCCTGAGGTGAAGCTCGACACCGAGATCACCGAAGAGCTGCGACTCGAGGGGCTGGCCCGCGAGGTGGTGCGGCTGATCCAGGACCGCCGTAAGAAGCTGGGCCTAAACGTCGAGGACCGCATCGACACGCGGTACGAGGCGGATGGCATGCTCTTGCGGGCACTGCAGCGTCACGCCGATTACATCAAGACCGAAACCCTGTCGGTCACGCTCGAAGAGGGCCGTGCCGACGATTTCGACGGCGAGCAGCTGATGCTCGAAGGAGAACAGCTCTGGATCGGCATCAAGCGACACTGACCACAGGTCGCATCGCCTTCGGCTTGATCGCGATCGCGGTGTTCGTCCTCGACCGGATCACGAAGAGCCTCGTCATGGCCCAGATCCCTTACGGGACAGAGGTCCCTGTCCTCGGCCACCTGGTGGGAATCGCGAATTATCACAACTCGGGAGCGGCGTTCGGATTGGCGCCCGCCGGGGCACCCATCTTCCTGATCGCGTCCGTGGTGGTGGCAATCGGCCTTGTCGTCTACGTCGCGCGCAACCCCGGCAGCCTGTGGACCGACGCGGTGCTGGGCCTGATCATGGGCGGCACGCTCGGCAACGGGTATGAACGCGTGGTGTTCGGGACGGTAACTGACTTCATCAACGTCCACTTCTGGCCTGTCTTCAACGTCGCGGACTCGGCCGTCAGCATCGGCGTGGTGGCGCTGGTGGCCGGGTACTTGCTACGCAAGAATCCCGCCGCCTGATCGCGCCGGCAGCGGCCGCGCGGCTGGACCGCTTTCTCGCCGAGCATGCTGAAGACCTCAGCCGCTCGGCAGCCGCGCGCCTCATCAAGAGCCATCTCGTTCGCGTCAACGGTCACACCGCCGACCCCGCGGATCGGGTGTCCCCGGGCGATGTCGTGGAGTTCGAGATCCCGGAGGCTTATGTCGATGACGCTGCCGCGGAGGCGATCCCGCTCGATGTCGTGTATGAGGACGAGGACCTCGCCGTCATCAACAAGCCGGCGGGAATGGTCGTCCACCCTGCCCCGGGCCATCACACTGGCACCCTGGTCCACGCGCTGCTCGGCCGCGGAGGGACCTGGTCGGCCGTCGGGGGCACAGCACGCCCGGGCATTGTTCACCGCCTCGACAAGGGCACGTCCGGGCTGATCGTCGTCGCCCGCAACGATATGAGCCACCGGGCGCTTGCGTCGCAGCTGAAAGATCGCGCGCTCAGCCGCACGTACATGGCCATAGTGCGCGGACTCGTGAAGGACGATGCTGGAGAGCTCGAAGGGCCTATCGGGCGCGACCCAAAGGAGCGGAAGCGCATGGCCGTGGTCAGCGGCGGACGGTTCGCGAGGACGCGGTACCAGGTGGTCGAACGGCGGGGCGGGCATACTCTCGTGCGCTGTGAGCTCGACACCGGACGTACGCATCAGATCCGCGTGCACCTCGCCGCGTTGGGCTACCCGGTGGCCGGTGACGCGGAATACGGAGGGCGAGAGGAAGGTGTACCGCGGCCGATGCTGCACGCGTGGCGGCTGCGACTCCGCCACCCGCGCACGGGCGTTGAGATGAGCTTTGAGGCCCCGCGGCCGCCTGACTTCGAGCAGTTCTGGTCATCTCTTAATTGACCAAGAAGACAGTGACCAAGAAGCGCGGCCTGCTCATCGTCATCTCCGGCCCGTCAGGCGTCGGCAAGGACACTTTGATCCAGCGCCTGCTCGAGTTCAATCCAAACCTGCGCTACTCGGTGTCCTGCACCACGCGCGCGCCACGCCCGGGTGAGGTCGACGGCGTCAACTACACATTTCTGAGCCGCGAGCAGTTCGAAAAGCTGATCGAGGAGCGCGCCTTCCTCGAGTACGCCACCTACGACGGCAACCTATACGGAACGCTGACCGAACGAGTAGAGAGCGCCCGTAATGCCGGCCATGACGTCGTGCTGAAGATCGAGGTGCAGGGCGCCGAGCAGGTTCGAGCGAAGGCGCCCGACGGGGTTTTCATCTTCGTCGTGCCGCCATCGACCAGAGAGCTGCAGCGTCGCCAGGAGCTGCGCAACAGCGAGAGCTCGCGGGACATGGCATCACGGCGGAAGATCGCCGAGGTCGAGATGACGTACGCCTCGCGCTACGACCATGTCGTGGTGAACGACGACCTCGAGCGCGCGGCGGCCGAGGTGCTTGCCATCATCAACGAGGCCCGCGCGCGCCAAACTTAATTCATGCCTCGAGAGGCCCGCCCGGGGATCCCCGTCGTATCTTTGGCGCCCATGCGGCCCATCTCGGGGTTCATCACCTCCGCTGCTCGCTTATGCATACGCGATGCATGCGCTGCGCTGCTCAGTGATTCACCCGGATCTGGACCACCTGGTCACCAAATCTATCGACGGGGCCCCCGGGCGTGCCTCTAGATCGCACCCCTGTACCCGACGAGCTGCGCGGTCTTCGCCTGGCGCTGCTCGTGTCCGGAGGCATCGCCGCCTATAAATTGGTCGACCTCGCCTCGGCCCTGGCGCAGGCAGGCTGCCAGGTGCGGGTGGCGATGACGCAGTCGGCGGCGCGGTTCGTCGGCCCACCGTCATTCCAGGGCGTGACCGGCAACGCCGTGTTGACGGGGCTGTGGCTGTCGGCGGGTTCGCCGGAACCGCACGTCGAGCTTGGCGACTGGGCCCAGCTGATCTTTCTCGCGCCGGCGACCGCCAACATCATCGGGCGTGTCGCTAGCGGACGCTCCGACGACATCGTCACCGCCACACTGCTTGCCGCGCGGTGCCCGGTGGTGATCGCGCCGGCGATGAACGATGCCATGTGGTCGAAGCCGGCCGTCCAGGAGAACGTCGCGACACTGAGGCATCGCGGCGTGACAGTCGTCGAACCCGAAACAGGACACCTGGCGAGCGGCCATGTCGGGACGGGCAGGCTGGCGGATGCATCGAAGCTGCTCAAGGCGATGGCGGATGCGGTGCGATCGCGCTACGACCTCGCGGGCCGTCGCGTCATCGTCACCGCGGGTGGGACGCGCGAGCCGATCGATACGGTGCGCTTCATCAGCAACTACTCGAGCGGCAAGATGGGCTTTGCCCTCGCCTCTGCGGCGGCCGACCGCGGTGCGCGGGTCACGCTCGTGACCACCGCAAATCACCCTGAGCATCACGGCGTCGAGCTGAGGCACGTCGCGACGGCTGACGAGATGCTGGCCGAGCTGCGCGCAGAGATCAGAGCCGCCGACCTGTTGATGATGGCCGCCGCGGTCGCGGACTTCCGGCCGGCCAAGACGGCCACGTCGAAGATCCGCCGCGAGAGCACGCCGAAGCTGACTCTGGAGCTGGAGTCGATTCCAGACCTGGTCGCAACGCTGGGCCGTGAGAAGGATGCCGAGGGAGTCTTTCGAGTCGGCTTCGCGGCGGAGGATTCCGACCTGGCTGCTGAGGGTCTCGAAAAGATGAATCGCAAAGGTCTCCAGGCCATCGTCGCCAACGACATCTCGCGGAAGGACACCGGCTTCGGCAGCGACGACAACGCAGGTGTCGTGATGTTCACCGACGGCTCGAGCCACGAGCTCGAGAAGATGACCAAGCGCGAGATGGCGGACCGCATCCTGGACCTGGTGGTCCCTCGGCTGAAAAAGACTTAAGGCCTTTGCTGTACGCCGAGGTGGCGGTTGAGGCGGCGCGCGGGTCCGGCCGCGATACATACACGTACGCGGTGCCGGATGGGCTCGACCTCGTGCCCGGTCACCGCGTCACGGTTCCGTTTGGGCGGCGGAGCACGTACGGCTTCGTGGTTTCGCTTGGGGCCGAAGACCCGGGCGTGGAGACAAAGCCGATCGCGACTGCGGGCAAGGAGCCATTGCTGCTCCCGCACCAGGTCGCGCTGGCGCGCCTGGTCGCCGACCACTACTGGCTGCCGCTGATCGAATGCCTGCGCGCCATGCTGCCGCCGCGGGTGCGGACGACCGGAACGAGCGGATCGCAAGCCTCGAGCCGGCAGCGCCGGCACAGCCGGTTGGTGGAGCTGGCGACCGGTCCCGCATCGCGCGCAGAGGCGCCGGCGCTCACCGGCGAGCAGCAGTCCGCTCTGGAGATCATCAACTCCAACCAGGTCACACTTTTACATGGGGTCATCGCCAGCGGCAAGACGGAGGTCTATCTGGCCGCCGCGGAGCGAGCGCTGGCCGACGGGCTGCGCGCGCTGATCCTCGTGCCGGAGATCTCGCTCACGCCGCAGCTCGTCCAGCGGGTACGGGCCCGTTTGAACGCGCCCATTGCAGTCCTCCACAGCCAGCTGACCGAGCTCGAGCGAGCCCAGCAGTGGTGGCGGACCAGGCGTGGTGAGGCCGAGGTAGTGCTGGGGAGCCGGTCCGCGGTGTTCGCACCGATTCCGCGGCTCGGCCTCATCTGCCTCGACGAAGAGGGCTCGGCGGCTTACAAGCAGGACCGCACGCCGCGATACGAGGCAGGCTGGGTTGCCCGCCGGCTGGCGGCCGTGAGTGGCGCGCGGCTGGTGGCCGGCTCCGCGACGCCCAGCGTCGTGACGTATCACGAGGCCATGCGAGGTGAGATGGCGCTGGCGAAGCTGTCCAGGCGTGTGCGCGGTCGCGACGCCGACGTGGAGCTGGTCGATATGAGAGACGAGGCCGCGGCAGGCAACAGGCAGCGGGTTTCGCGCCGCATGCTCGAGGTGATCACCCAGACGCTCGAGAACGAGGAGCAGGTGATCCTCTACTTGAACCGGCGCGGGATGGCGACTTTCGTGCTGTGCCGCGACTGTGGCAAATCCGTGCAGTGCCTCGGCTGTTCAGTCGCGCTCGTGCAGCATGCCGAAATCGATGGGCTCGTCTGCCATTACTGCGGCTACTCGCGCCCCATGCCGTCGGTTTGCGATCACTGCGGGAGCCGCAACATCCGCGGGATGGGGATGGGCACGCAGCGGCTGGAGACCATGGTCAAGAAGCTGTGGCCGAAGGCTCGCGTGCTGCGTCTCGACAGCGACGCGGCGAAAGGACCCGACTCGTACTTCGAGATCTGGGAGGCGTTCAGCGAGCGACGCGCGGACATCCTGGTGGGTACGCAGTTGGTGACCCGCGGCCTGGACCTGCCCGCGGTCACGTGCGTCGGAGTAGTCGACGCCGACCTACCGCTCCACTTCCCCGACTACCGCTCGGCTGAGAACACGTTCTCGCTCGTGGTGCAGGTCGCGGGGCGGGCTGGCCGCGACGGACGGCCGTCTCGGGTCGTGGTGCAGACCAGCAACCCGGACCACTACAGCCTTCGCTGCGCGGCCTCCGGGGACTACGAGGGCTTCTACGCAGCCGAGCTGCCGGCGCGCAAGGCTTTCAGCTTCCCACCCTTCGCTGAGCTGGCGGTGATCACGCGGACCGACGCAGACGACGCGAGGGCTGCTGCCGCGGCGCGAGAGGCTGCGGAAGGGCTTGCGACCGGGCTGTTGAAAGAGGGTATCGAGGGCATCCGCGTGATGGGCCCGTCCCCGGCTTTCATCCACAGGCTGCGCGGCGAATATCGTTGGCAGGTCACTTTGAAAGGAGATGGGCTCGGGCGTGCACGTCACCTCGCTCCGCGGGGCAAGGGTTGGAGCTACGACGTCGATCCTGTGACCTAGATGGAAGGAGACAATGATCAGGTGACGGACCTGCGATCGGTTGAGGCGCGCAAGGCTGATGTTCTCGGTGCCCTGGAGGCGCAGCGCGACCTGTGGCTGGCGACGGCCGATAGGGCCGGCCAGCCTCACCTCATCGCCGTCTCGGCGTGGTGGGATGGCACCGACCTGGTCGTGGCGACGACGGCCAGCAGCCGGACCGCCGCGAACCTTGCCGGCAGTCCGCACGTACGGCTGGCCGCCGGATCTCCGGCCGACGTGATCATGATCGATGCCTCGGTCATCGAAAGTGTCCCCGCGAATGGGTCACCAGAGCTTGCCGACGGATTCGCCATCGCGGTCGGCTGGGACCCTCGAGCCGTGGGGGATGGATGGGCGTTTTACCGGCTGCGGCCGACCCGGATCCAGGCCTACCGCGGCTACGACGAGCTGGAAGGCAGGGACGTGATGCGGAACTCGACCTGGCTGGAGCAGGGTTAGCGTGGATTAGGTTCCAGGGTGTCGCGGGTAAAATCGAGCTCGTGGTCCGACCCATCCTTACTTTCGAGCACCCGGTTCTGCACCAAAAGGCGCGCAAGGTCGCGCGTGTCGACACCTCCATCCAGAGGCTGCTCGATGACCTGGCGGAGACGATGCTGGACGCGCCCGGTGCGGGCCTCGCGGCCAACCAGATCGGGGTGCCGCTTCGCGTTTGCGTGGTGAAGGGCGACGAGAACCAGATCTGGGGCCTGGTCAACCCAGTGATCGTCAAGACGGCCGGGACCCAGGTCGGCTACGAGGGCTGCTTGAGCAAGCCGGGTTGGGTTGGCGAGGTCGAGCGCCACGAGGCGGTCGTCGTGAAGGGCCTGAACCGCCACGGCAAAGAGGTGCGCATCAAGTCCACGGGGTTCACGGCTCGCGCCTTTCAGCACGAGCTCGACCACCTCGACGGCATCCTCTTCACCGACAGGTTGACGAGCCTCGACACGCTGCACCGCGTGGAGGACCTTGTCGCGGAGGAAAAAGAAGAGGCCGTCGCCGCGGCTTCCGGTTAGGCGCTTTCCTGAAGATTGTCTTCGCCGGCACGGCCGAGTTCGCCGTGCCCTCGCTGCAAGCCGTGCATGCCGCTGGGCACGAGATCCAGCTGGTCGTCACGCAGCCGGACAGGCCCGGGCATCGGATGAAGGTGACGCCGCCGCCGGTGAAGGTGGCCGCACAGGAGCTGGGCCTCGAGGTCTACCAACCCGCGCGGATACGCGATCCGGAGGCTGTCGCGAAGATTCAGCGGCTCCAGCCGGAGCTGTTGGTCGTCATCGCGTACGGCCAGATCATTCCGCCCTCGGTGCTGGCGATCCCGAAGCGCGGCGCGGTCAACGTCCATGCGTCCCTGCTGCCGCTTCACCGGGGCGCGGCACCAGTGGCTCACGCCATCCTCGCCGGCGATCGTGAGACAGGCGTCACCATCATGCGAATGGACGAGCAGCTCGACCATGGTCCGATCCTTGCCGTGCTCACCGCTGTGATCGCCGAGGGCGACGACGCGGTGACATTGACGTCGCGGCTGGCGAAGATCGGTGCCGAGCTGCTTGTCGAGACCGTTGCCCGAATCGACAACCTCGAGGCCGTCGAGCAGGACCACTCACGCGCGACACTTGCACCTCGATTGCGTCGCGAGGATGGTGATCTCGAGTGGAGCTTGGGTGCGCGCGAGATAGACCGGCGGGTCCGTGCGCTCCAGCCGTGGCCGGGGGTCACGCTGCCCACGAAGCGTGGGCGCGTGAAAGTGCTGAGCGGGCACATCGAGGGCGATCGGTACGTGCCCGACGTGGTCCAGGTGCCCGGGAAGAAGCCGGCTCCGGCAAAGCAGGTTCTGGGCGATGCCTGATAAAGACGAGAAGCAGCGCGACGTCGCCGTCAACCGTCGCGCGTACCACGACTATTTCGTCGACGAGAAGCTCGAGGCCGGGATCATGCTCACGGGGCCCGAGGTCAAGTCCGTGCGCAACGGCCGGACCAACCTCCGTGACGGGTTCGTGCGCATCGATGGGAATGAGGCGTGGCTGGAGAACGTGCACATCTCGCCGTACGAGCAGGCCAACCTCATGAACGTCGAGCCGCTGCGGCCGCGCAAGCTCCTGCTGCATCGAAAGGAGATCGCATCCTTGATAGGCAAGGTGCGGCAGAAGGGCTACACGCTGATCCCACTGCGCCTGTACTTCGCGCGGAACCACGCGAAGGTCGAGGTCGGCCTGGCGCGCGGCAAGAGGCAGTACGACAAGCGGGAGGCGATCGCCGAGCGGGATGCCAAGCGCGAGATCGCCCGTGCGATGCGGCGGGGCTGAAGATCGGCGGCGGAAAACGCGCTTGCGATTGCGCTCGTTTGGCGCCAACCGCGCCTATTCGTAGTGCCGATAGCGCTCGTTTGGCGCCATAAGTAGCGTTCCGCCTGAACTGAACTATTTCTGATGATCGAAGGTCCACGAGAACATCAGCGGCTGGCTCTCGACGTCGCCACCCGCCTTGCGGTAGGTGGCGGCGGCCGCTGCGTTGTCGTCATCGGCCAGGACCCACATCCCGTAACAGCCTTGCTCGCGAGCCAGCTCACTTAGCCGAATCACCAGCGCAGTGCCTACGCCGTGGTGTCGATGTCCTTCGTCCACCGCAAGCTCGTACAGGAACAGCTCAGTCCCCTTGTCTGGGTGCGTCACCTCCACGCCGGATACAAATCCGACCGGGGCGCCATGCGAGTAGGCGATCAACAGGTGGTGATTCGGGTCAGCCAGGAATTTGCTAACCGCATCTGGCCGCGGCAGATTGTCGAAAAGATGCCCTGCCTCGATTACCCGCTCTTCATCGCCAGGTCCCATCCGCTCGACGTCGAGTGAATGCCGGGGACTAGGCGGCCAGGTTGATTCCAATCGCCCTCAGCCGCTTGTTCAGTGAGTCAAATGCGAACTGGAGGATCTCGCTCTCGGTGTGGCCGAATTCCGTGATGTAGCGAGGATCGGGCGGATCAAGCGTGCCCGCGACGAGCGGCAAGCACTCGACAAGCGTGCGCTGGATCAGCGGAGCGAATCGCTCCGGGTCTTCTCGGACTGCCTCCTGCAAGACCTTGATCCCGAAGCTGACGTGCCGCGACTCGTCGCGCGCGACCGCGGTGAAACCGCGGTAGAAGCCGCGGTCGGTGTTTCCTATCTCACGCATCGATTCGAGCTCGAAGCGCTGCCCGGTCAGGGCGATCGTCGCCTCGATGATGATGTGGTAGATCGTGATGCCTTCGATGAACGCGTCGTAATCCTTCGGGTTGCTGGCCAGGCGCTGAGCGGTCGAGGGCAGGCGGTCATAGAAAAGGATGTTGTAACCCTCATTGGCCTCGGGACGGATCTCAGCCAGGAGCTCGCCCAAGCTCTTGGCCTCGGTGCCCACAACCTCATGCCACCAGCGCTGGAAAAAGACGGTATGCCGTGCCTCATCGACCATCTGGGTGGAGAGGAAGATCTCGATCTCCGGCGTCGGTGCGGCCCAAACAAAGGGTGCGAGCGTGGAGGTCACGCGCTCCTCGCCATTGAAGAAGAGGCGGTGTGACCATAGCGTCGACTTTCGCTCGAGCTCGGTCGCCTTCAGCCAGTCCTGGCGGTCGAGGGTGAAGTCGAGGTCGGCGACGGACCACTGCTGAGATTCCCAGCGTCTATAGAGATCCATATAGCTCGGCATGTTCTCGATGCCGCGATCGATGAACGACAGGACGTCGTCGATGCGGATGTCGCCAAGCTGCTTGAGGTCGGCGCGCGCGATCCTCTCCAGGTCGGCGTCCAGGTGCTCTCGTTTCTGTGTGACCGCCATCCGCGATTCCGCGTCCATTAGACCAGAACCCGGTCGGCGCTGACGATCCCCTGAGGGTGCCTCCCTAGGTCCTACACCCCTCCCGGACGAGCCAGGGGATCGTTAACGTCATTCTGGCCCAAATCCGGCGCAATAACCGTCCCGGCCATGTTGGGTAGCCAGGCAATTTGTACTACTGGGCATGCCCGGCGAAGGATTGCACCGCTGCTCGCCTGGGTAGAATCTGAACTGCAACCGGCTTCAGCTTCGTGGGGGTGTCTGGTCTCGACGGGGCAGTTGAGCTTCGGGATTGCGAGCCGAGGGCGCGAGCGTTACAGCGCAGCGTTTACAAACGCCAAGAACAGAACCGCTTTCGCGCTCGCTGCGTAAGCAGTAGAGGTGTAAGCCCCGGGACTTAGATCCCGGGTGCTGCCCCCGGTCAATCCGGCGGACTGGGGAGCGGTATCACATAAAACCGGATTGCCGCTCCAGGGGCGCCGCGGCCCTGGGGCGGGACATGCACCGCGGCTGGCAGAAGCGGATCCCGTCGGGAGGAGCCGCCAAGCGAGAACCAAATTCCCGGACACGCTCGTAGAGATCCCGGGGGATGCTGCTTCGGACGCGGGTTCAATTCCCGCCACCTCCACCAAGCTGCGGCTTGGTGCGGGCTCAGGCGATGGCGGCCTGGATCGATCCCTGGTGCTGCTTCATGTGACCGATCAGCACCTTCTCGACCCGTTCGGCGGCGGACATCGGGCCAGCGGGCGTGCTCCGCTGTATGTCGAGCTGGTTGTCCGGAATGGCACGCACCGCATTGGCGATGCGGCCCCTGCTCGCCCGCATGAGCCGCAGCACCTCGTCCTTGGTCACGTTCGCGTTGATCCTGGCGTGTTGAGAGTTGACCTCACGCTGGTTGACCGGCGCCAGTGGGCCGCCTGCGAGCATCGTCTGGATCCGCTCCGTGATCCAGTCACCGTTGGTGGCGACGTGGTGGGCGATGACCCCCACCGGCCTGCCCTCATCCTCGTTGTCGATGCGTACCGGAAAGTTCTTGCCGATTAGGTGCCACTGGCTGTCGACCAGCGACTCCACGAGGCTGACGAACTCATCGTGGGCAGCTTCGTACTGCTCCGCGAGCTGAGCTGAGCGGACGTTGGTCATGGTCGGCGCCTCATCGCCACCCGACTATAGGGCAGGGAATGGACGCGCCGCTCCGAGCGGTTCCACTTCCAATGAGCAGCTATCAAGACTTCAATCGAGATTTGATCAAGGACCTTCGGACACACGAAGGAAAAGCAACTTCCGGACCCTTTGTGGGCCGTGACGTGCTGATCCTGACGACCAATGGCGCGAAGTCCGGCGAGACACGGGAAAACCCTCTCGTCTACACGCGCGACGGCAACCATTACTTGATCGTCGCCTCCAAGGGCGGCGCTCCGACCCACCCGGCGTGGTACCACAACCTCGTTGCGCACCCCGAAGTGACAGTTGAGGTGGGCGGCGAAAAGTTCAAGGCCCGCGCGCATGTCGCAGACGGTGACGAATATGAGCGGTTGTATCAGCACCACGCCGGCATCAATCCCAATTTCCACGAGTACCGGCAGAAGACATCGCGGAAGATTCCGGTCATCGTCCTGGAGAGAATCCACTAGCCTGCCTGCGGTCACGCTCCGGCAGCTCAACCGCTGGACGCTGGCGCGCCAGCTGCTGCTCGAGCGCGCCGACCTCGACGCTGTTACCGCGATCGAGCGGCTCGCGGGCATGCAGGCTCAGTACTCCCCCTCGCCATACATCGGCCTCTGGTCGAGGGTTAGCGGCTTCAAGCGCGTCGAGCTCGAAGCGGCGCTGGCGGCTCACCGCGTGTTCAAGGCCACGCTCATGCGAGGAACGCTGCACCTGGTCAGCGCGCGCCAGTTCGACCTGTTCCGCCTCGCCTCGCGGTTTCCGCGCCACGTCTGGTCGGAAGGCCCCCGGCAGCTCGCGAAGCGCGGCATCAACGTCGATGCGCTCCGCGAAGAGATCCTGTCCGCGCTCGACACCCGACCCCTCAAGAAACCGGAGCTCGAGAAAGCCTTCCGGCACCGCATACCGGCCGAGCTGCCGGATTGGGTTGCCTTCAGCGTCATCGTTTCGGTTGGAGCTGCGATCAACCACCACGAAGATGCGCGCTTCGGACACTTCGCCGGCAGCCGCTACCGCCGGGCGCCGCTGCCGGAGGCGGATCCCGAGGACGCGATGCGCGCCGTCGTCACGTCCTACCTCGCCGCTTTCGGGCCCGCGACGCGAGCGGACCTCGCGCAGTGGCTCGGTCGGTCCGTGAGCATCTTCTCGGGCGCGCTCGAATCGCTGGATCTGGTGACGTTCCAGGCGGAGGATGGCCGCAAGCTGGTCGACCTGCCAGGCGCTCCGCGCCCCGATGCGAGCGTGCCCGCACCGGTCCGCTTCCTCCCCAAGTGGGACAACCTCCTGCTCGCTTATGACCGGCGGGAGCGGGTCCTCCCGGAACCGTTCCGCAAGACGGTGATCCGCAAGAACGGTGACGTCTTGCCCACGTTCCTGGTCGACGGAATGGTGGCGGGAGCCTGGGAGGCCCCCCTACGCGGTCGCGCGCTCATGTCTCTCACGCCGTTTGGCGCGCTCTCGGTCAAGAACCGGCGAGCGGTGGAGCGCGAGGCCGAAAGCCTCCTCGCCTGGCTCCGCCCCGACGCGACCCAAAACGAGGTCGCCTGGAAGCCCGGGTAAACCTCCGAAATCCGCCGCAAACCGGGTAACCTTCGGCGGGTGCCCGACCTGAGTCATCTCTGGCAGCGGTTCCTGCTCGCTAGCGCACTTGTGGTGGGCCTGGCCATTGGCGCCGCGGCGACTGTTTTCGGGTACAGCAACCTGGCCACGGTCAACGTCCGCTGGTCGATCCTCCACATCGACGGTGTTCCCCTGTGGACGGTCGCTGTGGTGCCGCTCGCCATCGTGCTGGTCGCCGGCACCATATACCACTGGATGGATGGCCTTCACCACTTCACCGAGCACATGCGGCATCGGCATCGGGTTCATGAGCTGGAAGCTGAGGTGGCGTCGTTGCGCGCGCATCTGGACCAGGTGCTGGAGATGCCCGACCAATCCAGCTCCCGGCTTCCACGAAAGTCAATCACGGCGGAGCCTCGGCCTCAGATCGAAGAGATCTCAGCGCCCGCTCTCCCCGAGCCGCCGGCAGAGCCCGCGCACGAGGCCGCTGAACCTGCCGAGCCTGCGCCCGCGCCGGAGCTCGCCAACGGCGAGCCCAAGACCGGCCGCCACGGGGTTCGCCGGGCGAAGCGTGCCTCCATCACGATGACTGCTGAGCCCGCCACTTCGACCGAGGTGACGACCAACGGCGGTCTGGAGACGGCAGTCACCAAACCCAGACCCGAGGGCTAGGCCGCGATGTCCGATACCCGCCGTGCCGGCCGCCTTGTCGTTCCGGCCGAGCAGGCCCCGGCCGACAAAGGGCTGCTCGAGCGAAATGCAATCGAGGAGCTCAGCCATCACACCGATCCGTGGCGCGTTCTGCGCATCCTCTCCGAGTTCGTCGAAGGTTTCGATGCCCTGGGCGGCGTTGGACCCGCGGTCACCGTGTTCGGCTCCGCGCGCGCCAAGCCAACCGATCCTTATTACAAGGCGGGCGAAGCTCTCGGCGCCGCCCTGGCCAACCGCGGCTTTGCGGTCATCACCGGCGGCGGCCCGGGGATCATGGAGGCGGTAAACAAGGGCTGCCATGAGGCCGGCGGTCTCTCGGTCGGCTGCAACATCGAGTTGCCACATGAACAGTCCCTCAACAAGTACGTCGACCTGGGCGTGGAGTTCCGCTACTTCTTCGTGCGGAAGAACATGTTCGTGAAGTACGCGCGAGGATTTGTCATCTTTCCGGGCGGCCTCGGCACCATGGACGAGCTGTTCGAGTCGCTCACCCTCGCGCAGACTGGAAAGATCGAGCACTTTCCGATCGTCCTCTTCGGCACCACGTACTGGAGCGGGCTGATCGACTGGCTCAAGAAGGTCGTATTGGCTGCCGGTGCGATCGGCCCCGACGACCTCAAGCTGCTGAGCTTCACCGACGACCCGGAGGAGGCGGCTGAGCTGGCGACTCGGCCACTGCCGGTCAGGGTCCAGGACCAACGCGACCAGACCGGCGAACCGAAGGCGGACGCGCGATAGCCGCAGTCCCCCCGCTGGACCTTTTCTTCCTGAATGACGGCGGCCAAACGGCGGATGTCGTCGCGCAGAGGATCGCTTCGTTTCTCGACGGCGCGACGAAGACGCTGGACATCTCGCTCTATGACCTGCGCCTAGACGCGAGTCCTGGTGACACTCTCTTCAATGCGTTCCAGGCTGCGCAAAAACGCGGCGTAACGGTGCGTCTCATGTTCAATCAGGATCACGCCCAGGTGATACCCGTGCCGCCGCCGCCAGAGGTGGACTGGAACTTCATCAACCGTCTGAGGGCGATCGGCATCCAGTTCAAGCCTGTTCCGGGCGTCCCCGACCTGATGCACCACAAGTACGTTGTTCGTGACGCCGGCACCCCGGCGGCCTCGGTCCTGACAGGTTCGACCAACTGGACCAATGACTCCTGGACCAGGGAGGAGAACCTCATCGTGACGATCGCCTCAGGAGAGATTGCGGCTGACTACGCCGCGAATTTCGAAGGGCTCTGGCAGAATCCGATCGTCGCGACATCCGGCCGCATCTCGTCGCCATGGACGGCGCTGACGGATGGCACGAGGGTGCTTCCTTACTTTTGCCCGGGACGCGCGATGAAGCTGGTCCATGCCATGGCGAGATCGCTCGCCTCCGCCGAAAAGCGCATCCGCATCTGCTCCCCGGTGATCACATCCGGCCCAATACTCGGAACCCTGGCCGAAGTCTGCAGGCAGCCCGGCCTCGACATCGCCGGTGTGTACGATGCGACCCAGATGGATGAGGTGCAGCACCAGTGGGCCACGCCTACGGGCTCGGCGTGGAAGATCACAGCATTCCAGACGATTGCGGCCGCTGTGAGGTTCGGCGCCAAGCGCTCGACTCCGTATGCCAAGGGATCGGTGCATGACTTCATGCACGCCAAGATCCTGGTCGCTGACGATTATGTCTACGCGGGCAGCTTCAACCTGTCGCACAGCGGCGAGCAGAATGCTGAGAACGTGATCCAGATGGAGAACGCGGCCGTGGCCAATTCGTGCGCCGACTACATCGACCGTGTCGCGGCCAGATACGGCGGCGCGCCTCTCAAGGTGGTTTAGAGCTGCCGAGACCCCGGGTCCTGTGGGTTGGCGCCGCGGGTCTGGCCCTGCTGGCCTTTGCGCTCTTGTTGGTCGCACCGCGCTTGCAGCCGGCGACCGGGACCCTTCTGGTCGCCGTTTCGAGCCGGACCGCGGGCTCCCTTCCTCAGTCGGCGTTGATGGTCCACGGAGGCGGGCAGTGGGTGGCGCTCGGGAATGTATCGGGCGCCGTTCCGGCGGCTCCGGCGGAGCGCGACCTGACGGTTGTTTCGCTTCCGGCCGGCGCCTACGACGGCGTGCGCGTTGGGGCCGACCTCCAAAACGTCTCGTTTACGATCATCGCCGGGCAGGTGGCGCCCCTGTTGCTTGGGATCGACTCCGGGCACCTGATACCCGGCTCCGCGTACTCCGGTAACGACGAGGTCAACCTCGGGCTGGGCGAGCTGGCCGGCAGGTTCGTGGCGATGCCCAACTACGACCTCGTGGACCAGGCCGGACACGGATTCAACCCCACGACCACCTCGGGCAAAGACCTCGTCATCGCCGCGTTTCACACCACCTGTCACGAGACGTGCCCGCTCTACACCGCTCTCTTCTTCCAGATCTCCAAGCACCTGCCGGCCAATGTCACCCTGGCCGAGGTCACCACCGATCCCGCAACGGATACCCCTGCAGCCCTGACCGACTATGGGCAGCAGATCGGAGCAAGCTGGACCTTTGCCACCGGGAGCGCGGAGGCGCTCACGGCGTTCTGGAAACCGTTCGAGGTCGAGCTCGCGTCCGGCGACAGCCACGTCTCAACCCTGGCTCTGGTCGACCGCCACGGATACGTCCGCCTCGTGTATCGCGGTGTTCCTGACGTCGGCGGCGCGATCCCGCCCGCCCTGATCACGGGTTTGAGCGCCCAGGGGCTGCACGAGCTTGCGTCCGGCGGTGACGGCTGGGGCGCGCCTGACGTTCTCCAGTCGCTGCTCACGATCGCCGGGCCCCAGCAGCCGTCGCCAGGCGCTGGCGGAAATGCGCCCGCGTTCACCTTGACCGGCACCGATGGCCGGCAGGTCAGTCTGGCCAGCCTCGAGGGCCGGCCGGCGGTAATCAACTTCTGGGCCAGCTACTGCCCGCCGTGCCGGGCTGAGATGCCGCTGCTGCAGCGTGACGCGGGGTCGAAATCCGGCGTGCAGCTCGTGCTCGTCAACGAGGGGGACAGCGGCCGGGTTGCGCGGGATTTCCTCGATTCGCTAGCCATTCATCAGCCCGCGCTGCTGGACTCCGATCTCAGCGTGGGACACGCCTATGGCGCCGTCGCCCTGCCCACGACGGTGTTCATACGCGCCGACGGAACCATCGCCGCGCGCCATATCGGCCAGCTCGATGCCATGGTGCTCGCGGCGCAGATCTCGAACCTGGTCTCTAAGTAGACTCTTCGCTCGGTGGTGCTCTTTCGCCGTCTTGCTGTTCTGACGGCGGTTTTCGCTTACCTGCAGATCGCGCTCGGCGGCGTCGTGCGCGTGTCCGGCTCGGGGTTGGGCTGTCCCGACTGGCCTTTGTGCAACGGGCGTCCGTACCCGCCCGCGAACCTGCACGCGATCATCGAGTACTCGCATCGCGCCGTGGGCAGCGTGACAGGGGTGTTGATCATCGCGACGGTAATCTTGGCCTGGGTGGTCTGGCGCAGCCGGCGTCCACTCGTGGCCTGGCTGGCGACGGCTTCGCTGATTGGCGTGGTGGGGGAGGGGTTGCTGGGCGCCGGGGTAGTCGCGAACGAGCTTGCCTCCTGGCTGGTGCTCATCCACCTTGGCCTGGCCATGATCATCCTGGGCTTCCTGGTCGCGACCGCGGTCATGGCGATGCCCCCGTCGAATGGCGTGGCCGATCCGAGCTTGCGCCGGCTGGCTGCGATCGCAACGGGCGCGACATACGTGCTCCTGCTGACGGGTTCGACTGTGGTGGCGAGCGGCGCTGACGCTGCCTGCAAGTCCTGGCCACTGTGCGGAGCGGGCTTCACGCCCGACTTCACAGGCACGAATGCTTTCACCATGCTCCACCGAGGCTCTGTGCTGGTCATCGGAGCGCTGCTGGTCTGGTTCCTCGTCCGGGGAAGCAGACACCCGGGCCTTGCGCCGGCTTCGATTGCGACGCTCGTCATCTTCGCCCTCCAGGTCGCGGTGGGGGCGGCCGCCGCCGTGAGCGACGGCGCGCTGTTCAACGGTCTCCACGTTGCCCTGGCCACGCTCGTGTGGGCCGGCACTCTCACGACCGCGCTCCTCACCATGCCGCGCGCTGACCGAGACGCTCAAACTTCACGCTTGGCTGTGGAGAGAGGGTCCGCATGAGCGTCGGCTTGAAGGAGAATGCTGCTCTCGAGCAGCCGGTGACAATCGCGTCACGCAGCATCGCGAGCGTCAGCCGCGATTACGTCAGCCTGCTCAAGCTGCGCATTGTCGCGCTGCTGGACGCGACTGCGATCGGCGTCATGATCCCCGCCTCACACGGCCATCCGCGCCTCGTCGCGGTGCTGGCGGTGCTGGTCGGCGGCACCCTTGCAGCGGGTGGGGCGCACGCCATCAACTGCTGGTTCGATCGCGACATCGACGCGGAGATGAGCCGGACCCGACGCCGGCCTTTGCCCTCCGGCCGCATCCCGCCATGGCATGCGCTGGCGATCGGGATCGGCCTCAACGTGCTCGCGTTCGCTGTCCTCTGGGCGGGCGCGAACATTCTGGCGGCCGGGCTCGCGCTCGCCGGCACGTTGATCTACGTCTTCGTCTACACGATCTGGCTCAAGCGCTCCACTCCCCAGAACATCGTCATCGGCGGTGCAGCCGGAGCCGTGCCGCCGCTCGTCGGCTGGGCCGCCGCGACAGGGCACATCGACCTGACCGCGCTCGCGCTGTTCGGAGTCATCTTCTTCTGGACGCCGCCGCACTTCTGGGCGCTCGCGCAAATGATCAAGACGGATTACGCCCGCGCGCATGTCCCCATGCTGCCGGCCGTCGGTGGCGAACGCTCGGCCAAGGTCCAGAGCATCGTCTACGCGGTGCTGGCGGCCGCGGTTAGCGTCATCCCGTTCTTCACCGGGTCGGCGGGTGCGATCTACCTCGCCGGGGCGGTTGTGCTGGGAGTCGGACTCGTGGGCATCACCGTGCTCGACCTCGCCCGCCGCCGGTGGACGCGGCGGGTTTTCACTTACTCGATCGCCTACGTGGCGCTCCTCTTCACGCTGTTCGCCGTTTCGCCCTTCTTGCCCTAAATGGAGATCGTCCGGCTGCACCTGGCGAAGATCGGCGCTTTCAACAACATGCCGGTGCACGGCTTTGTGATCAAGCATCCAAGCTCGGGCGCAATCCTTGTGGACACCGGGGTGGGCTGGCCCACGGAGCTGGTCCAGGAGTGGAAGGTCGTCAACCGCCACGCCGCCGACGCGCTGGCGGAGCACGATCTCAGCCCCGCCGACGTGCGCATCGTGATCAACAGCCATCTTCATTTCGACCACTGCGGCCAGAACGCGGTGTTCAAGCACGCGCCGTTTTACGTCCAGCGGTCCGAGCTCGAGCGGGCTCGGCGGGACGAGACCGACACAGCAGAGTGGTTCGATTTCGCGGGCGCGCGATTCGAGCTTGTCGATGGCGATGCGCAGATCGCCGATGGCGTGCGGGTCGTGGCGACGCCGGGCCACACGGTTGGCCACCAGAGCGTCATCGTCGACACGCCCGATGGAGGGGCGGTGATGATCGGCGATGCGGCGTATACGTCGGACATCTATCGCGAAGCCGACAAGGCGGACCTGTCCAGGTGGCGCGGCCAGTACAGCGATCGGGATGCATGGTCGGATTCGCTGCACAAGCTGCACGGCATGCATCCGCACGCGGTCCACTTCTGTCACGACACTCGCATTGTCACGATGAGTTGAGCTTCGGGCCGCTCGTCAACCCCGAATGGCTGAGGCATCACATCGAGGATCCCGACGTCAGGGTGATCGACTTCCGCTGGTACCTACTCGACCGCAACGGCCGTGACGAGTACGCGCGCGGGCACATCCCCGGCGCTGTGTTCGTCGACCTCGAGGCGGTGACCGGCCCGAAAGATGCAAACGCCCGCGGCCGGCATCCGCTGCCTAGGGCGGACCAGTTCGAAGAGGAGATGCAAAAAGCTGGAATTGACGAGACCACGAAGGTCGTGGCTTACGACGATGCGGGAGGCTCCGTCGCCGCTCGTCTCTGGTTCCTGCTCGTCTGGTTTGGCCACGAAGCACAGGCGGTGCTCGATGGCGGTATCCAGGCCTGGGCCCGGCCGCTGGAGACCGCCGTCGTGTCACCTGCTCGCGGCTCCTTCCGCTCAAAAGAGCCGGATCGCACGCGCATCCTCAACTTTGATGAGGTCCGCGTTCTCGAGGGCGTTCCGCTACTCGACGCGCGTGCAGGCGAACGGTATCGCGGTGAGAAAGAGCCAGTCGATCCCAAAGCGGGTCACATCCCTGGGGCGATCAGCTCACCGTGGATGGAGAACCTCGGCCCTGACGGTCGTTTCAAGTCGCCGGCTGAGCTGCGTGCGCGGTTTGGGGGCCTGGGAGCCGGCGACGGCGCGGTCGTCTACTGCGGCTCGGGTGTCAATGCGACTCACGATCTGCTGGCCATGGAGGTGGCGGGGCTGCGCAACGGCCGCCTGTACGCCGGCTCGTGGAGCGACTGGTCAAACCGCGACGCACCGGTGGCCACGGGCAAAGATCCCGGCCTAGGTTCTAGGATTCTGCCGTGATCCTCAAAGGCAAGAAGATCCTCATCGCGGGTATGTCGGATCGGCGCAGCATCGGTTACGCGATCGCGGTCGAAGCGCAGAAAGAAGGCGCGGAGCTGGTCCTCACGAGCTTCGGCCGGATGATGAGCATCACCCAGATGACGGCGAAAAAGCTCAGCCCTGTGCCGGAAATTCTCGAGATGGATGTCCAGAAGCCGTCTGATATCGAGGCCGCGGCGAAAGCGATCGGCGGGCGCTGGGACAGGCTCGACGGAATCGTGCATTCGGTCGCGTTTGCACCGGCGGATGCGTTAGGTGGGAACTTCCTGAAAACACCGTGGGAAAGCGTCGCGACGGCGATGCAGGTGAGCGCTTTCTCCTTCAAGGAGCTGGCCGCGGGATTTCTTCCTTTGATGAAAGAGCACGGCGGTTCGCTTGTCACCCTTGACTTCGACAACTCGACGCAGGCATGGCCCAAATACGACTGGATGGGCGTCTCGAAGGCAGC
>CATPBO010000088.1 GCA_955652835.1 Candidatus Dormiibacterota bacterium
ATTCTGACCAGGCTGGAGCCCCTGGCGCGGAAGTCAGGCGCCCATGACGACCGGCGTCGGGAGAAGAGGTTTGGGGATGCCCTGGTCGAGCTCGCCTCGGGTGGCGGGTCGCAAGCCCAGATCCAGGTCACGAGCTCGATTGAGACTCTGCTCGGGCTGGCGGGTGCGCCGGGTGCAGAGATGGAGTTCTCGCTTCCGGTTTCTTCCACGACCATGGAGCGGCTGGCCTGTGACTCCAGCATCGCGCGCATCCTGCTCGACTCCGAATCGACCGTCATCGATGTCGGGCGCTCCAAGCGCGTGGTTTCAGAGCCGGCGCGACGGGCGCTGACCGCTCGCGACGGCCACTGCCGGTGGCCAGAGTGCGACCGACCGGCGTCGTGGAGCGCTGCGCATCACGTCGTGCACTGGATCCATGGCGGTACCACCGACCTCGACAACCTGATCCTGCTCTGCCACCGGCATCACTGGATGGTGCACGAGGGCAACTGGCAGATCGTTCGCGGCGACGACGCACACATGCTGACCATCCCGCCGACGGTGACCTTCGGTCCGCCCGCACGAGGACCGGATTAGTAAGTCCTCGGATCGCTGTTAAGGGTGTTGTCGCAGAGATGGCTGCTGGCAGCAATCCGCCTGTGGGCAGACGCAGTCGCACAATTGCCCTTCGACGCAAGAGAAAGACGTACGTCGACGAGATGACTCAAATCAAAGCGACTCGCGATGTGCTCACACTCGAGTTCTGCCGCGAGGCGGCAGTGTTCGCGGATTCACGCGCCTATGAGGGATCCATGCTGGTGACCGCGCGGGTGACGCCGGCCGGACTGACCTGGCTCAAGACTCAGGTCAGGGCCTAGCTCTTACTGCCTGACGACCGCGGCCGCTCCCTTGCGCAGCACGTATTTCTGGATCTTCCCAGTCGCAGTCTTGGGCAGCTCCTGCACGAACGTCACGCTGTGCGGAGCCTTGAAGTGAGCGAGCCGGTCCCTGCAGAGCTGGATGAGCTCTTGCTCCGTCGCGCTCGCGTCTGCCTTCAAGACGACGTAGGCGTGAGGAGCCTCGCCCCACTTCTCGTGAGGCAAGCCGACGATGGCCGCCTCCTGCACCGCGGGGTGGCGTAGAAGAACGCCCTCGACCTCCAGGCTTGAGATGTTCTCTCCCCCGCTGATGATCACGTCCTTGATCCGGTCTCGGATCTCGACGTAACCATCCAGATGCATCACGGCCGCGTCGCCGGTATGGAACCAGCCGTCACCCATGACCTTCTTGGTCGCCTCAGGGTCGTTGTAGTAGCCCTCCATGATCACGTTGCCTCGCGCGACGATCTCGCCAAGTGTCGCGCCGTCAGCCGGCACGTCCTTGCCCTCGGTGTCCACGACACGCAGCTCCCCGGACGTGATCAGCTCGACGCCGGTCAGGGCCTTGATGATCCCCAGCTCTGTTGTTCCAAGCTTCTTGTGCTCTGGCCGAGGCTCGCAGATGGTAATGAAGGGCGCGGTCTCGGTCAGCCCGTAAACCTGTGTCACCTCCCACCCCAGATCCCCTTCCATACGCTCGATCGTCGCAGCAGCCGGGGCTGCTCCCGCGGTGATGACGTGCACGCCTTTCGGCACGTCTCCCCGCACGTCGGCCGGAGCGTTGGCGAGCGCGATCAGGATCGTCGGCGCGGCGCACATCCAACCCACGTGCTCCTTACGGACCGAGTCGAAAACTCGCGCCGGCTCCACCTTCGGCAGGCATATGTGCGTGCCTCCGACCGCGGTGATGATCCAGACAAACGTCCAGCCGTTCGCGTGGAACATCGGCAGGGTCCACAGGTAACGGTCACCGACCGTGATGTGGAAATGGACGAGCGTGCCGACTGCGTTGGACCAGGCATTCCGGTGCGTGATCATCACGCCCTTCGGCTTTGCCGTCGTGCCGCTCGTGTAGTTGATGGTGAGGAGGTCGCCCTCGGCAACCTCCGGGCGCTTGAAATCCGATTTTGCCTTGGCGATGGCGGCCTCGTATTCCGACCACCCTTTGCGGCCGCCGGCGCTGCCTAGGCTCACGAAGTGCTTCACACCGCCCAGCTGCTCGCGGACGCCGTCGATGGCGTCCAGGTAATCCGGGTGGACGCATATAACTGTGGCGCCGGAGTGCGTGGCTATGTAGACGAAATCCTCTGCGGTCAGGCGGTAGTTGATAGGCACCAGCACCGCCCCGATCTGGGGCACGGCGTAAAACGACTCGAGCTGCTCGTGCGTGTTGGGTGCGATGTAGGCGACCCGGTCACCCTTCTTCACCCCCATCCCCTGCAGGGTTGCTGACCAGCGATCGCAGCGATCGAAGAACTGCTCATACGTGAGGCGCAGGTCGCCGTCGACGACTGCCTCCCGATCCCCATACAGCTTCCGTGAACGTCGGGCAAACTCCAGCGGTGTCAGCGGAGTCTCCATGCCGGTCCTCCTTTCACGGATTCAGCATCAAAGCGAAGTCGGCGGCCTTGATGCCGCCGACGAATGCGCTGTGCGCATGCGGTTCGAGCTCGACCGATCGCTCATAGACGAACGCGTAGACGTTGTCGATGCTCCAGTCGCCATAACCCTGGATGCGCAGACCATACCGCAGGCCTTCGTCTTTGATGCCGCGCTGGTAAAGGTCGGTGGTGCGGGCATAGATCGCCTTGAGAATCTCCAGCTGCATCGACAGCTCGGCGATGGTCTTGGCGTCGCCCTCCTCCTCGACCAGCTGCTCGACCTGTGTTTCGAGGTCGGCGATCTCTTTTTGGTAGTCGTCCACCCCACGAACGAGTCTACCCCGGTCTCGTCTAGTGGATCAGGTAGTTGGTTGCGACCGACCCGGCGATCAGGATGGCGATGATGTTGACCACCTTGATCATCGGGTTGATGGCCGGTCCGGCGGTGTCCTTGTTGGGGTCTCCGACCGTGTCCCCCGTGACCGCCGCCTTGTGCGCCTCGGAGCCCTTCCCGCCGAGGTGCCCCTCCTCGATGTACTTCTTGGCGTTATCCCAGGCCGCGCCGCCGCTCGTCATCTGAAGAGCGAGGAACAGTCCCGTCACGATGGCTCCAAGCAGCATTCCGCCGAGCGCTCGCGGCCCGAGGATGAAGCCGACGGCGAGTGGCGCGATCACCGGGATGATTCCGGGCAGGATCATCTCGCGCTGCGCGGCAGCGGTGACGATGCGCACGGCGGTGCCGTATTCGGGCTTGCCAGTGCCCTCCATGATCCCCTTGATCTCGCGGAACTGCCGCCGTACCTCCTCGACCACCAGTCCGCCTGCACGCCCCACCGCCAGCATGGCCAGGGAGCCGAAAAGGAACGGCAGGATGCCGCCGAGGAAGAGGCCGACGATCACCAGCGGATCAGACAGCTCGAACTTCGTCGAGTGGCCCGCACGCGCCAGCTCCTGTGTGTAGGACGAGAAGAGCACAAGAGCGGCCAGGCCGGCGGATCCGATCGCGTATCCCTTGGTCACGGCCTTGGTCGTGTTGCCGACCGCATCCAGGCGGTCGGTGATACCGCGAACTTCCGGTGGCAAATTCGCCATCTCCGCGATGCCGCCGGCGTTGTCGGTGATCGGCCCGTAGGAGTCGATGGCGACGATGATCCCGGTCATCGAGAGCATCGCCGTGGCCGCGATGGCGATGCCGTAGAGGCCACCGAGCGCGTAGCTGGAGAGGATGCTGATCCCGATCACGAGCACCGGTAGGGCGGTCGCCATCATGCCGATCGCCTGCCCGGCGATGATGTTGGTCGCGTGGCCCGTCACGGAGGCCTTCGCGATCAGGTGGACCGGCCAGTAGGCCGTCTCGGTGAAGAACTCGGTGATGGCGACGATCAGCACCGTCGTCACCACGCCGATCAAGGCGGCGAAGAACAGGTTGTTCGGATCGCTTACCCCGCCGGCGGCCGGCAGGTACCCGTTCCCCTTCATGTACTGCGTGACGAGGTAGAAGCCGACGATGGCGACGCCCACCGCCACCAACAGGCCTGCATACAGGGCGCCCATGATCCAGTTCGGGTTGAAGATCCGCACGAAGAAGGCGCCGACGATCGAACCCACGACGCTCACCGCGCCAAGCAGGAGCGGGTAGATCACCCACCCGACCTGGTTCTTGAACAGCAGCGAGCCGAGGAGCATGGCGGCGATCATCGTCACGGCGTACGTCTCGAAGAGGTCCGCGGCCATGCCGGCGCAGTCGCCGACGTTGTCGCCGACGTTGTCCGCAATCACGGCCGGGTTGCGTGGATCATCCTCGGGGATGCCCGCCTCGACCTTGCCAACCAGGTCCGCCCCCACGTCAGCCGCCTTCGTATAGATGCCGCCGCCTAGGCGGGCGAACACCGAGACGAGGCTTGCGCCGAAGGCGAGTCCGACGAGGGCGTCGGGATTCTTGAAGACGAAATAAGCACCCGACACGCCGAGCAGACCGAGGCCGACGACCATGAACCCGGTCACGGCGCCACCGCGAAACGCGACCTGCAGCGCCTGGTTCAAGCCTCCACGCGCTGCCTCCGCCGTGCGCAGGTTGGATCGCACCGCGGTGTTCATCCCGACGTAACCGGCAGCGGCGGAAAGGATGGCTCCGGCGACAAAGAGCGTGGCGGTGGTCCAGTTGATGAAGAAGCCGATGACCACCGCGATGACGACGCCGATGATCGCGATCACGGTGTACTGCCGGTTCAGGTAAGCAGAGGCGCCTTCCTGGATCGCTGCCGCGATCTCTCGCATGCGCTCGTTCCCAGGCGGCATGCGCAAGACGAGGAGGATGAGAACGACGGCAAACACCACGGCGGCGAGCCCACCGGCCACGCCGAACAAAACTGTGTTGGGATCCACAACCCCTCCCTCAAATTCTCACCGTCTCGCGCCTGCAGGCCTCTTCTCCTGCCGCGCAGCGCCTTTTTCTCGCGGAGCGTTAGGTTAAACGAACTGGAGTTCCTCGAGCGGATCAGCCTGTCAGGTCGAAGCCGTCCAGCCCTCCTGCGGCCGCCGACCACCGGCCGTCCACCCTGTCCACCCGCGCCATCCGCGGACCCCGCTCGGCTGCTTCCTTCAGCCGCTCGAGGTCCGAGCGCCCGCCTTCGGCGACGAACTCCACGGTGCCGTCGTCCCGATTCCGCACCCAGCCCCGAAGGCTCAGGCGCTGAGCCTCACGCATCAGGAAGTAGCGAAAGCCGACCCCCTGCACATCGCCATAGACCACACCATGCAAACGCTCCATCGACTCGAGACTATCTCCTGCGCGCAAGCGCGAGCAGGATGGGACTTACTGATTGCTCCCCTTCGGCGAGAGGGCCAGGGTGAGGCGCTTAAGCTTGAAACCCAATGCCCACTTCCAGCATCGTGGCGATCGGCGACGAGCTGATCGGCGGTTTCACGCTCGATACCAACTCTCACTGGCTGGCCGAACGCCTTCGACTGCTGGGCTTCCCGGTCAAGCGCATCACTGCTGTCCGCGACCGCCCGCCGGAGATCGTCGACCAAATCCGCCGCGAGCTGGCCGATGAAGAGGTGACGCACGTGTTCAGCTCCGGCGGGCTCGGTCCGACACCGGACGATCGCACCTTCGGCGCAATCGCGGACGCCCTCGGCCGCGACCTCATTGTGTGGGAGGAGACGCAGGCTCGAATCACCCGTCGCGTTCAGCGCATGCATGAAGCGGGACTTCTTGATTCGCCGGACGTGACGGAAGGGAACCTGCGTATGGCACGCATCCCCGCGGCGCCGCTGCAGGTTTTCAAGAACCGTCGAGGCATGGCTCCCGGTGTCGTCTACGAGGCGAGCGGGAAACACATCTTCGTGCTCCCTGGCGTCCCGATGGAGATGAAGGGCATCTTCACCGAAGAGCTCGAGCCGCAGTATCTCTCCGTGGGCTCGGCCGTGACGGTGCGTGAGCTTCGCTTCACATTTGCCGTAGAGGCCCGGTTCTACCCGCTGATGACAGAGCTCGAGCAGACCTTTCCAGACGTTTCGGTCGGCTCTTATCCGAACTTCGAGACCAAGGAGCTCGTCATTCGCTGCATTGGAATCGATCCGAAGCGAGTCGAGCAGGTGATCGAGATCGTGCGGAGTCGCTCGGCTCAGCTCGGGATGACGGCCGCGGGCTAGCGGCGGAGCTTTCGTTCCAGCAAGGATCGTTCGGCGGGGTTCTGGCACAGCTCCAACGCGTGCAATCGGGCCTCACGGGCGAGGGCCGGTTGTCCAAGCTGGTCGAGCAGCTCCGCCCGCGTGGAGTGAAACAGGTGGTAGCCGGCGAGCGAGATCGCCAGGTCGTTGACCTCTCCAAGCGCGATCTCCGGTCCGGCGAAATGGCTGAGCGCGACAGCGCGGTTCAGCCTCACCACCGGGCTGTCCGACAACCGCAGCAGCGCGTCGTAAAGCAGGACGATCTGGTGCCAGTCGGTCTCGTCCCATGATTTCGACTCACAGTGCAGAGCCGCGATCGCCGCCTGCAGTTGGTAGGGTCCGGGCGCCCGCATCGCGCCGGCACGCTCCAGCAGCACGACGCCCTCGCTGATCGCGGCCTGGTCCCACAGGTTTCTGTCCTGGTCGGGCAGGAGCACCATCTCACCTGACTCGTCGAATCGCGCTCGCGACCGCGCCAGGTTGAGCCTCATCAGCGCCAGCAGCCCGATCACCTCAGCCTCGTCCGGCATGAGCGTCGCCACGAGACGTGCAAGCCACAGGGCGTCCTCAGCCAGGTCGCGCCTCATGCCGACCTGCGGCCCACGACTGAGGTAGCCCTCGTTGAACATCAGATAGAGGACGGAGAGCACTGCGTCCAGCCGTCCCGCAAGGGACTCGCCCTGAGGCACGCGGTAAGGGATGTGCGCGGCGACGATCTTGCGCTTGGCGCGCACGATCCGCTGGGCCATTGTGGCCTCGGAAACCAGGAAGGCGGCGGCGATCTCCGGGGTCGTGAAGCCGGCCACCGCCCGGAGCGTGAGCGCGACCTGTGCTTCCTGGGCGAGCGCCGGGTGGCAGCACGTGAATATGAGCCTCAGCCTGTCATCCGCCTCGACGGGCTCATTCGGCAAAGCCGATCGCTCCAGCAGCGCCATCTTTTCCTGGTGGCGATGGTCGCGACGCAGGAGGTCGATGGCCCGGCGCTTGGCTGTGGTCATCAGCCAAGCACCGGGCTTGTCGGGGACGCCCTGAGTAGGCCATTTTTCGAGCGCCGCGACGATGCTGTCCTGCACCACCTCCTCGGCGAGGTCGAAGTCGCCGATCATGCGGACCAAGGCCGCGGTCAGCCGGCCCGCCTCCTCGCGGAAGACGGCGACAATCGCGGCATCGGTCGCGGCTTGGGTCTGGCTCAGCTCGACGGGTGTTCCACGACGGGCCGCACCTCGACCATGCTCCCACCGGGCCAGGTCTTGGCCATGTCGAGGGCTTCGTCGAGGTCCTTCACCTCCACGACCGCGAAACCGCCGATGACTTCCTTCGCCTCGATAAACGGACCGTCGGTGATGGTGACCTTGCCGTTCTTGTGATGGACGGTGGTCGCCGTGCTCGGGCCGCGGAGCTCCGCGCCGCCGACGATCCGGCCGGCCTTGCTGTTGTCTTCGAACCATTTGTTGACCTGCTCGTATGCCGTTGACAGCTGCTCCTTCGTCAGCTTGTCCCACTGGTCCTGCTCATCCGACGTGCCCGCGAACATCAAGACGTACTTCATCCGGATTCCTCCAACCAATGCGGTCCTTGCGCCGCTTCATTGATACGACGAACGGGGCGGGCCGATATCGACACCGTTACGAGCCGGTGAATTCCGGCTCCTGCTTCGAGAGGAATGACATGATGCCGATCGCCGCGTCGGTGCTGAGTGCAGCGCGGGCGAAGTTTCGCGCCTCGATCTCAAGCGCCTGATCCAGCGGCAGGTCAAAGCCACGGAGGACCGCGTCCTTGATCATCGCCACGGCAAAGGTCGCCGCCCTGGCGAGCCTTCCGGCCAGACCGTCGACGGCCGCCTGGAATTCGTCCGGCGAGACAGCTTGGTCGACCCAACCCACAGCTTCGGCCTCGCGCGCCGAGAGTCTCGTCGACTCGATCAGGTAGCGCATCGCCCTTGCCTTTCCGATCAGGCGCGGCAGCCGCTGCGTGCCGCCCGCGCCCGGGATGATCCCGAGGGACGATTCGGTCTGGCCAATTCGGGACCGGCCGTCCTCGACCATGACGCGGTAGTCGCAGCAAAGAGTCAGCTCGCTCCCGCCACCAAGCGCGTGGCCGTTGATGGCCGCGATCACGGGCTTGGGGCAGCGCTCGATCGCTGAAAAGTGACTGTTCATGCGCTTCATGAAGGCCCCGACCTGGTCCACCGCATCGGGGGCGCTCCGGTCGATGCTTCCGAGCATGGTCAGGTCGGCGCCGACCGAGAAGTACTTCTCGTACTCGGAAGCGAGCACGACTGCCCGCACCTCCGGATCCTCGCCCAGCTGCGTGAAGGCTGCCGCCAGCTCCTCCATGAGGTCTTCCGCGATGGCATTGTTGCCCTTGCGGTGCATGACGACCCGCGCGATATTGCCCTCCCGAGTGACGTCGACGAGCTCTCCCATCAGGCAGTGAACAAGGGAATGCCGCCTGCCACCTCGATCACCGCCCCGGTGATGTAGCCAGCTTCGTTCGAGCACAGGAACGCGATGGTGTTCGCGATGTCCTCCGGCTGCCCGAACCTCTTGAACACCGTTCGGGCCTTGAATCTCTCGTAGAGGGGATTGGTATCGGCCGCGGCCTTGCCTGCCTCTGATTCGATGATCCCCGGCGCGATCGCGTTGGACGTGATGTTGTGCCGCCCGCCTTCGAGGGCGGCCGTCTTCGCGAGGCCGATGAGCGCTGCCTTGGTGGACGAATAGCTCGCCTGGCCGAATCCGCCGAGGGTGCCCGCAATCGACGACATGAAGATCAGGCGGCCGAACTTGTTCTCCACCAGGTATGGCCAGACCTCTTTCGTGCAGTTGAAGGCGCCGGTGAGGTTGACACGCACGTCACGGTCCCACAGCTCGTACGACTGGTTCGGGATCTGCGCCGCATGGTCGAGGGTCGCGGCGTTGTTGATCAGGATGTCGATCTTGCCGAACTCCTCCTTGACCTTCTTGAACACGTCGCGGATCTGCTCGCGGTTGGTCACGTCCATCTTGATGGCGAGCGACCTCCGGCCCATCTTTCGAATCTCGTCGGCAGTGCTGTTGGAATGCACCCAGCCCTGCGACACCGCCACCTGCGCCAGCATGCTGCCCTGCGCCTCGGCCGTCTTCTGAAGGTCGGGATCGTCTTCGACCAGAACATCGGTGATGACCACGTCGGCCCCCTGGCGCGCCAGAGTGAGAGCGTCCTGCCGCCCTAACCCGCGTGAAGCGCCGGTGACCACCGCAACCCTGCCTGTCAGATCGAACATCCTTCCCTCCATCATCGTGCCCAGTACGCCTCCCCCCATCCGGCTTCGCTGGACTTCCCCCTGCGGGGGAAGTGACTACCTGATTTTGATTGTGCTGCGCGAACCGGATATGGCGCGAGAGATCACCAACCGCTGGATCTCCGCGGTGCCCTCCCAGATCTGGTAGATCTTCGCGTCGCGAAACCACTTCTCCACCGGGTACTCCTTGATGTACCCGTAGCCGCCCAGGACCTGGATCGCATCGGTCGTCACTTCCATCGCGACGTCACCGGCAAAGCATTTCGCCATCGATCCTTCGGCCCGCTCGAAAGGCACGCCCTGCGTGGCCATCCATCCCGCCCGCCAGATGAGCAGGCGCGCGGCGTCGATCTTTATCGCCATGTCGGCGAGCTTGAAGCCGATCGCCTCGTGCTGCCAGAGGGGCTTCCCGAACTGCTTGCGGTCCTGCGCGTAGTCGAGCGCGAACTCGTATGCGGCACGAGCGATGCCGAGCGCGCCGGCGGCCACGCCAGGCCTTGTTGCTTCGAGTGTCCTCAGTGCGCCCATTGCGCCTGGGCCGGCATTGTCGGCGTCTGGCTCTCCGCCCAGCCGGTGGTCGAGCGGTACGAGGCAGTCCTCGAGGATCACCTGTGCGGTGTGGCTCGCGCGAACACCGAGCTTCTTTTCCTTGCGTCCCATTCGCAGGCCGGGTGTTTCCTTTGGCACGAGGAAGGACGCGATACCACCGGGTCCTTTCGACGGGTCGGTGTTCGCATAGATGACGTGGTAGTCGGCGATGCCCCCGTTGGTGCAGAACTGCTTGGTTCCGTTCAAGACGTAACCGTCAGCGACACGCGTCGCTCGCGTTTTCATCGCCAGCGCATCTGAACCCGAGTCGGGTTCGGTCAGGCCGAGCCCGCCGAGCACGAGCTTGTCCGGGTTCGTGAACTCCGGCAGCCATCGCTTTTTCTGCTCTTCGGTGCCGCTGGCCAGGATGCCGGCCATCGCCAGAGCCATGGACTGGATGCACACGCCGATGCCGGCGCAGCCCCAGTGCAGCTCTTCGTTGAGGATCAGCTCGGTCAGGAAGTCGAGGCCCTGTCCGCCGTACTCCTCGGGCAAGAAAGCAGCCGGCGTCAGGCCCAGCCTGTGCGCTTTCTTGACGACTTCGTACGGAAACTCCTCGGTCTCGTCGTAGTGCGCCGCGACGGGACGGATCTCCTTCTCGGCAAACTCGTGCGCCAGCTGGCGAATCTCCTGCTGTTCGGGAGTCAGCGAGAAATCGAGCGTCATTGCGCAGCGAGCTCCGCTACCGACTTCGTCAACACCGGCTCGCCCCGCTGGTTGACGGCTCGCAGCTCGAGCTTGCCCGGTCCGCCCGGCGCTGTAGTGAACGTCACCGTATCCCCGGGCACGACCATGCCGGCAAACCGGCAGTACAGGCGTCGAAGGCGGTCCGGTCCGCCCGCGGCTTCGGCCGCGACAGTCGCCATCAGGCCCATCTGGAGCATGCCGTGCGCGATGACTCCCGGAAGGCCGACGGTCCGGGCGAAATCGTCATCGAGATGAATCGGATTGCGGTCGCCTGACACCTCGGCGTACGTGGAGATCTGCTCTTTGGTGAAGGTGACCGCCCGCTCGCTCATTTACCCCACCAACTCCGAGGCTTCGCCGCGAGTTGGCGGGGACCCCTGAGATGACCTGATCACGAAAAGCGCCCGCGAGCAGCACAGCGGCTGCCCCGCGTGGTCGGTGGTTTCGGTTTCGAAGGTGACAAAACGCATCCCACGGCGGGTTACATCGGATGCGACCAGACCCTTGGACGAAACCGTTTCGCCTGGACGTGGGTGACGCGACCACGTGAATTCCTGCTCAGCGTGCAGCAAACGGTCGAAATCCACTCCGGCGTCGGGGTCACCGAAAAGCTGCGGCGCAGTTGCACCGAGCGAGTAGACGGCCGCGAAAGTTGGCGGCACGCCGGCTGCCGGGTCGGCGCCGATGGCCCGCGCGAACGCCGCGACCCGCTCGGGCTCGAGCTGAAAAGTCACTGGCGGATAGGCGCGCCCCGCGACTCCATGCGTTTGGGCTCCGACCTCGCCACTGCGTGACACGCGCTACAGGTTAGATCCCTGCAAACCCCAAGGGTTCGCCGTGAGCCTGTACGACCTCTCGTCAGACCCTTGGGCTGTTCGGTCGGAGCCGCGTCAGCACCCTGCGCACGAGCAGCGGACGAAGCGCAGTCCAGGCTTCCATCACGGTTGAGCGAGCTGAGGTCGCGACCTCGGCGGGCGCATACGCGGCGACCACAAATCCTCCGGCGAGCGCGCCAAATGGCTCCGACGCCTCGGGGAACCTCTCCTGCAGACGCCGGCCGAGCTCGAGCGGAGTCTCGCCTGGCCGGCGTTTGGCGCCGGCCAGCTCAGAGAGCGCGAGGGTGCGTTTCCAGACGCCCATTACGGTGCGGGGCCTGAGATACCTAGCGACTGCGGCAAGGAGCACGAGGATGACCGCGAGGAATATGCCGATGATCGTGGTCAGAGTCCCGGCGTCGGGAGCTCTGAACGTCGAAGGGGCCGGTCCGTTGTTGTTCGCGTTTCTTTCTCCGCGTGGCCCAGCCGTTGGCAG
>CATPBO010000089.1 GCA_955652835.1 Candidatus Dormiibacterota bacterium
ATACCTCGCCGCCTGCATCACCTGCTCGTAGCTGGCGGCCAGCAGGCAGACCGGCCAGTCCGAGCCGAAGATGCAGCGCTCTGGACCAAACCAGCCCAGAACGCGGCGCACGTAAGGCTCCAGGTCCTCAGGAGTCCACTCGGTCCAGCTGGCCTCGGTGACCATCCCGGACAGCTTGCACGTCACGTTCTCGAGCTCGCTGAACCCAGCCATTGCCTGCTCCCATTCGGGATCCCTCGCACCTCGGCTGATGCGAGGTTTGGCCATGTGGTCGAGGACAAAGCGAATGTCGGGGAATCGGCGCGCGACGGTGAGAGCAGCCGGCAGCTCTCGGGTGCGAACCAGGAGCTCGTAGACGAGGCCCGCTTCACCGACCGCGCGGATGCCGCGCAGCACGTCATCACGCAGCAGCCAGGCTTCATCCACCTCGTCGTGGACCTGGTGCCGGATTCCGACAAGCCATTCGCCGCCCGGACCATCGCGCAGCTGCGACAGACGGTCTGCCACGGACGCATCCGTGAGGTCGACCCAGCCCACCACACCCGCCAAGAAGCTGGTCGCCGCCGCGATGGCCAGGAACTCGCGTGTCTCTTCGACGCTCGCGATGGTCTGGACGAGCACGCTCCGGTCCACACCGTTGGCGAGCAGCAGCGGCCTCAGGTCTTCGGGACCGTAAGGCCTGCGGATCGATGCCAGCTCGTCACCCATCCATGGATAGTCGTGGCGTGCGGGGTCCCAGAAGTGGTGGTGGGCGTCGACGATCACGGCACGGGGACGCCAGCGGGCAGCAGGCCTTCATGAATGAGCTCCTCCCACAATTCGGACGGGATTTTGAACTCGAACATGGCAAGGCTTTCGTCGAGCTGCGCCACCGAGCGGCAGCCAATCACGACGCACGTGACCGCCGGATGTCCGAGCGGAAACTGCACCGCCGCGGCTTTGATCGGCACGCCGTGCCGGGCGCACACCGCGCCGATCCGCTGGGCACGTTCGACGAGCTCGGGTGGCGCGGTTGCGTAGTTGTAATGCGCGCCGGGCTTGGGGTCAGCCAGGATGCCGCTGTTGTAGACGCCGCCGGCGATGATCGCCACGCCGCGATCCAGGCAAACAGGCAGCAGCTCTTTGAGCGCGACCTGGTCGAGAAGCGTGTAGCGCCCGGCCAGTAAAAAGCAGTCAAAGTTGGCTTCGCGCGCGAAGCGGGTGAGCATCTCGGCCTGGTTCATGCCGGCGCCGACGGCACCGATGACCCCATCGTGGCGAAGCTGGTCGAGAGCTCGGTAGGCGCCGTCGAGGGCTTCGTCGTAGTGGTTGTCCGGGTCGTGGATGTGCAGGATGTCGATTCGCGAGAGGCCCAGCCGCTCGAGACTCTCATCGACCGAACGCATCACGCCGTCGTAGCTGAAGTCGAAGATGGGGTTGACCGGTGGTGTGCCGCGGAAGGACTGGCCAGGCTCAGGCGGTGCATCAGCCCGCAGCAGCCTGCCGACCTTGCTGGCGAGCACGAACTCGTCGCGCTGCCTCTCGCGAAGCACGTGGCCCAACCGCAATTCAGCCAGGCCGTGACCATAAAGAGGCGCCGTGTCGTAAAAGCGGATTCCTTGTTCCCATGAACGCTCGATCACGGCGAGCGCCTTGTCCTCCGGCACCTCCTCGAAAAGGCCGGCCAGCGGCGCCGTGCCGAGCCCGAACCGGGTCACGGTGAGCTGAGTGCGTCCGAGGGGTACGCGCTCTGTCGGATTCAGCTCAGAGCTCGAAAATCAGGGGCACGCGGTCGCTGCCCTTCCCGCTGAAATCGTGAGCGACCGCCATCATCGGGGCGATCTCGGCCTCCCAGCGAATTGTCACCGGGTCACCGGCGAGATCCGAGATGGCGCGGTCGTAGTCGTCGCATTCGATGTAGTGAAATAAGTCGAGGCCGTCGCGAAAGATGACGTAGTTCGCGATGCCGACGCGACGGATCGCGGCGAGAACATCCGGCCACACCGCACGGTGGTATTCCTCATAGCGCTCTTCGACGCCGGGCTTGAGCCTTGTATGAAGGCCGACCTTCATCCGGCCGCTGACTCGGTGGTGGCAAGCTGCGTCCGCAGCCAGCGCTCGCCGCTCGCGATGTGCGCGGTGGCCGCTGCGCGTGCCAGCTCAGGATCCCCCTCAACGATTGCCTCAAAGATGCGGCGGTGCTCCTCACGAGTCTCATCGAGGGCATCGTCGGCGGCGCGTCCGTGCCAGAGGCGCACGCGCATCGTGCGTGTCGAGAGGCTTGCCAGCAGCGAGGTCAGCACCGAGTTGCCGGCGGCCCTTGCGATCACGGCATGGAACGCGACATCGGCCTCGACGAGACCCTCGACTCCTTCGGCCTCGCGCATGCGCTCGAGGCTGCGACCGAGCTCGAGCTTGCCTTCCTCATCGATGCGCGCCGCCGCCAGCGAGGCGGCTGCCGCCTCCAGGATCCGGCGGACCTCGTAGAGGTCGAGCGCGGTATCGCCGAGCAGCAGGTGGCTGATGAAGCCGGTGCTTTCGAGGAGCAGGCCCGGCTCCAGGCTGCTGACGTAAGTGCCGTCGCCCTGCCGGACCTCGAGCACGCGAAGCTGTGACAGAGCGCGGACCGCCTCACGCAGGGAGTTGCGCGAGAGGCCGAGCTGCGCCGCGAGCTCGGTCTCCTTCGGGAGGCGATCGCCGGGACCCCAGCTGCCGGAGACGATGAGCTCGCGAATCTTGTCGATCGCCTCCTCGGTCACGCTGGGGGCGCGGGTGCCACGGCGACTCGAGCGCGGCGCGGCTGTCTCGGTCATGCGCTGTCGATTGTCCAGCAAGTCGGGCGATCTGCCAAGAGGTCGGACGTTAGTGCCATGGCAGCGGTCGCCACCGAGGCATCCTCGCACGGACAGTTGACAAACATCGGAGCTTTAGCATATAACCTGGAACCCAGGTGGGCACGAGGATTCTGCGGGCGACCGCGCGCGACATCCGGTTCCCGACTTCCCGAACGCTGGACGGGTCCGACGCGATGAACCCGGATCCGGACTATTCGGCGGCCTATGTCGTCCTGCAGACAGACCACCCATCCGGTCTGGCTGGGCACGGCCTCACGTTCACGATCGGCCGCGGAACCGAGCTCTGCGTGGCGGCGATCGACCTGCTCGCGGTGCACGTCGTCGGCCGCACGCTCGAGGAGATCGCCTCCGACATGGCCGGTTTCTGGCGCTCGGTGGTGGCGGACAGCCAGCTTCGATGGCTGGGACCGGAGAAAGGTGTCGTTCATCTCGCCACCGCGGCGCTGGTCAACGCTGTTTGGGACCTGTACGCCAAGGTCGAGGGGAAACCCCTGTGGAAGCTGCTCGCGGATATGTCCCCGGAGCAGCTCGTCGCGTGCATCGATTTCCGATACATCGACGACGCTCTGCCGAAAGCTGAGGCTCTCGAGATCTTGCGCCGTCAAGCGCCAACGCGCGGCGCGCGGGAAGCCGAGATGCGGAGAGATGGCTACCCCGCTTACACCACGTCTGCAGGTTGGCTGGGTTATTCGGACGAAAAGATCCGGATGCTGGCCGGCGAAGCGATGGCGGACGGGTTCACACATTTCAAGCTCAAAGTCGGAGGTGACCTCGAGTCCGACCTCCGCCGAGCTCGCCTCCTGCGGCAAGCCATCGGGGCGGAACGTCATTTGATGCTTGATGCCAACCAGGTCTGGGGAATCGAGCAGGCGATACATGCCATTCACACCCTGGCTGAAGTCAATCCATGGTGGATCGAAGAGCCCACAAGCCCGGACGACGTGTTGGGGCACCGGCGCATTCGCGACTCGGTCAAACCGATCGGCATCGCCACCGGTGAGCACATCCACAACCGCGTGATGTTCAAGCAGTTCATGCAAGCGGAGGCGATTGACTTCTGCCAGGTCGACAGCTGCCGGCTTGGCGGGGTCAACGAAGTACTCGCCGTGCTGCTGCTGGCGGCAAAGTTTGGCGTGCCGGTGTGCCCTCACGCAGGAGGTGTCGGACTGTGCGAGTACGTCCAGCACCTGGCGATGTTCGACTTCATCGCTGTCAGCGGTTCACTCGAGAACCGGACCTGCGAGTTCGTCGACCACCTCCACGAACACTTCGTCCACCCGGTGCGAGTAGAGGGTGGGCGGTATCTCGTACCGACTGCGCCCGGCTACAGCGCCGAGATCAAATCGGACTCCCTGGACCGATATGCCTACCCGGGTGGCGCCGCCTGGACGGTGGCTGGACATCCGATGGCTGAGGGCAGTTCAATGGGCACTTGACACTGCCTCAAATAGAAATTAACGTGCGCGAGAGGTTCAAACATCGGATTAATAGCACAACCCGGCAGCAAAGCCGAAACGAGGAGGAGAAATTTGAGAGCTCACATCAGTAGCCGAATTCGAGCCACCGGGGCGACGGCGGCGGTCGCTGTTCTCGCGCTGGCCTGTGGCGGCAACACTCCGGCCACCGGAACCACCACGACCCCAAAGATCGGCGTCGTGCTCACGTACAACTTGCCGGGGTTCTGGGGCAACTACCTCAAATACGAAGCCCAGTACGAGTCCCAGCTCGGTGTCACCCTCGTCGGTCCCAAGGTAGCCAACGTGGAGGCCAACGGCAACGAGGCCGCGCAGCAGATCCTCGACGTCAAGGCGCTGATCGCGCAGGGCGTCCAGGCCCTGATCGTCAACCCGGCCGACAGCGCCGCGATCGGCCCGGCCCTTGACTATGCCAAGAGCAAGAACATCCCGGTGGTGACGGTGGACGTTGCACCGTCGCAGGGCAGCGTCTACATGATCGTGCGCGCCGACAACACCGCTTACGGCAGCAAGTCTTGTGACTACATCGCCTCACACGCCACCGGGGCCGGCACCATCGCGATGGTGGAGGGCGACCTGACGTCCTTGAATGCACGAGACCGCGCCGCCGGCTGCACCAGCGTCATCTCGTCGAAGTACCCCACCTTCAAGGTCAAGTCATACGAGACCAAGGACTGGGGCACCGACCCTGCAGTCCAGAACGCCACGACAGCGCTCACGGCGATCTCCGATCTGCGTGGCATCTACGTTCACTGGAGCGTGCCGGAAGACGGGATCATCGCCCAGGAAAAGTCGAAGAACAAATACTCAGACGTGGGCGCGGCCAACCACATCAGCCTGGTAGGCAACGACGGTTCACCGCACGAATGTGACCTGATCCGGTCCAAGACACTGGACGCGACCATCGACCAGCCGGCTGACAAGTACGCGTACTACGCGATCTACTACGCGAAGCAGGCGATCGCCGGTACCAAGTACACCGACGGCCAGTCAACGGACCACAGCAGCAAGATCGTCACCGTTGTGGGCAACCTCGAGGACGCGCTGGCCGCGCCGCTTGTCACCCTCGCCGGGGACAACGGGTCCACCCAGGTCAACAGCACTGATCTCTGGTGCAACAACAAGTAATCCTCAGGTAGACAATCCCTTCTGATGCAGCAGGACTCGTCCGCCGGGCCGGCGAAGGTTCCGGCCCCGGTGGGCGAGGCCGAGCATGTCTTCAAGACATTTGGAGAGACGCGGGCGCTGATCGACGTCTCGCTCGACGTACGTCCGGGAGAGTGCCACGGCCTGGTCGGTCGCAACGGCGCCGGCAAGTCGACACTCGTGTCACTCCTGACAGGCCTCACTCGGCCGGATCGCGGCTCCATCCGGCTCGAGGGCCAGCCGGCTCCGAGCCTGGCTGATCGCGGTGCCTGGCTCGAAAGGGTCGCCTGCGTCTACCAGCGATCGATGGTCGTGCCTCCCCTCACGGTGGCCGAGAACGTGTTCCTCAACCGGCCGACGGCGGGCGATACACCGCTTGTCAACTGGGGATCGATGCGATCGCAGGCTCACGAGCTGATGCTCGATTGGGGGTTCGACCTCGACGTCGACCAGGAAGCGGGGCGGCTGACTGTCGAGCAGCGCCAGGTGGTCGAGATCGCTCGCGCGCTGTCGATCGGGGCTCGCTTCCTCATTCTCGATGAGCCCACAGCCGCCCTCGAAAAGTCAGCTGTGGAGCGCCTCTTCGAGCGCGTGACCAGGCTGCGCGAAGGCGGTGTTGGCGTGCTCTACATCTCGCATCACCTGGAGGAGATCTACGAGATCTGCGATCGCGTGAGCGTGCTGCGCGACGGAGAGCTGGTGCTGAGCGGTGCCGTGAGAGACATTGCCCAGGGGAGCCTCGTTGCCGCCATGGTTGGCAGCGCTCCGCCCAGGCGCGCCACTGAGATTGAAGCGGTCGAGAAAAAGGGTGCGATTGGGGAGAACCGGCTCGTCGTTGATCACCTGAGCGTGCTCTCACGCGCGGGGTCTGTGGCGGACGTGAGCCTCTCGGTCCGGGCAGGCGAATGTGTCGGGCTCGTTGGGCTTGACGGGTCGGGCAGCGCCACCGTCGCCGACACGATCGTCGGCCTGTTGAAGCCCGATTCCGGATCCGTCTCCATCAACGGCGCACCCGCGCGGCCAGGCAAGGTGGACGCTGCATTAGGGCGCGGTGTGGGCTACGTGCCGCAAGACCGGCACGCCCGCGGATTCGCCCCGCAGCTTGGGGTGGATGAAAATCTGACGCTCACTGTGCTCGACAGGCTTTCTCGCCTCCTTGGAATCGTTTCATTCAGGAGGCGTGCGGCGATCGCCGAAAAGCAGTCGGAGAATCTGCAGATCGTTGCGCACAGCCTCTCGCAGCCGGTGTCAAGCCTCAGCGGGGGGAATCAGCAGAAGGTCGTTGTCGGGCGGGCCCTTGCACAGGACCCTTCGGTTCTGGTGGTCGTCAACCCGACGGTGGGCGTGGATGTCGCTTCCAAGGAAGCTCTGCTCGACACGCTGGCGCGGGCGCGCGATCAGGGCGTCGCGATCCTCCTCGTCTCCGACGACTTCGAGGACCTGCGCGTCTGCACCAGGTTGATGGTGATGGTGCGGGGTAGAATCGCCGCCGTGTTCGATCAGGCGCCCTGGGACCGCCAGCGCCTTATCGCGGCGGTGGAGGGTCTGGATGTCGCTGTGTGATGACGGAACCGATGGCTGAGAAAACGGCCGAGCGCCCCGTGGCTGCCCCGCGAGCCATGGCGCGCCGCGACATTCGCGCAGTGGTGGTGAAATTCTTCCGCGAGCTGACGCTGGTGCCGGTCATCGTCGTACTGCTGATCGCCGGCGCACTCGTGAACCCGGTCTTTTTCACGACGTCGAACCTGATCAACGTCGCCGAAGGGGGAGCGGCGCTTGGAATGGTCGTTGTAGCCGAGTCGCTGATCCTCCTGACCGGCAAGTTTGACATCTCTTTGCAGGGCACGTTCGGCCTGGCGCCGCTGCTTGGCGCATGGCTTATCGCGCCCAAGGCAAGCGAGGGATTGGGCACTCAATTCAGCCCCTGGATCGGTCTGCTCATCGTCCTGGTGGTCGGGTTGGCGGTGGGCACGATCAACGGCATCCTGGTCGTCAAGGCAAACTTCAACGCTTTCATCTTCACGTTGGCGATGAGCATCCTTCTGACGGGACTCCAGCTCGGCTGGCTGGGCGGGTCGACGGTCTACAACCTGCCCGAGGTTTTCATCTACCTCGGCGCCCAGTCGTGGTTTGGCATCCCGGTCGCGATCTGGGTCACCGTCGCGACCTTCGCCGCCGCGGCTCTGTTCCTGCGCTACCACCGGGTCGGTCGGGCGATGTACGCGATCGGAGGCAACCTCGAGGCGGCACGCGCGGCCGGCATCCAGGTCGACCGGATCCGCATCGGCGTGTTCATGGTCGCCAGCGTGCTCGCCGCCGTCGCCGGCCTCATGCAAGCCGGCCGCGTCACTGCGGTGACCGCCGGACAGGGTTCCAACCTGATCTTCGGGGTATTCGCGGCAGCCGTTATCGGGGGCATCTCGCTCGAGGGCGGCAGAGGGCGCATGGTGGGTGCGCTTACAGGGGTGATACTGCTGTCGTTGGTCACGAACATCCTGACCCTGTCCAACATCAGCTCGACCTGGATCGACGCTGTTGATGGGGCCATCATCCTGATCGCCCTTGGCCTGGCCAAGCTGATCGGCAGCGAGCGAGCGTAGGTACCGCCATGGCCAGGCTCAAAGGCAAGGTGTGCATCATCAGCGGCGCCGGTTCGGGCATCGGCCAGGCCAGCGCGATTCTGTTTGCGAAAGAGGGGGCGCTCGTGGTGGTCGCCGACATCGACCAGCGCGCGGCGAGGGCGACGGTGGCGTCGATTCGCAAACGAGGCGGTAAGTCCGTCGCCGACGTGCTCGACGTGACCGATGAGGCTCAGACGGTCGCGTTTGCTCAGAGAGTGGTGAAGCGTTTCAAGCGGATTGATGTGCTCTTCAACAACGCGGGCATCAGCGGCGTCGGCGATATCACCGAGACGTCACCAGACCTGTTCGACCGCGTGATGACCGTGAACGTCCGCGGCGTCTACCTGATGAGCCGGGCGGTAGTGCCCCACATGATCAGGCAGCGGTCAGGGTCGATCATCAACATGTCATCCTGCATCGCCGAGATCGGGCTTGCGCGTCGCGTTTCGTATGCGGCCTCGAAGGGCGCGGTGCTTTCGATGACGAAATCAATGCAGGTCGACCTCGCCCCGCACGGAATTCGCGTCAACGCTTTGCTGCCGGGCACGATCATGACGCCCTTCGTCGAGCGCTACATCAAAGAGTCATATGCGGATCCCGAGGAGGGTTACGCATCCATCCGCAAGCGGCAGCTGACCAGCGAGCTTGGTAAGCCGGAGGATGTCGCCCATGCGGCGCTTTACCTCGCGTCGGATGAGTCGAGGTTCGTGATGGCGTCGGGCCTGGCCGTCGACGGCGGAGTGGTGGGCGCCAAGTAACTTAAGCTGGCGCTCGTCATGCCGCCGGATCGCAGATGAGCGAGACCCTCGCGGTCGCGGCCCGGACGACCGGCACCCGTTGGGCTGTTCTGTTCAGCTACGCGCTGCTCGCCGCCTGCACCCAGCTGCTCTGGCTCACGTTCGCGGCGGTCGACACGCGGACCGCAGCGGTGATGCGGGTCGATGTCGGCACGGTCGGCGACCTCGCCGCCATCTTCCCGTTCGTTTATATCGTGCTGGCCCTTCCGACCGGACGCTGGCTGGACTTGCGCTTCGGCCAGGCGCTCGGCGCCGGCGCGCTGCTGACCGGCTGCGGCGCCCTCATCCGTCTTTTGTCGCCGGCCTCGTTCGGCTGGCAGCTCGCCGGACAGCTGGTGATCGCCGCCGGACAGCCATTGGTGCTGAACAGCATCACCAAGGTCGCGGCGCGGTATTTCGAACCGCAGGAGCGGGCGACGGCCATCTCGATCGGTACGGCGGCGCTTTTCGTCGGGATTCTGGCGGCGGTCCTCATCGCCGGCCCGCTGTTCGACGCGGGCGGTCTGCCGCTCCTGCTCGGTGTTCAGGCCGTGCCGGCGGTGCTGGCAACGGTGCTTGTCCTGATCGCGCTGCGCACGCCCGCGGCGTTTGCCGACGATCCGTCTGTATCCGTGAGCCTTCGGTGGCTGGCGCGCGATCGTTTCATGTGGACCCTCGCCGTGCTGGTCTTCATCGGCATGGGGACGTACAACGCTGTCGCTACGTGGCTGCAGCCGATCCTGGCGCATTTCGGAGAGGGCGCGGCGGCAGGCAATCTCATCGCGGTGATGACCTTCGCCGGAATCATCGGCGCGGCCGTCTTGCCGACCCCGATCGCGGCACGAGATCGCCGGCGGGAGATGCTGCTCGCAGCCCTAGCCGTCTCCGCGGTCTCGTTTATCGCGATCGCGTTCAGCCACAATCTGGTCTGGCTTGGCGCCTGGCTGTTCGTACAGGGTTTCCTGATGCTCGCCAGCCTGCCGGTCGTCCTCGACTGGTCTGACGTCCACGTGGGCGCCGAGCGTCAGGGCGCCGCGGTCGGCTTCCTGATGATGGCGGGCAACCTTGGAGGGCTGCTGCTCGTGCTCGCAGTCCAGGCGCTGATCGGCAACGCCTACCTTGCGCTTGGAGCCATGGCTGTGGTAGCCGTGGCGGGGGTGCCGGCGGCACTCAGACTCCCGGCTCGGCGCCTTCCCCGAACAGGCCTAATCCTCGGGCGGACCGATTAGCTTCCAGCCGTTCTGCCACGGCCAGTTGTGGCTGATCTGAAGCATGATGTTCAACAGCGCCATTCCCTCGAAAACGCGGGCTATCACGAGCGGGCCGGCGTCAATGGGGCGGAAGCCTATCGACTTGACGAGCTCGAGCACCTTGTCCTTGGCGGCCTGGTCGTCACCGGCGACGAAACCGTCCAGGGGGACGCCATTCACGGACGGTTCTGCCAGCCGGGCTGCCAATGCGTAGTTAAAGGCTTTCACCACTTTCACGTTGGGGTGACGCTGCTGGATCTCTTCCGCGTTGGAAATCCCGCCCAGCACTTCACCGGGATTCTGCACGTTGGTGTGGTTGGTGGCGTCGACGACTACCTTGCCGTCGACCAACGACCCCAGCCCTCGGAAAACATCGCCGAGGCTGTCATACGGCACCGCAACGATTACGAGCTCCGCATCCTTGACCGCCTCTTCGTTGGAGCTGGCGGCCTGAGCACCGATCGCCTTGGCAGCCTCGGCGGCATGCTCGGCCCTGGCCGCGCTGAGCGTGATTTTGTGGCCGGCCTTCAGGCAAGACTTGGCGAGCGCTTTACCGACATTCCCCGCTCCGATGATTGCGATATTCATTCGTCCATACTCCTTGAACACGCACAACGTTAGTCCCCCGCGGTTTTGTTCAACTCCAGGGTCGGTGACGCGGTGTGCTCCATGGGCCGGAGAATACGTTCCGACCCATGCCTGAACTGGACTGGAAGTCTGCCCGCCTGCCTCAACGGGTACCACTGCAAGGAAACACCGTGGTGCTCGAACCGGTCGATCCGCCGCGACACGCGACCGAACTGTTCTCGTCATCCAAAGACGCGCCCGAGCTCTGGAAGCACCTCGCGTATGGACCGTTTGCGAACCAGGCGGAGTTCACCAGCTGGCTGGAAGATCGCTCAGCTACAGTGGACCCGCTTTTCTACGCGATCATCGACCGCGAATCCGGTGGTGCCCGTGGAATGGCCAGCTTCCTGCGGATGGAGCCGCACCATGGCGTGATCGAGATCGGCCACATCTGGTTCGCGCCGGTCCTGCAGCGCACGCGACAAGCGACCGAGGCGATCTTCATTCTGGCCCGGCACGCGTTCGACGATCTCGGCTACAGGCGGCTCGAGTGGAAGTGCGACTCGCTCAACGATCCGTCTCGCCGGGCGGCAGAGAGGTTCGGTTTCGTATTCGAGGGCGTCTTCCGCCAGCATATGGTGGTGAAGGAGCGGAACCGAGACACAGCCTGGTACTCGATCACCGACGGTGAGTGGCCGGTGCGGCGTGCGGCGTTCGAAGCCTGGTTGTCACCTGAAAACTTCGACCAGGAGGGACGGCAGCGCCGCTCTCTGGCCGAGATCCGTGGTTCCTGATGCATCGCGCCCTCAGCCCTCTGCTCATTGGACGCGAGACCGAGCTCGGAGAGCTCGAGGACACCTTGCTGGCCGCTTCGCGGGGCGACGCCGCCGTGGTATTGGTCGCCGGCGAGGCGGGAATGGGGAAGACCCGCATGGCCGACGAGCTCATTGCGCGGGCGCGCAAGATCGGATTCGAGGTCCTTACCGGAGCGTGCTCGGAGGCTGAGCTCTCGCTTCCATATCTACCCTTCGTCGAGGCCGTTGGAAATTACCTGGCTCGGACCGACCTGGAGCCGCTGCGCGAGCGCCTCGGGTCCTCATCTCGCGAGCTGGGCCGGCTCTTTCCGCGCCTGGCCGGGAGCGAGGCTCAAGTTGACGCCGGCGATCCCGCGTATGCCCGCCTGCGTCTCTGCGAAGCCCTCGCCGATCTGCTGCGCGTTCCGGCCGAAAAGAGGGGGCTCCTGCTGGTCCTCGAGGACCTGCACTGGGCCGACGCCTCGACCCGCGAGGTGCTCGACTTCCTGGTGAGACGCTTGCGTACCGGGCGAGTCATGGTCCTCGGCACATATCGAAGCGACGAGATGCATCGCAAACACCCGCTGTTGCCCACAGTCCAGGGGTGGCGACGTGCGGACCTGGTCGAGGTGGTCGAGCTGGAGCCGCTGTCGGCTGACGCGGTCGCGGGCATGGTCAGCGCGATCTTCGACGTCGAGAGCGTCACAGACGAGTTTCGAGACTTCCTCCATGCGCGCTGCGAGGGCAATCCCTTCGTGCTCGAGGAGATGTTGAAGCTCGCCATCGAGCGCGGTGACATGTACCGCACCGAGAAGGGCTGGGAGCGTAAGGCGCTCACGGAGCTGAGGCTTCCGCGCACCGTCAAGGACACCATCCTGATGCGGGTCGAGCGGTTGGCCGAGCCACAGATCCAGCTCCTGGGCACCGCGGCGGTCCTGGGCCAGTCCTTCGAGTCCTCGCTGTTGATGGCGGCGTCTGGCCAGTCGGCGGAGGCTGTCGAAGACGCACTGCACGCAGCCGAGCAGCAGCAGATCCTCGAGGAGGAGCCGGCCGCCGGGCGCTACCGGTTCCGCCACGCGCTGACCAGGGAGGTCATCTACGAGGATCTCCCGGCGCCAAAGCGTGAACGTTTGCACCTGCGCGCGGCGGAAGCGCTCCGCGAACGGTCGGCGTTCGCGCCAGTCGACGTGGTGTGGCATCTCATGGCGGCCAACGCGTTCGCGGAAGCCCTGCCTCTCTGTCTCGAAGCTGCTCGAGAGGCGAGTCGGATCGGAGCTTACGAGGAGGCGGCCGACCTCTTCCGAAGAGCGCTTCCGCACATCGTCGAACCGAAGGCACGAGCGGAGGTCCTTTGCCAGCTTGGCATGGCTTGCTCTCGCACCGGCGAGATCGGGAGCGCCGTCGACTACCTCCGTGAAGGCATCGAGCTCATGCAAAACCTTGGAGACCCGATCTCGGCCGCGCGATACCGGATCGACCTCGGACGCGCCTACGGACTCCGCGGCCAGGTGGACCTCGAGCGCGATCAGTACGAGACCGCGGCGCGCCACCTCGAGCCGGCCGGACCAAGCGAAGCGCTGGCACTGACCTATATGCGGCTGGCCGCTCTTCACTGCTTTGACTACGAATACGTGCAGGCTCTGCCGATGGCAGAGCGCGCGTACAGCGTGGCCGAAGCAGCGGGCGCGGAAATGATCAGGATCTGGACCTACAACTTCATCGGCCTGGCATACCTCGGCCAGGGACGCCTCGATGAGGGTTATGAAAGTCTTCGGCGCAGCTACCGCGAGGCGAGACAGAACGACCTGCGCTGGATTGCCGGCAACGCGCTGCACAACCTGAGCGCGATGTTGACCTGGGGCGGAGAGCCGAGAGCGCGGGAATCGCTTGCGCTGGTTCCGCAGCTTCGCGAGCTGAATGTGGGCATCTGGTCCACCACGAGCCCGCTTCTCGCGGAGGAGATGACCAACTACTTTCTTGGCTACTTCGAGCTTGGCGTGGCGGCCGGGGTCAAGGCGGTTGAGCTCGGGTCTGCCGGTGGCAACGCGTGGGTGGTCAGGTTCGCGGAGATCACCTTGAGCATGCTTTACACCGAGCTGGGGCGACTTGACGCCGCCAAACCGCTGCTGGGTATCAGCCACGTGGAGCGACAGAAAGACTCGCAGGAAGCTGCGGCCATCATCCGGTTCAGCCTCAGCATCGGCGATGTGGGCAGGGCCCTCGAGGCAGCTCGCTTCTTGCTCGAGAGCGAAAAGACGGCCAGGGAAATTGCGTTTGCGTCGGAGCTGGCTGTGCAGGCCTTCGTCACCGCCGGCGAGCTCGATGACGCCCGGTCGATGGTGAAGGCCATTGGCCTGCAGCCCTGGCTCGAAAAAACCCCCTCGGTTCTACGGGCGCGGGCGCGGGTGGCGCTCGCTGAAGGGCAAACCGAGGCTGCCGGTCGGCTGGCTCAGGCCGCGCTCGATTCGTTTGCGGCTGCGGGCTATCGCCCGGACGCCGCGCGCACGCTCATCCTGTTGGCCCAGGTCGCCATCGCGTCAGACGACACCCAGCGGGCGATCGCGCATCTCCGGTCGGCCGCGAGAATTGCCGATGAGGTCGGGTCGGTGGCGATCCGGCGCGAGGCACAGGCTGTGATGACAGAGGTCGGCGCCGAGCTAGACGAGCCCGTTGCCCCGACCGTTGCGCCCGAGCCAGAACCTGCTCCGGGTGAGCGGCTGGTCACGGTCCTCTTCGCAGACGTCCGCGGCTATACGGCTCTGGCCGGCTCAGTGGCCCCCGCCGACCTCGCCGACAGGATCTCTGCCCTGCAGCGCTGGGCCGTGATAGAGGTGGAGCGGCACCACGGGGTGCTCGACAAGTTCGCGGGCGACGCGATGATGGCCACGTTCAACGTCTCTGGCGCCAGCGTCGACCACTGCCTCCACGCCCTTCAAACGGCGTTCGCCATTCGCGACAAGGCAGCCATCCTGGGCCTACCGGTCGGTGTCGGGATCGCCACAGGTTCGGCTGTCGTCGGCCGCATGGCACGCGGCGCCAACCTCAGCGTCCTCGGGGAGGCGACCAACCTCGCTTCGCGGCTGCAGGGTCAAGCGGCGGCGGGAGAGATGCTTCTCAGCGATGAATCCCACCGGCGCGTTCATGAATGGCTCGCCGAGCGCGGCCTTGCGATTGAGCCGGTCGGGTTGACCTTGAAGGGTATCGAGGGCGAAACGCGTGCATTCCGCCTTCACGCCCCCTTAGAGATCGCCACTGCCTAGCGCGACCGGAATGAAGATTCGGGCCACGGCGATCGTTGGTATGGTAGCGGCGGCGGTCTGGATCGTTGCCCTGGTCATCGAGTACCAGTACGGCCTGCGTACTCGTGGCAAAAGCAGCACTCAATACAATGCCGATCAAGCGGCTTTCTACGTCGCCCAGTTCGGTTACCTGGTCATGGTCATCGGCCTGTTCTGGTCCAGGGCGGGCGGCGAAGAATGGTTCGGGCGCGTTGCCATCGGGATCTGGATCATCGCCAACACCGCGATAGTTCTCGGCCAGGCTCTTGGGGCGTTCGGCATCAATGCTTTCTCCTTGCTGCCC
>CATPBO010000090.1 GCA_955652835.1 Candidatus Dormiibacterota bacterium
GCGGCGGACGTCGAGCCCAGCCCGCCGGACGCGTCGCGCCAGCGGCTGCGCGTTCTCGTCGTCGAGGACAACGCGGCCAACCTCAAGCTCGGCGTCAGGATGGTCGAGCGCCTTGGCTATCGCGCGGACGTCGCCGCGAACGGCGCGGAGGCGGTGAGCTTGCTCAAGCGCGTGCCGTACGACGCTGTGCTGATGGATTGCCAGATGCCGGAGATGGATGGATATGAAGCGACGAAGCTGATCAGGAAAAACGAAACCGCCGCGCGCCGGGTTCCAATCATCGCGATGACGGCCGCCGCCTTGTCAGGAGATCGCGAGCGCTGCCTCGCCGCGGGCATGGACGACTACATCTCCAAGCCCATCAAGCTGCACGTGGTCGCGGCGATCCTCGAGCGCTGGCTCGCCACCCCCCAAACTGCCTAAGGGGGAGTTACCTCCCCGCTTGCCGGGGAGGTCGACGCGCCTCAGGGGTCCCCGCGAAGTCGAAGACTTCGTGGTGTAGAGAGCCGGGTGGGGGGATCCTCGTTGACAAACCGGTCAGAGACGTCTCAAGGCGAGAACAGTTATGTCGTCGAAGAGTTCGCGGTTCTTGGAACCATGGGCCAGGATGTCGACCAGCTCCTGGGCGGTGCCGGCACGGCGCGCTTCATAAGGAAGCTGGACGTCCTTGGTCGCAAGGTCAGGTCGCAGATCGAGCAGTCCGTCGGAGAAAACCACCAGCGTGTCACCTGGATTGAGCGTCACGGTCCCGACAGGAAACAAGCTGTTGGGAAAGATGCCGATCGGTGCGCTGCGCAAAGGCAGCGGCTCCTGCCCGGTCACACCGCGAAGCAGCCGCGCGTGCCCGTGCCCGGCGTCGACGTAGTGCAGGTCGCCGGAGGCCGGCTGAAAAGCAGCATGAAAAACGGTCACATACGCGTGGTTTACCTCGAGGGCCGCGGCCATCACAGCGGACGCGCGCTTGATCGCGGCATCCAGCTGCGGGATGCCGGCTGAGCCGCGCAGCGCGGCTCGTGCCGTCGCCATCATCAAAGCCGCAGGGAGTCCCTTGCCCATAACGTCACCGAGCGTGAAGACCAGCTGGCCATCATCCTGGCGGTACCAGTCGTAGAAGTCGCCGCTGATCTCCTTCGCGGCGGTGAAATGAGCCGCGAGCTCGAAGCCATCGGCCTTCAAAGGCGAAGCCGGAAGCATGCCGACCTGAAGCTCGACAGCGCGATGCATCTGCTCGGCACGCTCGTCGAGCATCGCTTCCAGCCTCCGGAGGTTGGCGCGATGCTCGATCTCCAGGTTGCGGCGAGTCAGGCTGTTCACGACGGTCAGGTAGAGCTGGGTTGCGCCGACCGGCTTCACCATGTACGCGTACGCGCCATGCTCGAGCGCGGCCTTGCCCAGCTCGGGATCTTCGACGCCCGAGATCATCACGACCGCGGTGTCGGGCCGCCTGCTTCGCAGCTCCTCCAGCAGCCCATAGCCCGACTCGTCCGGCAGGCGCACGTCGAGCAATGCCAGCGCGTAGTCGTTGGCTTCGAAACGCCGCCGGGCCTCCGCCGCCGTGAGGGCGATGTCGGATTCGTAGCCACGGCTGCGCAAAGTCCGCTCCATGACCTTGGCCAGGAGCTCCTCGTCGTCCACGATGAGCAGCCGTTGGGCGGGCCCGGGCGAGTTCACGACCAGCAGTGTAGAGAGGCTCAACTCGAGACTGGGTGACCTATAGTCAATCCCCCATGCGAGTGATCAGATGACCCTCGAGGTCCAGACCCGCCAGATCGAGGATGGAGTAGCGGTCGTGGCGCCGACGGGGCGCCTGGACGTGGCCGGCGCACCCACATTGAAGGACGCGATCAGCGAGGTCTTGAAGAACGGCCAGGCCCGGGTCGTCATCGACATGGAGGGCGTCAGCTTTGTCGACAGCACGGGTCTTGGCTCGGTGATCTCCGCCCTGAAGCAGATCCGCAGCTCAGAAGGCGACCTGAGGCTCGCGGCGCCCAACCAGCAGGTGCGGGTAGTGCTGGAGCTGACCACCCTCGACCGCGTGTTTCCGTACTACGCCACCGTCGAGGAAGCCCTCACTGGCTTCTGACCGTGGCCAGTGATTCGGAGACTTTTGAGTTCCATGCCACCCTCAGCCACCTCGATGAAGGATTGGAGACGCTTCATGATTCCGTCCAGCGGCTGCGTGACTCGACTGGCCGTGGCCAGGAGGACCGCAGCCTCCTGCGCTTCGAGATCGCGCTGGCGGAGATCGGGGCCAATGTGCTCACCCACGGGCGACCGGCGGGAACCGACCCCCCGGTCGAATACTCGCTTCGCCTCGATCACGGCGCTGCCCTTGCCGAGTTCATCGATCGAGGTCCGCCCGCCCACAGCTCCATCAACCGCGGCATGCCGGACCATTCGAGCAAGTCTGGCCGCGGCCTACCGATGGCCCGCTCGCTCCTGGATGAGCTGGGCTATGAACGCGACGGCGAGATCAACAAGTGGCGACTGGTGAAACGACTGTGAGCACCGGCGGCAATCACGAGGACGCGGACCGCGTCCTGATTCACGACTTTCGCAACCTGCTCGCGGTCATTGTCAACTACAGCGAGCTGATCGCTGAGGAGACGGGCGACCCGGAAGCGGTGAAGGCCGACATCCAGGAGGTTCGCGCGGCCGCCGAACGCGCGATCGCACTCACCGAAAAACTCCGTGGTCTCGGCAAGCCGGCGCCCGAACCAACACCTCCTGCGAGCGGATCGTGACCATAGCTCCAAAGGTCGGGACTGAGAGTGAGCCCCCCGTCCGGGCGCCCTTGACTCGTCGCGATCTCATCCTGGTGGTTGATGACGATGAGCAGGTGCTTCGCCTGGTCAGGCGAGTACTCGAGCGGGCGGGCTTTGAATGCGTGCCGGTCGAAAACGGACGATCCGCGCACAGCGCCGCGGTGGAATGGAGGCCCGACCTCATCCTGCTCGACCTGATGCTCGGCGACACGACCGGTGATCAGATCCTGGCCGAGATCAGGGGTGACTTCCGAACGCGTTTGATCCCGGTCGTGTTCCTGACCGTGCGGAGCTCGTTGAAGGATAAGGTCGAGCATCTGCTCGCGGGAGCCGATGACTACGTCACCAAGCCATTCATCCCCGAAGAGCTCGTCGCCCGCCTTCGCGCCGTGATGAGCCGCTCCACCACCACTCGTGACCTGAACCCGTTGACAGGCATGAGCGGCAACACCGACATCCTTCGCGAGATGGGCCTTCGCCTAGCGAGCGGGGAACGATTCGCCTGCCTCTATCCGGACATCGACGCCTTCAAGAGTTACAACGACCACTACGGGTTCTTGCGCGGCGATGACGTGATCAAGACGCTCGCGACGATCGTCCTGGAGGTCCTCGAAGAGAACTACACGCCGCGGCACTTTGCGGGACACGTCGGCGGCGATGACTTCGTCATCCTCACCGACCCGAACCTCGCCGAGGCGATCGCGACCGAGGTGACGAAGCGATTCGACGAAGCGGTGCCGGCGCTGTATGACCCCCAGGACCGAGAACGCGGATGGATCGAGTTCGAGGAGCGCAACGGCAACACGCTGCGCGCCCCGTTGGTCTCGGTGTCGATCGGGATCGTGATCGCAGAACCCGGCCGCTACACGAGCGCTGCCGCGCTCGCTTCCCGCGCGGCCGAGGTGAAGGGCGTGGCCAAGCGAATGCCTGGCTCCAAGTGGGTCCTGGACCGCCGCCGGCCGCCCGAAAGGTTCACCTGACAAATGGGACGGAAAGGCGTTAACCCAGTGCTAGCATCCTTGGGGCCAACTCCCGTGAACTCGCCCACGCCCGCCGAGGACATCCCTTGAGCGAGGTCAGGACCACCACCTCGCCGGAAATACCCGAACAGACCCCAGCCGGCTTCGCGCCGGAGACGGCAGTTCAGGCGACCAATGGCGCACCTCCGCCCCGTGAGCCGCGGTTCAAGGTGTTGGTCCACCGGCTCGACGGCGGCCTCGAAGAAGGCGACTCCGACGCACGCGTGCTGAGCCAACAGGGATACCCGATCTACAACCCGGCCGACGCCGACCGCCCGCGCTGGATCCCCGCGCGCGACATCAAGTACGTGGTGTTCGGCTCGGTCGAGGATCCAAACCTGGAGGCGGACCCCGGCGATAAGAGCCAGCTCCGCAAGGCGATCCTGCGGTTCCGCGACGGCGAGTGGATCGCAGCGTACATCGATCCCGGACAGCCGCCGAACGGCGAAAGCGTGGCGATCAACATCCGCCTCACCGAGCGCCAGCGAGTGATCCCGGCACTTGCAGCTTCGCCCTCGTTGCTCGAAATGCAGTTCGTGGACCTTTGGGCGGCGCCGACGCCGGCCGCCCAGCCACAGCGCCGTCGGTCCGACATCATGGAGGCGGCCGCGCGGCAGGGGCGCGATCTGAGCAAGCTTGCGAACGATTTCCGTGATCGCCTTGCTCTGATCCGCGACGTCGGCCTGACCAC
>CATPBO010000091.1 GCA_955652835.1 Candidatus Dormiibacterota bacterium
CCCCATTACTTAGCCGTGGAGCAAGCTACCTCCCCGCTCGCCGGGGAGGTCCCCCGCGTAGCCGGGGCGTCGGGGGAACGGGGGAGGACCAACCATAGGTACAATCGCCGTTCGTGCCCCAACGCCTCCCACTCGTGAAGGGGGTCGTGGTGGAGCATCTTCCCAACGGTGTCTACCGGGTCGAGCTCGAGAACGGGGCGAAAGTCCTGGCTCACGTCGCCGATCGTGCAGGCACCCACTTCACGCGGCTCCTCGCTGGAGACAAGGTGGGCGTCGAGCTCGCGACCAGCGATCGATCGCGAGGGCGAATTCGAGAGATTTGGAGATGAAGGTACGTCCGTCCGTCAAGAAGATGTGTTCGAGCTGCAAGGTGATCAAGCGCAACGGGGTGGTCCGCGTGATCTGCTCCAAGACGCCCAAACACAAGCAGCGACAGGGATAAAGGGCTAAATGGCAAGAATCGCCGGCGTCGACATACCCCCGCAGAAGCGGACTGTCATCTCTTTGACGTACATCCACGGCATCGGCAACACGACTGCTCGAAAGCTGATCAAGACCGCCGGGATCAACCCCCAAACGCGGGTCAAGGACCTCACCGAGGAAGAAGTGGCCCGCCTCCGCCAGATCATCGACCGGATGGCCACCGCCAAGGAGCTGCTGATCGAGGGTGACCTCCGCCGCGAGGTGGCGCAGAACATCAAGCGCATGACCGAGATCGGCTCCTACCGTGGCTCACGCCACCGCCGGGGCCTTCCCGTACGCGGCCAGCGAACCCGCACCAACGCCCGCAGCCGCCGCGGCCCGAAGCGCGCGGTCGCCGGCAAGAAGAAGGTGAAAGCGGGCAAGTAATGGCAAAAAAGAAGGTAGTCCGCACTCGCCGTCGCGAGCGCAAGAACGTGGTCAACGGCCAGGCTCACGTCCAGAGCACGTTCAACAACACGATCATCTCGATCAGCGACATCGACGGCAACGTCATCTCCTGGGGCTCGGCGGGTGCGCAGGGCTTCAAGGGAAGCCGCAAGTCGACGCCGTTTGCCGCGCAGGTGACCGCCGAGGCAACCGCCAAGAAGGCGCTCGAGCACGGTATGCGCTCGATCGAGGTGTTCGTGCGTGGGCCGGGCGCCGGCCGAGAGGCCGCGATCCGCTCGCTGCAGGCAACAGGTTTGGAGGTCAGTGCAATCACCGACGTAACGCCGATCCCGCATAACGGCTGCCGCCCACCCAAGCGGAGGCGAGTCTAGTGGCGAACTACAGCGGCCCGGTCTGCCGTTTCTGCCGTCGCGAAGGCGCCAAGCTCTACCTGAAGGGCGAGCGCTGCTACACGCCGAAGTGCGCCATCGAGCGCCGCGCGTTCGCGCCTGGCATGCACGGGCAGGCGCGGAAGCGCAAGACCTCGGACTACGGCTTGCAGCTGCGTGCCAAGCAGAAGGCGCGTCGCATCTACGGCCTGCTCGAAAAGCAGTTCCGCAACTACTTCAACGCGGCGGCGAAAGAGCCGGGTGTCACCGGTGTGAACCTGCTCCGCCACCTCGAGCTTCGCCTCGACAACGTCGTCTACCGGTTGGGCCTTGGCACGTCGCGCAAGCAGGCGCGACAGCTTGTTTCGCATCGCCATTTTGAAGTGAACGGGAAGACGGTCAACGTGCCGTCGTACCAGGTCAAGGTTGGCGACGTGCTGAAGGTCAAGCCGGCCAACGGCGTGATCGATGTTGCGCTCGAGGCGTCCCGGGTTCGCCCGGTGCCGACCTGGCTTTCATTCAGCGCGGACGACAAGTCCGCCAAAATCCTCGCCCGGCCTGAGCGTCATGAGATGGAGACGGGCGTCGAGGAACAGTTGATCGTCGAGTTCTATTCACGGTAAAGGGAGTTCCCAATTGGCAATTGACACGCAGATGACAGTTACCCCGCAGGTTCGCAAGCTCGAGACGAGCGCGAACTACGGCAAGTTCGATATCGAGCCGCTCGACCCTGGGTTCGGGACGACCCTCGGCAACACGCTTCGCCGCGTGCTGCTCTCCTCGCTTTGGGGCGCGGCGGTCACCTCGATCCAGATCGACGGAGTCGCTCACGAGTTCACGGCCATCCCGCATGTGAAGGAGGACGTGACCGAGGTCATCCTCAACCTGAAGAAGCTCTGCCTCAAGAGCTTCACCGAGGACCCCGTGACCCTGCTGCTCGACGTCAAAGGCCCTGCTGAGGTTCGTGCCTCGCACATCCAGGCCTCATCCGACGTCGAGATCGTCAACCCGGACCTCTACATCTGCACGCTGGCGACCAAGGGCCACCTCCGGATGGAGCTCAACGTGGAGCGCGGCAAGGGCTACGTTCCTGCCGAGCGCAACAAGCGCGAGGGCCAGCCGATCGGGGTCATCCCGATCGATGCCATCTTCTCGCCGGTCGAGAAGGCGAACTTCACCGTGGAGAAGACCCGTGTCGGGCAGTCGACCGACTACGACCGGCTGCTGATCGAGGTGTGGACGGACGGCACGATGTCGCCCGAGGAAGCCGTCAGCCACGCGGCTGAGCTCTTCACCCAGCACCTGAACCTGTTCGTGCGTTTCCGCGACTCGATCGAGAAGCACGAGGCGGAGATGCGCGGCGAGAAGGGCAGCCAGAACCGCTTGATGGACACCCCCATCGAGGAGCTGGACCTGTCCGTGCGCGCGTTCAACTGCTTGAAGGCGAACGAGATCCAGACGGTCGGCCAGCTTCTGCAGAAGAGGGAAGAGGAGCTGCTCGCGCTCCGCAACTTCGGGCGCAAGTCTCTCGACGAGATCAAGGAGAAGCTCGTCGAGAAGGGCTTCATCAAGCCCGAAGAGATGGGCACGGTCCTGCGCGGCTAGCCCTCCATGAGACACCAAAAGAGCGGCCGACGCTTCAACCGAGACACCAACGCGCGCAAGGCGCTCATGCGCAACCTCTGCACGTCGTTGCTCGAAAGCGGCCGCATCACCACCACCGAACCGAAGGCCAAAGAGCTGACGCGGTGGGTCGCGCGGCTGATCACTACGGCCAAGGGTCAGGACCTCAACGCTCGCAGGGCCGTGAGCCAGGAGATCTCCAAGCCCGAGGTGGTGGAGAGGCTGTTCTCGAACCTCATACCGCGCCTGGCCGAGCGGCCGGGCGGCTACACGCGAATCATCCACAAGGGCCCGCGGCTAGGCGACGCCGCCCCAATGGTGATCATCGAGCTAGTTGACTGAATTTCCCCTCTCCCCATCGGGGAGAGGGCTAGGGTGAGGGGCTTAAGCTGGCCAGGCTGTCGGTGAGGGGCTTAAGCCTGCAACACCGCGAAGTTAAAAAGTGAATATCAAGGTCGTGCTGGAGTACGACGGCAGTGAGTTTGTGGGCTGGCAGCAGCAGGCACACGGCCGGACGGTCGAGGTAGAGCTGAAGCGAGCTCTGCGAGCGATCACGGGCCAAGAGCACAAGGTGTACGCCGCCGGGCGAACAGACGCGGGCGCACATGCCGAAGGCCAGGTCGTCAGCGTCCAAACTGACGGGCGGATCTCGCCGCACCGGTTGGTGGCGGCCCTCAACGCCAGGCTCCCCGCCGATGTGGCGGTGCTTTCGGCGGAAGAGGTGCCGGACGCCTTCCACGCTCGCTACTCCGCTCGCTGGCGCCGCTACCGGTATCGCTACCTCGACCGGCCGTCGAGGCCGGCGCTGGAGCGGGGTCGCTGCTGGCACGTTCGCGGGCCGCTGGATGCGGACGCGATGGCGATGGCAGCGAAGGCGCTTGTCGGAAAGCACGACTGGACCAGCTACTGCTCGGCTTCTGAACCGCCCGAGGCGAGGGTGCGCGAGATGCGCTCTGCCCGCGTACTGCGACGCGGGGACTTCGTCGAGCTGGAGCTGGTCGCCGGGGGCTTCCTCCGCGGGCTGGCGAGGAGCATCGCAGGCGCGCTGGCCGAGGTCGGCCGCGGCCGCCGGCCGCCAGAATGGGTGGGCGAGGTCCTCAGGGCGCGCGATCGCCGCAGGGCGGCGCGAACGGCCCCTGCGGGGGGCCTGACATTGGTGGAAGTGATTTACTAGGGAACCTTTCTAAAAGAGAAATGAGCAAACAGAAGACGTGGACGGCGAAAGCCGCGGATTTGAAGAGCGATTGGTTTGTGGTCGATGCCACGGACCAGATCCTCGGCCGCCTGGCGAGCAGCGTGGCCAAGATCCTGCGCGGCAAGCACAAGCCCACGTTCACGCCGCACCTGAACACTGGCGACCACGTGGTCGTGATCAACGCTGCGAAGATCAAGATCAGTGGCGCAAAGCTGACAGGCAAGGAATACACCCGCTACACGGGATATCCCGGCGGCCTGCGCAAGCGCGCGTTGGGGCGCGCCCAGGAGCTGGACCCTACGTTC
>CATPBO010000092.1 GCA_955652835.1 Candidatus Dormiibacterota bacterium
CGCGCGCGACCTGGGCCGACCCGGAGGAGTACGACCGCCAGGCCAGGAAGCTGCGCATGATGTTCGACGAGAACATCAACATGATCGGCAAGACCGCCTCGACCGCCGGCTAGGGCAAACAGCGGTCATGCGGGTGGCGATCGTGGGGAGCCGGCGTTACTCCGAGCCTTCTCGGGTCAGCGACTACGTCAACGCGCTGCCGCCACGGGCGTCGATCATCACCGGCAGCGCGAGCGGCGTCGACGCAGCCGCCACCAAGGCGGCACGGGCGAAGGGAATTCCCGTCCAGGTGATGCCGGCCAGCTTCGACGAGGTGTCCGATGCGAGCCGGTCCGCCGCGCGCAACCAGCGGCTGGTGGATGCGTGCGACGTGCTCGTCGCTTTCTGGGATGGAAGCTCGAAGGGCACTCGTGCCACCGTCGACCGTGCGCTCGACTCGGGCAAAGAGGTCCATGTCTTTATTAGCGCGGGAGGCGAGCCTCCCCCGCTGGCCCCCCAACGGGTAAGTTGAGCCGCTTATCGAACCAACAGCACCGCGCCTGGAGGCCGAACATGGGAAGCATGGGGACGGCCGAGGTGAACTCGGCCTGGGGCGCGCGGCTGGTGAGGCAGGTCGCGAGGGCAAGGCAGATCGCCAGCCCCTTCGTAAGATTGGGCACGTGCCCGTAGCGATCGCAGTTCGCGCGCGCCTGTTTGCGAGGCTTCGCGAGCAGGCCGGGACGGAAACCGAGATGCTCGAGCTTCCTGCGGGCTCCACCCTGGCGGACGTCTACCAGGCGCTTCAACAAAAGCACCCTGCGCTCGAGTCGGACCGAAGCGCGGTGCGCGCCGCGCTCAACCAGGAGTTCGGTGATTGGAACGCCAAGGTCGCTGACGGCGACGAGGTGGCATTCATCCCACCCGTGAGTGGCGGAGCTCATGGGGTCGGGGTCCTGTTCGAGCTCACCGCTGATCCGCTCGATGCCCGGCGCCTGGAGGCTGCCGTGTCGCATAAGAGCGCGGGCGCGATCTGCACTTTCACCGGAGTCGTGCGTGACACCTCGCGCGGTCGCTCAGTCACCCATCTCGACTACGAGGCCTACGCCGAGATGGCCACGGCACAGATGCGCAGGATCGGCGACGAGATCGCGGAACAATGGCCCGAGGCTCGGGTCGCCATGGCCCACCGCACGGGCAGGCTCGAGATCGGAGAAGCGTCGGTCGTGGTGTCCGTTTCGTGCCCGCATCGGGCGGAAGCGATCGCGGCGTGCAGATGGGGGATCGACCGCCTCAAGGAGTCGGTGCCGATCTGGAAGAAGGAGCACGCCGCCGACGGCACGTACTGGATCGAAGGCGACGAGGCGAAGCGCGCGTAGGGCTCAGGTGGACCGGCGTCCCGCCACCATCGCGGCCGTGCCCAGGAATCCGTTGGCGAGCGCGAAACCGAAGTTGATGATCGTCTGCACGGATGCAATCGATCGGCGGTCTGCGGGTCCCATGATTGCGTACGCCAGGAAGAACAGGGCGATTATGAGATTCAGCACCGACAAGGCGAGCAGGACGTAACCCGCTCGCCGCAGCCACATGCGGGTGGTGGGATTAATCGCGCACCCGAGCGACCGAAAGTCCATCCCGAATCGGGATCACCACGCTGTCGAGGCGCGGGTGCTTCGCCACCCATTCGTTGTAAGACGCGACGTTTCGCGTCTGCTGGTTCTTTGGCCTGATCACCTCGCCCTGGCGCAGCGCGTTGTCGGCCATGAGCAGCCCTCCGGCATCAAGCCGCTCGAAGCACAGCTCGGCGACGTGGCGCGTCACATCCTCTGAAGGAAACGAGTTCAGCAGGTCGATGAAGCATGCGTCGAATCGCGACTGCAGCTTTTGGAGGCCGCCCACGGCGTCCTCCTCCAGGACCAACGCCTGCTTCCCCAAGCCGGCCTCAGAGAAATTGGCTCGCGCCCTCTCGGCCCTCTTGCGGTCGACCTCGAACGAGGTCAGCGCGCCGTCGCCGGTGCCACGCAAAAGCCAGATGCCGCTGTAGCCGGTGGCGGTGCCCAGCTCGAGGATGCGCTTCGCGCCGGCGATCTTCACCAGCAGGCTCAACAACGCACCTTCGTGGGCATCGACGATGGGAATGCCCTCGCGGTGCGCCTCCTCTTCCATTCGCGCGAGCACCGGATCGCGCGGCGGGACGAGCCCGTCAAGGTACGCCTGCAGCTCTTCGGTGACCTCCACCGTCCTCATTTCGATCGCCCTCCTCCGGATTCATTCTGTCTCAATCCTTCAACCAAGAGTCCAGCAGCGGCTGCAGGGTGACGATGTAATCGGACATCCGCTCGACCGCGGCGTCGAGGGCACCCTCGTCAAGCTGAGCGGCCGGCAGAGTCTCATACAGGCGAGACCAGCCTCTGTCCCACGGCTCGAGCTCCGCGCGGGGCAGCTGCGCCTTGATCTCGATCACGTGCGCGCGAAAGAAGTCAAACGCCTCCAGGTTTTCCGCGGTCGATCCTTCGAAGTGGAGGCCGATCTCGAGGCGCCCGTCCCCGGTGTGGTGCCACGCCTCGTAGTGAAAGTCCGGCCGGCCGTAGTGCAGCTTCATCAGGCGGCCGCGGCCCCGGGCGCTGTTGAACCCCCGCAGGGGCGCCGGCAGCCTGGCCTTCACCCCCTTGCGCAGCCCGCTGAAGAAGTCCGCGGGCGCCAGCACCGTTCCGCTTGCCAACTCTGGGATTATGGCCTGCTACATTGGCTTGAAGTGGGTTACGTACCGACCGTCACGGAGAACGAAGGCGGCAACCGCGAGCGAACATTCGACATCTACTCGCGGCTGCTCAAGGACAGGATCATCCTCATCGGCCGGCCGATCGACGACGTGGTTGCGAACCTCGTCGTCGCGCAGCTGATGTACCTGGCGGCCGACGACCCGACCAAGGAGATCCAGATCTACGTGAACTCCCCCGGCGGCTCGGTCAGCTCTGGCTTTGCGATCTACGACACGATGCAGTACGTCCAGCCGCCGATCTCAACCGTGTGCATCGGACGGGCGGCAAGCTTCGGCACCGTTGTCCTCATGGCCGGGGCCAAGGGGCGGCGATTCTCGCTCCCGAGCTCGAACATTCACATGCACCAGCCGCTCATCGGCGGCCGGGGCCTGCAGGGTCAGGCGAGCGACCTCGACATCCACGCCCGAGAGATCATCCGCATCCGGGGCGTCTTGAACGAGCTGATCGCCAAGCACACCGGCCAGCCGCTCGAGCGAGTCGAACGCGACACCGACCGGGACTTTTTCCTGACTCCGCAGGAAGCGGTCGACTATGGACTGATCGACGGGATCATCCAGCAGACCGCGGTGCCGGTCCCCGCCTTGGCCCAAAGCTAAAGCCGGCTGCCCGAAGGCACACCCACCCGGTAGTCAGCACCCCCACCACGGCAGGTACCGGCACGGGCGCCAGGGCCGCAATCGCCGCGCCGATCGACACCAGCACCCAGTCGTACCACCGGGCCTCGCCCCAGATCGCGAGCGCTGCGGCGACCAGTACGAGGTCGGTCGGCAGCGCGTGGGGGGCCACCAGGATCCCGCCGGCGACCAGGACGGCGGCAGCCGGGCGAAATGCGTTCCCTGGCCGCCTGGCCAGCGCCAGCACGGCGAGCAGCGCCAGGAGCGACAGGATCGCCACGCCGTAGCCCTGATAAGCGCTGGGGAGCACTGTGCCGAA
>CATPBO010000093.1 GCA_955652835.1 Candidatus Dormiibacterota bacterium
CACGGCGCCGCGCGTGGTGTTCTGATCGTCCTGGTATTCGCCGCCGTCAGCGGCCTTGCTGTCGGCGTCGACCTCTCCAACTACGACCCGTTCGGGCCCGGACTCGGGTGGTCACCAGGCATCGTGCTCGTGGCCCTCATCGCCGCGTACCTGCTCAACCGCAGTCACTCCGAACAGTAGTCAGCCCTCGAGCCTGTACCCAACTCCGGGTTCGTTGACGATGTACCGCGGATTCGCCGGGTCGTCACCGAGCTTCTTGCGGATCTGTGCGACGACGTAGCGGGTGTTGTATTTGTCACCGATCGCGTAGGCGCCCCAGACCTCGCGCAGCAGCGTCGTGTGCATGACCGGCTTGCCAGCGTGGAGCGCGAGGTAGCGAAGGAGCTCGTACTCCGTGGGCGTCAGGCGCACCGGTTTGCCCTTGACGGTGACTGACCGGCGGCCGAGGTCGATCTCGAGATCACCGGACCTGATGACAGGCTCGCCGGCGGTGACGTCTGCCTGCCGGCGCAGCACCGCCCGAATCCGCGCGACCAGCTCCTCAGTGCCAAACGGCTTCACCAGGTAGTCATCAGCACCGGCATCGAGAGCGCGCACCTTGTCTTTCTCTCCGGGCATGACGCTGACGACGATCACGGCCGCGCGTGTCGCGGGCCTCAGCGCCTTCAACGTCGCAAAACCATCCATGCCCGGCAGCCCCAGGTCCAGCAGGATGACATCGGGTCGCCAGGCGGCCGCCTCGCGGATCGCCTCCTCCCCGCTCCCGACCGCGTGGACGTCGAACTCGTGGTAAGTGAGCCCTGCCCGTAGTGCTCGCTGCATCTCAACCTCGTCATCAACCACGAGCACTCGTCCGCTCACTTTTGAGCAGGCACCCGAGCCAGCGGCAGCGTGAAGGTGAACCGCGGGCCTCGGCGCCGGTTCTCGACCTTGATCGTTCCTCCGTGCGCCTCGACGACTCGCTTGCAGATCGCAAGCCCGAGGCCGCTCCCGCGTGCGCGGCGAGTCCAGAACGTGTCGAAAACACGATCCAGGTCGACGGGAGCAATCGGCGGGCCCTCGTTCTCCACCCATGCTTCGAGCATCCCCCCTCGCGCTGCAGCCCCCACCTCGATCACACCCTTGGGAGAAGCCCATTCGAGGGCGTTCTCGAGGAGGTTGGTGAGAACGCGGCCGACCTGCATCTCATCGACCTCGACCGGCACCAGGTCGTCAGGCAGCTTGACCGCGAGGTCATGGGCGGCGAGCTCGGGGCGCAACAGGCGGGTTGCGCTACCGACCAGGTCAGCGAAACGGTGCACCTCCTTCTCCAGCTGCACACCAGCCTCCAGGCGTGAGAGGGCAAGCATGTCGCCCACCATGCGGTCGAGCCGCGTCGCCTGCCGGTCAAGATCGACCAGCAGCTCTCGCTGGTCGGGCTGCAGCCCTGCCTGGGGCGCGGCCAGCGCGGTGAGCCCGGCCCGCAGCAAGGCGATCGGGCTCTTCAGCTCGTGTGACAGCGACGAGAGGATCGCTGCCTTCAGCCGGTCAGAAGCCTCCAGCCCGCGGGCTCGTTCGGTCTCGAGGGCAGCGCGACGGCGATCCAGCAGCAGGTCGGCAAGACCAGTCAGTGCCGCCAGCATCCGGAGGTCATCAGGCTTTGCACGTTCTGCGTCGATTTCGACCACCGCCACACCGTTCGCCAGGGGCAGGTAGGCCGGAGTCGTGGCGCCAGCCGGCGTACGCATCACCTCGACCACCCCGTCACGGATCGCGATGCCAACCGGGCGTCCATTTTCGTGAGACCAGGACGCCTGCTTGAGCTCGTCTGGGCTGAGCTCGCCACCGGCGAGCGCTGTGGCCTGCCCGAGGTCCACGGCAACCAGCGCAAAGCGGCTCACGCCTTGCACCTCAATGGCCCTCCGGCACAGCATGGAGAGTGCGACCGTGACGTCTGGCGAGCGAAGCGCCGCCGTTGCCAGCTCGTACAGCGCGCGTGACTCCGCGGCGAGCGCTTCGGCGCTCGCATGAGTGCGGCGAAGGGACGCGGCGAGCTGGCTCGTCACGAGAGCGACCGCGAGCAGGACCACGAGCTCGACGAGCTGGGCGGGTCCACTGACTGCGAAGGTGCCGACCGGCGGGACGAAGAAGTAGTCATAGAGCAAGAAGGCGGCGATGCTGCCGGCAACGGCCGGACCTCTTCCCCATTGCGCCCCCAGCCACAGGACCAGCAGTAGGTAGACGGCCGACAGGCCTTGCACGGATGCCAGCGAGGTGACCAACGCGATCGCCGCCGTGATCCCGAGTGCGCCCCCAATCGCCACCGCATACGGCGCCAGGCGGCGCGTCACGGCGCGAGCCACCGCACGCCCGTGCCGTGCGCACGGCTGGTGCCGAGCAGGTCGCCGTTCAGGCGAACTTCAAAACGCTCTTCATCGGGCTCCATGCTCAGGTGATAGACGGGAGCCTCCGGCCTCGGGCTCGAAGCTGCCTGGTCGAGGGTGCTGGTGATCCGCCTGCGCGTGCCCTCATTGAGGTACTGCATGAAGACCGAGTGGAACACGACCGTCGCCGTGCCGGTCCTCGGCGCCTCCAGCTCGCGCTGGAGAAACGACGCCGCGTCGTTTCGCTCTACCTGAGCAGGCACGTCACTGGCGATGGCGATCGCCCCGTCCAGTCGCGACAGCCGGCCGAGCTGGTCCGCCCAGATGAAGGAGCGGAGCGACAGCGATCCCTCATCGGTCGTCGGGTCGATAGGCTGCAGGTCGCATCCCGTGCGCTCGACGACCTCGGCGGCGCGGTCGAGGGGTGGCGCGACGTCAAAGAAATTGACGAACCGCACGGCGGAGTTCTCATCCCCCCAGCCCGCTTCGCCCGGCTCTCCGGACTTGCCTGACTCGTATCGATAGCAATCCCATCGGAGATTGAGACCGGCGCTGGCGCCGATCTCCAGGATGCGCAGCGGCAAGCGCGTTCGATGGGCGACCTCGAGGAACCCGCCGAGTAGGGCGGCGCTGCGTCCGACCTCGTTGGTCTGGCATCCGCGTGCGATCAGCCGACGGATGTCGGGCCGGCGCTCGTGCAGCGCGTCGCGGAAGAGCGGCCACGCGGCCGAGGCGTCGCCGTCACCACCGACGGATGGATAGTGCGCCGCAAGCTGAGGCAGCTGGTCCTGAAGGACGAGCCGGTGAACCGCACCCATCATCCGCAACGCGACGGCCGACCATTCGGGCTCGGTTTCGAAGCCGGCCAGCGCTTCCCAGACGGCGCCCTCGGTATCCAGGTCGGCGACGGCGGTTTCCAGAAGTGACGCATAGAACGGTGAGCCGAGCTCCGCGCACCCTTGCGCTTGAAACGTCAGCCAGCCGGCGAGGACCTCACGCGGAGTCGGCAATGGCCTGCTCCTCCGCGCGGTTCGCATATCCGGGATGCGACGGTCGCGCGACCCGATACCACGCGAGAGTCTCGGCCAGCGCGTCCTCGAGCGACGAGGGCTCAAAGCCGAGCTCTTTGCGAGCGCGGTCCAGCACATATCCCGCGGAGCGCCCTGGATCGGGCCCGTAAGGGCTGGCCCCTTCGGGAATCTGCATGAACGGCATCGGATGAATTCGAGCCGGCTTTTCCATGGCGAGTGCTATGCCCTCGATCAGATCTCGCACGCTCACCCCTTCGAAGGAGGCGTTGAATGCTTTGTGCGTCAGGTCCTTGCGCAGATCGCATGCCAGGGCGCACGCGTACCCGATGTCCTTCACCCAGGCCAGGCCGGCCTGGCGCTCGTAAGACTCGACCGGCACCAGCAGCGGACCGCCATCCTCGACCCGCTGGAGGTAGGCGGCGATCCGGAGCGTGTGGTCCGACGGGCCGAAGACGGCCGGCGGGCGGATGACGCTCCAGGGGAGCTCGCGGTCCCGCGCCAGGAAGGTCTCGCACCAACGCTTCCCGTCCGAGTAGTCGAGAGACGGCGTGGGTTCACCCGTCAACGGAACGAAGTCTTCCTCGCGGGCCGGTCTCCCGTCGAGATTCGGGTAGACGGCACCCGTCGACACGAAGACATACCGCGCACCGTGGAAATGACGCGTAACGGCCGGCACGTCAATTGGCTGATAGCAGGCGAGGTCGAGCAGCACGTCCGGTTCGACCTGTTCGAGGGCGCGCTTCAACTGCTGCTCATCGGACCTGTCGAAGGCGACATAGCTGGTGAAGGTCCCGTACGGGCGATCGGTTCGTCCCGCGGCGATGGTCTCGACTCCACGCCGCATCAGCTCCTTGCATGCGGCGACGCCGATGAACCCGGCTCCGCCCAGCACCAGGGCGCGAGTCAATCCCCTCTCCCCTCTGGGGAGAGGGCTAGGGTGAGGGGCTTAGAGCACATTCAAACGCCAAGATCGCGTGCGGTGAATTCGACGTCGATGCCGTCAACTGTCTTCAGGCGGGCGGCCAGCTCTTCGGCCATGGCGACCGACCGGTGCCGGCCTCCCGTGCACCCGAACGCGACCACCAGGTGAGAGCGCCCGCGCTCGCGGTAGTGCGGAATCGCCGCCCGCAGGGTTTGGTCGAGGTTGCCGAGCAGCTCCTGGGCCGCCTGTTGGTTGATCACATAATCGCGCACCCGGGGATCGTGGCCGTCCAGAGGACGAAGCTCGTCGACCCAGTACGGGTTTTCGAGCAGCCTCGCGTCGACCACCCACGACGCCCCGTCAGGGATGCCGTTCTTATAGCCGAAAGCAAGGCATGTGATGAGCAGGCGCTCACGCGAGCGAAGCTGCTGGGCCAGCTCACGCAGCTGCGCGATGTCGACCCGGTGATGGGCGCGGTCGTGGCTTCCACCAGACCTTCCGTCGCCTGCGCCGACGTGCACCAGTACGTACCGGATGTTCTGCGCGTCAGCGTCTTTCAACATCGATACCGCATCGCCGCGCAGCGGCAGGACTGCGTCAGCCTCGTCCCATGGTGTCAGCCATCGAGCCAGCTGGAAACCCGAGTCGATGAAAACGCCGACCGCCTCGTCGAGCTCCGAGTCAGTGGGCCCGCCAACCATGACCAGCGTCACAGCGTTTCTTTCAATCGCTTCGCGAGTCGCTCCGGCACGCCGAGCTTCACGATGTCCTCCACCGGCGCCTCACGGATCGCCTGCACCGAGCCGAAGTGTCGCAGGAGGGCGCGCTTTCGCGCGGGTCCGATACCCTCGACGGAGTCGAGCGGCGACGTCAGCGCCTTGCGAGAACGGACCTTGCGGTGGTGCGTGATGGCGAAGCGATGCGCCTCGTCGCGGACGCGCTGCACCAGGAACATGCCCGGCGAGTTGCGCTCCTGGACGATCGGCTCGGCCCGCCCCGGCGCGAAGATCTCCTCTCTTTCTTTCGCCAGCGCAAACGTCGGGATGTCCGCATACCCCGCGGACTCCAGCACCTCGAGCGCGGCGCTGAGCTGGCCGCGACCTCCGTCGATGAGGATGAGGTCCGGCCGGCTCGTAAACGAGCGGTCCCCGACCACGTCGGCATCCTCTCGACGCTGCGCGGACTCCAGGCGCTCGAGCCTGCGCCGAAGGACCTCCTGCAGCATCGCGAAGTCGTTCGGACCCGGGACGAACTTGATCTTGAAGTGGCGGTAGTGATCGTTACGGGGCCTGCCATCCTCGAAGACCACCATCGCGCCGACCGCTGAATCGCCCTGAATGTTGGAGATGTCGTAGCACTCGATGCGCTTGGGCGGCGTTTCGAGGTCGAGCGCTTCCGCGAGCGCCGCCAGCATCGGCTCGGTTCGGCTGCGGTCGTAGTCGGCCTGTATGCGCAGCTGCTCGAGCTCCTGGGCGGCCGTTTCGGCAAGCTGCGACACCAGCGCGCGCTTGCGTCCGCGCTGCGGCACCTCGATGGTCACGGGACCCGCTCGCCTCTGACTCAACCACCCTCCGAGCAGCTCCGGCTCGTCGACCTGCCCGGGCAAGATCACTGTCCGCGGCACGTGCGTCGCGCTCGCGTAGTACTGAAGCACGAAGCCACGCAGCAGCTCGGCCTCGGCCACGTCTCCCGCGCCGTCGAGGGCATGCCCATCGTGGCCGACCATCTTGCCCTGCCTGACATAAGCCACCTCGACGAACACCTCGCTGCCATGCCGCGCGTAGGCGATGAGGTCCTGGTCGTCGCGGCTGTGAGTTAGGACTTTCTGCCGGTCGGCTATACGTTCGATCGATTGGAGCTGGTCACGGTAGCGCGCCGCGTTCTCGAAGTCGAGCCGGTTGGCGGAATTCTCCATGCGGTCCTTCAACTCGTGAACCAGCAGGTCTGACCGTCCTTCCATGAACATGGCGACCTCGTTGATCCGCGCTTTGTAGTCCTCCGAGCCGATCCTCCGCTCGCATGGACCCGGGCAGCGCTTGATGTGGAAGTCGAGGCAAACCTTGCCCTGCTTGAAGATCTCGTCCGAGCAGGTCCTGAACGGAAGCAGCTGGCGAATCGATTTGACTGTGCCACGCAGGGATTGCGCCGAGGTGTAGGGGCCGAAATACAGCGCGCCATCGTTCTGCACCCGGCGCGAGTAGTGGACCCGGGGAAACTCCTCGGTTACCGGCAGCTTGAGGTAGAGGTAGTTCTTGTCGTCCTTTAGCCGGATGTTGAACCGTGGCCGGTAGTTCTTGATGAGGTTGCATTCGAGGACGAGTGCCTCGACCTCGTTGGCAGTCGTGACGAACTCGAAGTCCGTCGCTTTGCGGATGAGCTCAGCGACCCGGGCGGTCTGCGCGTAGCCCGGCGTGAAATACGAGCGCAGGCGGTCGCGTAAGCGCAGCGCTTTGCCGACATAGATCACCTGGCTTCGGTTGTCACGAAATAGGTAGACCCCGGGTCCGTCGGGAACGGCCTGCAGGCGCCGCTTGATCGTCTCTTCGAGTGAAACCGCCATCCAGATTCGATTCTAGGAAGAGTCCCGGACGGAATCATCGGCGAGAGATTCGGTGATCCAGGGGTCCCTCCCGTGGCTTCGCCACGGGGACCCCAGCGGTGGCGACGAGCAGCGCAGCGAGCGCATCGTCCATTCGTAAGCGAGCAGCGCAGTCGCTGAACCCGGAGATGGGCCGCATGGGCGCCGAAGATCCGTCGATGGCTTCCGGCCGGGACTCGGTAAGATTTGGCCCGTGAGCACGCCGCCCAGTGACCTGCCGGGTCCTCCGCCTGGGCCTCCGCCGCCGCCGCCAGGACCGCAGACCCAGATCGTCGGACAGCAGGTAGCGCCCTCCGGCGTGGTCCCTGTCGGCCCGCCAGGTCCGGCCGCGGCCGGAGCTCACACCAACACGCTGGCCTACGTCAGCCTGGCAACCGGGATCGGATCGTTCTTCGCCCACATCGTGCCGGGGATCGGTGGATTCACAGTCGCCCTGGTCGCCGTCATCACCGGCTACCTGGCGCGCAAGCAGATACGCCAGTCCGGCGAGCAGGGCATGGGCATCGCGACGGCCGGGATGATCATCGGGATCGTCCACCTGGTGCTGATCCTTCTGGTCGTCATCGGGCTTATCTTCCTGGTCTTCGTCTTCGGCATCGCCCTTTTCTCCGCCCACCCATCGGGTTAGAGCCTTTCGCGGGGCCGATAGGCCGCTATCCCTCTCGTTTCAGACGGCGACTTTGACGCGCGTGGTGCGTGGGCGTCGAGACTTCGTCCGGCGCTGGCTCGCGGCGCCGTTTGATCGTTCCGGCCGCCGCCCCGCGCGCTCGAGAGGCACGCGGAGGAACTGCCCGGTCGACGAGGCTGGGTTGCCGGCCAGCTGCTCCGGTGTGCCCTCGGCGATTACGTAGCCGCCCCGCTCGCCGCCCTCGGGTCCGAGGTCGATCAGCCAGTCGGCGGTCTTGAGCACGTCGAGGTTGTGCTCGATGACAACCACCGTGTTGCCATGGTCGACCAGCCGGTGCAGCACCACGAGCAGGCGCTCGACATCCGCGTAATGAAGCCCGGTGGTCGGCTCGTCCAACAGGTAAAGCGTTCTGCCCGTGTCGCGGCGTGAGAGCTCGGACGACAGCTTGACCCGCTGAGCCTCGCCGCCGGACAGCTGAGTCGCGGGCTGGCCTAGACGGATGTAGCCAAGGCCCACGTCGTGAAGCGTTTTCAGCTTTGTCTTGATCCGTGGCACGTTCTCGAATACCTCGAGCGCCTCGTCGACCGTCATCTCGAGGACGTCGGAGATCGAGTGGCCGCGGAACCTCACTTCCTGCACCTCGCGTGAGTAGCGCGTCCCGTGACACACCTCGCACGGCACGTAAACGTCGGGGAGGAAGTGCATCTCGATCTGGATGATCCCGTCGCCCTGGCAGGCTTCACATCGTCCGCCACGCACGTTGAAGCTGAACCGTCCTGGCTTGTACCCACGCATCTTCGCCTCGGGCATACTTGCGAACAGCTCGCGCATGTACGTGAACATGCCCGTGTACGTGGCAGGATTTGACCGCGGCGTGCGACCGATCGGCGACTGGTCGATGTCGATCGCCTTGTCGAGATGATCGAGGCCTTCGACCGACTCGTGCGGCCCCGGCCTGTCCTTTGCCCTGTAGAAGAACTGCGCGACCTTGCGGCTGAGGATGTCGGTCACCAGCGACGACTTGCCCGAACCGCTGACGCCGGACACCGCGACAAAGCTGCCCAGCGGAATCGCCACATCGATGTCTTTCAGGTTGTTCGCGCGCGCGCCTCGGATCACCAGGCGCTTCCCGTTGCCCGAACGCCGCCGCGGAGGAATCGCGATCTGACGATCTCCCCTCAGGAATGCCGCCGTCAGCGAGTTTGGGTCGCGTAGGACCTCCTCGACCGTTCCCGCGGCGATGATCTCGCCTCCGTGCTCGCCGGCGGCCGGGCCGATGTCGACCATGTAGTCGGCTGAGCGGATGGTCTCCTCGTCGTGCTCCACCACGATCAGCGTGTTGCCGAGGTCACGAAGCCGCAGCAGCGTGTTGATCAGGCGCCGGTTGTCGCGCTGATGCAGCCCGATCGACGGCTCGTCGAGGATGTAGAGCACGCCCATCAGCTTGGAGCCGATCTGCGTCGCTAGTCGGATGCGCTGCGACTCGCCGCCCGAGAGCGTGTTGGCCGCCCGCTCTACGGTCAGGTATTCGAGACCGACATCGATCATGAACTGGAGCCGCTCGCGAATTTCCTTGAGCACTCCGCGAGCGATGAGCTGCTCACGCTCGGTCAGATCGAGCTCATCGAAGAAGGCGATCGCCTTGGTGATCGACAGCGCACAGACCTCCGCGATGTTGTGACTGGCGACGGTCACCGCAAGCGATTCCGGTTTCAGACGCCGGCCCTTGCAGGCTGGACATGGCTTGTCCGACATGTAGCGCTCGAGCTCCGCTTTCAAGTGGTCGGACTGCGTCTCCTGGTACCGCCGCTGGAGATTGGCGATCACGCCCTCAAACGGCGCCTCGTACCAGCGCGAGTGCCCGTACTGGTTCTTGTAGCCGAAGCGGATCTTGCGGTCACCTGTACCGTTGAGCAGCACGTCGCGCTGCTGCTTGGGCAGCTTCGACCATGGCTTGTCCATGTCGATGCTGAAGAACTTGCTGACGGAAGCCAGCAGCTCGGGATAGAAGAACTGGGACCGGCTCCACGCCGCGATCGCGCCCTCACTCAGCGAAAGGGTCGGATCAGGCACGACCAGGTCTCCATCGACGACGAGCTGGAACCCGATACCGGTACAGATCGGACAGGCGCCATGCGGGCTGTTGAACGAGAAGTTGCGTGGCTCGGGCTCGGACACGCTCGTCCCGTCGTATGGGCACGCGTAGTCCATCGACATCTGGATCTCTTCACCTTTTTCCGGGACGATGATCACCGACCCGCCGCCAAGCCGAGCCGCAGTCTCGATCGACTCGACGAGTCGCGTTCGCTGCTCGGGCCCGACCACGATGCGGTCCACCACGACCTGGATGTCGTGCTTCTTGTTCTTGTCGAGCGGGATCTGTTCGCCAATCTCGTACAGGCTGCCATCGACTCGCACGCGCACGAAGCCCGACTTTCGCACGTCGTCGATCAGGGACCGGTACTCGCCCTTACGCCCTTTGACGATCGGGCCGAGAACCATCAAGCGGGTGCCTTTCGGCAGCTTCTCGACGTGATCGGCCATCTGGTCCACGGTTTGCCGGCGGACCTCGCGGCCGCACACCGGACAGTGCGGCAGGCCGATCCGCGCATAGAGCAGCCGCAGGTAGTCATAGACCTCTGTGACAGTGCCGACCGTCGATCGAGGGTTCTTCGAGGTTCCCTTCTGGTCGATCGAGATCGCCGGCGACAATCCCTCGATCGTGTCAACGTCGGGCTTTTCCATCTGGCCAAGGAACTGGCGCGCGTAGGCGCTCAGCGACTCGACGTAGCGGCGCTGCCCCTCGGCGTAAATCGTGTCGAAGGCCAGCGAGGACTTGCCGGAGCCCGACAGGCCGGTGAACACCACGAGCTTGTCACGCGGAATCGAAAGCGTGACGTTCTTCAGGTTGTGCTCGCGCGCCCCGCGAATCGTTATGTGATCAATCGGCATGTAAGTTCGTAGCTATTCCTTTTCCCTTGTAATCGCAAACGTGGCACTCGCCGTGGCGACCAGCCTCCGGTCCTTGCCTTCGACCCGGCACTCCGCCACCACCGTCCGCCGCCCCGCATGCACAACCTTTGCCGTCGCTCGGAGGGTCTCGCCGATCTTGGCCGCGGCGATGAAGTTGAGCTTCAGGTCGAAGCTCGCGGCGCGGCTTACTCCGGGCTTGATGGTGCGGATCGATCGTCCCATGGCCGAGTCAGCCAGCGTGCTAATCATCCCACCGTGCACGAAACCGGCGTGGTTCGCCATGTCTTCAGTCGGGTTCATCTCCACCACTGCGGTGCCCTCTGCAGTCTCCGCGAGCGTCAATCCAAGCCATTCCCAGGCGCGCGAAGGCGCCTGTGTCAGCTCACTCACGGCCCTGTCCCTCCGGAACGGGCATGCACGTGGATGACGCCCGAGCAACCAGGCGCCCGCGCTCGTCGATCACGTCAGCCTCGCTGAACAGCAGCGTCTGGCGCATCTCGACCACGCGGCCGACCGCTCGAATGCGCCCCGAAACGACCGGGCGAATGAAGTTGATCTTGAGCTCGATGGTGGTGTTCCACAGGCCATCCTCCTGCAGGGTCGCCAGCGACATGCCCATGGCGGCGTCGGCGATCTGGGTGATGACTCCCCCCTGGACCACGCCACCGCCGTGGCGATGCTGCGGCCCGGCCTCGAGCTCGAGCACGACGCGACCGGGTTCTGACTCGGTGATCCTGGCACCGAGAGTCTCCATCCAACCATCCGGCTTTGCCACAAGCAGCGCTTCGGCACGCTTGACGTTCCTCAAGGGCCGCGCCGTGACTTTCTCCAGTTCCGGACCATCGTCTTCTGCTTGGGCGCAGCCGCGATCGCGAGCGCCACCTCACCGTCGTCTTCCTTGCCGGTTTCTTCTCCAGATAGTCGCTTGCGAAGCAGGATGATCCGGTCCCGCACTCGCGCGGCATCCTCGAACTGCAGCTCCTTCGACAGGCGTCGCATCTCCTTCTCCAGGTCGCGAACGATCGCCAG
>CATPBO010000094.1 GCA_955652835.1 Candidatus Dormiibacterota bacterium
AGCAAACAGACGTTCGCTTGTCAAGCCTGCATTTACACGAAATCTACTAAGCCAAGCGTTCTTTCAACCACCCAATCCCGACCCAACACCCTTTTCCCAGTCTTCCGCCGCGCCTTACAAAAGACTGATCGCACCGCAATCAACCTCTGACACCGCCACCTCATCGTGATGCCGGATCCGACGACGTCTGGGATGGCCTCCACCACCGCACCAAGTAGCAACCAACTCCTCCGCGTACAAGGGCCCGGGCTCCCCCGCCGGGCCCTTTCTTTCCCTTAGGGCCGTGTCCGGACCTTGGCGGCGATGGAGATCTGCTTCCACTTCCGGCGCTCCTCCGATCGGATCCGAGCGTCGGTCTTGGCCGCCATTGCCCGCAACTCGCGTTGAAGCTTTCGATAGCTCTGAAACCGCGCCGCGTCGAGGCTGCCATCCGCGAGCGAAGCCTTGATCGCGCACCCCGGCTCGGTGGCGTGCGCGCAATCGCTGAACCTGCACCGTAGCGCCAGGTCCTCGATGTCTTCGAAGATGTTGCCCAGCGCCTCTTCGCCCTCCCAAAGCTGCGCCTCGCGCAGCCCCGGCGTGTCGATGATCATTCCGCCTTGGGGCAGCTGCACCAGCTGACGATGGCTGGTCATATGGCGCCCTTCACCCGACCGATGAATCAAGCGAGTACGCATCAGATCGGTGCCGACGATGCGATTGATCAACGTCGACTTCCCCGATCCCGACGGTCCGAGAAGCACGCCTGTGCGCGCTGGCTGCAGCTCGCGCACGATCTCATCGATGCCATCACCGGTCACGCCGCTCGTCACGACGACGGGAGTTCCCATCGCGATGACTTCGAGCTCAGCGCGCAGCTTGTCGGGTGACTCCGCGATATCCGCTTTGGTCAGGAGCACAACTGGCACCGCGCCGCTCTGCCACGCGATGGTGAGGTAACGCTCGATCCGACGTAGGTTTACATCCGTTGCAGCTGCCACGACGAACGTAACGTCGACATTTGCGGCCAGGACCTGCTCGCGAGTCTCGACCCCCGCGGCATGCCTGGAGAACACGGTTCGCCGATCAACCACACCGAGAATCGCATTCACCGGCTCGCGCCTGAGCACGGCGACCCAGTCGCCAACCGCCGGCATCGTGGACCCGTCGTTGCGCAGGTGCCGGCCGACCACAGCGCGACTCGAGCTGACGCCGTCGTGCACGAGGTACTCAGCCCCATAGTCGGCGATGACCCGCGCGGGGACACCTCCCTCAGAGGCGAAGGGCTTGAACTTTTCGTCGAAGAACGAATCCCAGCCCAGCATGGCGAGCTGGGTGCTGAAATAGATGGACAACGCGAAATCCTCCGGGGAAAGACGTCTGGCGGTATCGGTCCGCCCGGCGGAGGACTGCTCCCTTGTTTAGGGGCGCGCTCCGGAGGCGGCCGACGGCCGGAAAACAGTCATCGCAAGCTCACTCATTCGAACGCCACCTCCCTTTTGTTGATTCGTGGGCGAGAGCCTAGCACGGTTTGCTTCAGTCCGCAGGCGCCTCCCAAACCAGCTCGCTCACGTCGATCACGATCTCGACCTCGATCTGCTTCAGCTCATTCGGGGGCATATTGGACACGCGAACTTCGCCAGGCTTGAGCTGAATCCCCTATCGGCCCTGGAACTCAGGCTTCCTTTTTTCTCCGAACGCCTTGATCCCTTCCTCGGCGTCGGCCGAGACGAATACTCGACTGATCGCTTCGCGCTCGATCGCGAGCCCGAGGTCGAGCGGAGCCCCGTAGCCCTGCGTGATCGCGAGCTTGGCGTGGCCGATGGCGACACTCGGGCCGGCCGCCAGCTTGGCTGCATACTCGATCGCGCCCGCCCGGCATGTCTCAGCGTCGGGGAAGAGCCTGTCCACGAGCCCCAACAGCTTTGCCTCTGCAGGATTCATCGTCGTGGCGTTGGCGATCAAGTCGATGCCTTTCGACAATCCGACAAGCCGAGGCAGGCGCTGCGTTCCACCGGAGCCGGGAAACAGTCCGAGGTTCACCTCGGGCAGTCCGATCTGATATTTGCCTTCGGCTGCGAACCGAAGGTCGCATGCCAACGCCAGCTCGAAGCCGCCACCCAGGCAGTGGCCGGCGATGGCCGCGATGAAGACCAGCGGTGTGTTCTCCATCTTGCGAAACGCCTCGTGCGCCATGAGTGCGGTCATAAACCGCGAGCGCGCGGTGCCGGCTGCAAATCCGCTGACATCGGCGCCGGCCGAGAAGAACTTCTCGGACGCGCTGGTGACCACGACCGCGTTGATCTCGGCATCGTTGCGCGCGTCGTCGATCGCGCCGGCCAGGGATCTCAGGAACTGGTAGTCGTAGCTGTTGACCGGCGGCCGGTCGAGGACGAGGATTCCGACCTGGCCTTCCTTCTCGAGATTCACTCCCACGCCAATGCCCTCCTCCTCCCGATTGCCGGTGACGCCGATAATTATCTGAGTACTGGCTGAATCCAACCGAAGAGGGGTGCCGCAAGAATGGCAACGATGATCATCCAAGGCGAAAGAACCAAGGCCGCGTCCGGCAAGACATACGAGGTCAGCAACCCGGCCACCGGCGAAGTCGTCGATGAGGTCCCGGCCGGCGGTCCTGCGGACGTCGACAAGGCCGCCCAGGCGGCGCACAAGGCCTTCGCGACCTGGTCAAAGCTGCCGGCGAACCAGCGTCGCGAGATCCTGCACAAGGCCGCGCAGCACATGCTCGAGAAGGTTGAGGAGATCGCGACGATCCTGACCAAAGAGCAAGGCAAGACTCTCCTGGAGTCGCGGCTCGAAGCGAGGCGATTCGGTGAGAACATCGCGTGGTTTGCCGACCTCGCGGACAAGATCCACGGTCAGCACGTAAAGCTCCCGGACACCACGACCTACGGCCTGGTGGTGCGCAAGCCCATCGGCGTTTGCGGCGCGATCGTGCCCTGGAACTTCCCGCTGACGCTGGCCGCAAACAAAGTCGCTCCCGCGATCGCGGCCGGCAACACCGTCGTGCTCAAACCTGCGAGCACCACGCCGCTTTCGACACTTGCGTGCATCGAGGCGCTGATCGAGGGCGGCCTTCCCGAAGGGGTCATCAACGTCGTGCTGGGCCCGGCAACCGGCGAGGCGATAGTCGAGCACCCCCTGATCCGGAAGATCGCGCTCACAGGCTCCACACCGACGGGTAAGAGGGTGATGGCGAAGGCGGCCGAGCAGCTGAAGAAGATCACCCTCGAGCTGGGCGGCAGCGATCCATGCATCGTCCTCGACGATGCCGACCTCGAGGGCGCCGCGCGAGCGATCGGAGTCGGACGGTTCTTCAACTGCGGCCAGCAATGCCTGTCCACGAAGCGGCTCTACGTGCAGGAAGGCGTGTATGACGAGCTGATGGAGAAGCTCATCGCGCGTGCGTCGAAGCTCAAGCCGGGTAATGGGCTCGACAAGGACACCCGCATGGGCCCGATGCACACCGAGACGCAGCGAGCCGAGGTCGAGGCGCAGATCAAGGACGCCGTCGACCGCGGAGCCAAAGTGACTTACGGCGGCGGCCGGCCTAAGGGCGCGGAGTACGACAAGGGCTGGTTCATCGAGCCGACGATCCTCGAGAACGTTCCTGACGGCGCGCGCATGTGGACCGAAGAGGTCTTCGGGCCGGCGCTGCCGGTACGCAAGATCAGAGACCTGGACGAAGGGCTCCGGCTGGCCAATGACACGCAGTACGGCCTCGGTTCGTCGATCTGGACCGGAAACATGAAGTCCGCGTATCGAGCCGTGCAGGAGCTGGAGGCGGGCTACACGTGGGTGAACGCCCTTGTGATTGCTCACGACGAGCTGCCATTCGGTGGGACCAAGCAATCCGGCTTCGGCAAGGAGCACGGGGTGGAGGCTTTCCTCCAGTACACCGAGGAGAAGTCCGTGGTCTACGGCGGGATCGGGTAACCACGACTAGTACTGCAGCTTTGTGAGGGCTGCCGTCGGAGTCGTGGGCGTGCTGATCGTGCTTGCCGGTGGGGTTTTTGCCGGCCAGGGGCTCGGCTACATACCGGGCAGCGTCATGACCGGCGACATACGCTGGTTCTGGATCGGCAGCGTCATGGTGGTGATAGGTCTGGCGCTGGGCGTAGCGGGTTTCCTCGGCCGGCCGAGAAAGGCTTAGCTAACCCGCGCTGACATACGTGAGCGTGTGGTGCGTGAGCACTCGGTCGCGGGCCCGGCACTCGGCTTCGCCGTAGATCAGCCGGCGTCCGCTCTTGATGACGTGCGCGTGGCACGTGAACTCATGCCCTCGCGCGCTGCCCAGAAAGGCGGTGGTCATCGAGCTGGTGACGAACTCCTCGCTCACGCCATGCCTGGTCTTGACGGCGAGCCAGAAGGCAACATCGGCGGCGTGCATATACACCTGCCCGCTGACGATCCCGCCCGGCCGGTCATTTTCGGCCAGGTAGGGAACCAGCATCTCGCACGTGCCGTCTTTCGCGGCCAGAACTCGGAACCCGTAACGCCGGGTGAACTCCATGCTCTGGAGGAGCTGATTCAGCTCCTCTACGAAGTTGCTAGGCGCTTCGCCCGTTGACGCGGTCCCATTGAGACTGGCACTCGACGCAACGCGTCGATGCCGGCTGGAACTTCAGCCGCTCCGCCGGAATACGGCGGGCGCACCCTTCACAAATGCCGTAGGCGCCTGCGTGGAGGCGATCAAGGGCGTGCTCAACCTGCTCCCGGTTCTGGTCCAACAGGTGGATCAGGATGTCCGTCGTCTCGCGGTCCGACAACGCCTGGGCCAGGTCGGTGTCCTCTGGAATGCCGGTGATCACGCCGCCCGTGACATCGTTCAACGGCCGGTGAAGGCCGGCTTCTTCGCCGCACTGCGCGGCCAGGAGCTCGAGCAGCCGCCTGTCGGCCTCTAGCCGCTCCTCTGGAGCGCTGTCGGGTCGCTTGCGAACAGCCATGACAAACCCCCCTTCCAAAGTGACTTATCGGTCAGGCGACGTTCGGATTCGTCAGACACAACGCGTGTATCGGCGCGCATACCCGGTCGCGCACAATATGTCGCCTGATGGGCTCCCCGCTAGCCTCCCCCCTCAAAACGGTTGCCACCGTGGTCGCCGTGCTCGCGCTCGCCGGTTGCCAATCGGGCCCGAATTCGCGGCCGGTGCCGAGCGTATCGCAGATTGGGGGCAATCTCAAGTGTGCAGGCACCGACCATGGCTTCGAGGATCCCCAGGCGGGCTGGGGGTTCTGCTATCCCAGCACCTGGAAGTACAACGAGAGGTCGCAGGGCAGCCAGAGCCCATCGGGCCTGGACCTCACATTCGACATCACCGACGTCCCATGCGCTAGCCCCCCGGCCGGGGCATCAGCCCGCCCGGTGTGCTCCCCCAACGCAGGGCTGTTTGCTTTCATGATTATCTCGACCTACGAGCGCGGCACCGCCACGAACCTGGCCGCGTGGGAACAGGCCAACCCGGGGATCGGGCAGGCGGGCGAGACCATCTCGTGGGGCAACGCGGTCGAGGCGGTCAAGCTGGCTGACGGGCGCCGCATCGCCATGACGCAGCACCACGTTGTCGTCCTTGCCCTGCACTCGGGCCTTGGCAACCTGGACCTCGAGACGCAGATGTCCAGCCGATTGGACACCTGGAAATTTACGTTCTGAGGATTTAGCCCGGCCTCTTGAAGAGGGACTGCATCTTGATCGCCAGTCCCATGTCTCCCTTGATCTTGAGCTTGCCCTGCATGAACGCAGCCGTGCCGTCGAGCTGCCCCAACATGATCTTCACCCAGTCGCCGGCGTCGGCGAGGAGGGTGAGATTCGCAGGCTCAGGTACGTCGCCTTTCCCTGACTCGGCCACGCCGTCGTGGATCTTCACCCACCACTTGCCGCCAGAATCACCGGACAGGTCGAACTGGATGGTTGCCTTGGTGCTGCCGGCCTTCTCCGGGACGAGGTACTTGGGCAGCGCCTCGACGATCTGGTCTGGTGAAAGCTGGACTTCAGACATGCGCTCCTCCTGAGAGATCGGACGCGGTGACGACTTTCATGTTAGCCCGGTCAGCGAGAATGCCGGAGTGTTGACTGAGCACGGCCTGACCGAGGTGGTGGATGGAGTCTTCGAGCTCCGGCTGCCAATCCCCTTCGAAGACGGGCTCGTCAACGTGTTCCTGTTTGCCGACGGAGACGAGGCTGACCTGCTCGACTGCGGAATGAACTCCGACGAATCGGTCGACGCCATCAAGCAGGCGATAGCTCACATTGGAGGCAGGCGGCTGCGGCGCCTTGTCGTGACTCACATCCATCCGGACCACTACGGGGCGGCGGGGACGTTCGCCGGCGAAGGACTGGCCGACCTCTACATCCACAGGCTCGAGGTGCCCCTGGTCCACCCCAGGTACGTCGAGCTCGAGCAGCTGGTCAAGGAAGTCCGCACCTACCTCCTGGTCAACGGCGTGCCACCAGGCGACTCGGAGGTGCTGAGCAACTCACAGCGCGCGCTGAGCCAGGTGGTGAAGACAGCGGAGCCGTCGGTTCAGCTGGACGGCGCGGAGTCGCTTCAGATGGGCCGGCGCACCCTTCGCGTCGAGTGGACGCCCGGGCATTCGCCCGGCCACATTTGTCTGTACGACCGGCGCGACAGTCTGCTTTTCGCCGGCGATCACATGCTGCCCGAGCTCTCGCCAAACATCGGCTTGCACCCGCAGAGCACACCTGATCCGCTCCACGAGTACCTGGACGGCCTGCGCCGCCTTGCTGCCTATGAACCGGAGCTGATCCTCCCGTCGCATGGACGTCCGTTCACAGACGCTCCTGCTCGGGTCAAGGTGCTCGAGGCACATCACCGGCGCAGGCTCGAGCAGATAGTCGAGATAGTCGGTCACGGCAAGCAGACCGGGTGGGAGGTGGCGCTTGAGCTGTGGGGTCCTCGCGAGAACCTCTACGAGAAGCGGCTTGCCCTCCAGGAGGCGCTGGCGCACCTGCAGGCGCTGGCCGTAGACGATCGTGTGGAGAAGTCGGTTACGCCCGAGTCTGTGCGCTGGACGCCGGCTTGATGCCGAGCGGCAGCAGCTCAGCCGGATAACAACCGACACCGACCACACCGGGACCGGCGTGGGCGCCGACCACGGGTCCGAGCGGCTGGATCGTCAACGTTTCGGCGATCGGGTCGAGCTCGCGGGCGATGCGCTCGGCATCCGCCTCTGCATCAGCGTGGCCGACGATCACGCAGACACCATGGCCCCGATCGACCTCGCGGGTGAGCTCGACGACACGGTTGAGCGCGCGCTCGAACGTGCGCACGCGCTCCAGCGGGGTGACCTGCCCGTCGCGGATGCACAGCACCGGCTTGACCTGCAGCACCGAGCCGAGCAGCGCACTGGCTCGTCCGATCCGTCCTCCGCGCCGCAAGAACTCGAGGGTGGCCACCGAGAAGTAGGTCTGAACGTGCGGCCTCATGTCGATCACCTTGGCCTCGATTGTCTCCACGTCCGCTCCGCTTGACGCCAGCGCTGAAGCGGCCAACGTGATCAGTCCGAGCGACATCGAGACGAGCTCCGAGTCGACCACCCGAACTCGCATGGGGTCCGTCATGTCTGCCGCCTGGCGGGCGGACGCGTACGTCCCGCTTAGCTTTTCTGAGATGTGTATCGACACGACGCTGTCGTGGTCAGTCAGCAGAGACGCATACGCCTCTGCGAACCGTCCAGGTGAGGGCTGCGAAGTCGTGGGGTGGATGGTGGCGGCCGGAAGCCGGCGGTAGAACTCGTCCGGACGGATGTCCACGCCGTCGAGGAGCGACTTCCCCTCGAAGTTGAGAGTCAGCGGGACGACGGTGATCGACCGCGAGCGCGTGAGCTCGGGTGGGAGGTCTGCCGTCGAGTCTGTGACGATGGCGACGCTCACTGATCACTCCCGCGGCGGTCGATGATCGGCGGGTCGTCGTGACGTCGGTTTCTGCGGAAGAACCGGAGCTCGACGGGCCTGATCGCCACCAACATCACGATGACGAGAAAGGTCGTGAAGACCGCAATGATGTAGTAGCCGAAACCTACGGCCATGCCCAATGATGCTGCGACCCAGATCGACGCCGCTGTGGTCAGCCCGTGCACGTCGCTGCCCTGACGCATGATCGCGCCCGCTCCGAGGAACCCGACCCCGGTGACGATCTGGGCAGCGATGCGTGTCGGGTCGACCCGGGTTCCGAACTCAGGCAAGAGTCCGAGCGTCGTGAACATGCACGCTCCGACTGCGATCAAGGCCATCGTCTTGATGCCGGCCGGATGACCCCGCAGCTCTCTCTCGACTCCCAGAGCCAGACCGAGCAGGAGAGCGACGACAAGGCGGAGTCCTAGGTCCGCGTCTCCACCCGATAGAGGCAGCTGCTCAGCCTCGGCCGGGACGGCCCCCGGGCTTGTCCTGCGCACCGGGTTCGTCCTTTGCGCCTGGCTCGTCGGGAAGCTCGGGCAGGTCGAGGCTGTTCACGAAATCGCGGAAGACCGCGAGTCGCTCCTCGTCGACCGGGGTCTCGAGCTTGTCCTTCTCGCCGCCCTCCTCATCCGCATCGGGAATGATGCCCGCTGTCTCCATGACCTCGGCGGCCACGAAAATCGGGCATTCGACTCGCACTGCGAGGGCGATGGCGTCGGATGGCCGGGCGTCGAAGTCGAGGTCACGTCCGTCTTGCTTGACGTAGAGCCGGGCGTAGAAAACCTGGTCGGCGAGCCGCGTGACCACGATGCGCTTGACGCTGATCCCGAGGTCACCAAATGCGGTGGCCATGAGGTCGTGGGTGAGGGGCCGGCCGAGCGGGTTGCCCGAGATCTTGGTCGCAATCGCCTGCGCCTCAAAGGAGCCGATCCAGATCGGAAGGTACCGGTCGGCCTCCTTCTCTTTGAGGATCACCAGGTGCTGTGCGGTCGGCATGTGTATCCGGATGCTGTCGACCGAGACCTCGATGAGGTTTTTCATCCTCGACCACATTACTACTAGAGCGCGCAAGGACCACCCGGTTTAGATTGGATGGCCCTGGGGGCCGAAGGCGGCCAGCAGAGGGTCCGTAGAATCCATATGTGAGTAAGGGGAAGCGTGGGCGGCTCGTTCTGATCGACGCCCACAGCCTCATCTACCGGGCCTTTTTTGCGCTCCCGCCCATGAGCACGTCCGACGGCCAGGTGACCAATGCCGTCTATGGCTTCACGTCAATGCTGGCCATCGTCCTTGCTTCGCGGCCTGAGTACGCGATCGGAGCGTTCGATGTCGGCGGGCCCACTTTTCGCTCGAAGGAGTACCAGGAGTACAAGGCGGGAAGGCGGGCGATGCCCGACGACCTGCGGCCCCAGATCGAGAAGGTGCGCGAAGTGCTGCAGAGTTTTTCGATTCCGATCTACGGCATCGAAGGTTTCGAGGCGGACGACGTGATCGGCACCCTGTCGCGCATCGCGGAGGAAAGAGGACATGCGGTCACGATCGTGTCCGGTGACCTCGACTGCCTGCAGCTGGTCACCGATTCGGTTGAGGCGCTCGTGCCGAGGCGCGGCATCACGGACACCTTTATGTACGGACCCGACCAGGTTCGGCAGCGCTACGGGTTCGAGCCAGTCCAGCTGATCGATTTCAAGGCGCTGCGCGGCGATACGTCTGACAACATCCCGGGAGTCCCCGGCGTCGGCGATAAGACTGCGGCCAAGCTGGTGCAGGACTTCGGCACCGTCGAGGCTCTGCTCGAGCGCGTCGACGAGCTGCCGGAGGGGCGGCTGAAGACCTCGCTCAAAGCCCATGCGGACCAGGTGCGACTTGGCAAACGAATGGTCACGATCGTGCGCGACGTCCCTGTGGAGCTGGAGCTCGAGCGCGCACGCTGGACGCGATACGACTACGAGAAGGTCCGGCTCGTTTTCGACCGCTTCGAGTTCAGGCAGCTCCTGAGCCGCTTCCCGCCCCCCGACCAGGTGCCGGTCCAACCCAGCCTCGCGTTCGAAGCCGCGCCGCAGCCGGCCGGATTGAGGGTGATCGAAGATCCAACTGAGGCCGCGAGCTTGCTTGATGGATCCACCGACGTCGGCGTTTACACCTTCATCGAAGGCGCGGGCCGAGCCTCGCGCATCCTCGGGTTGGGTGTTTCGACCGGCAATGACACTTTCTATGTCGCCGGGCCGGACGCGATGGACGCTGTAGCGAGCACACTTTCCGGCCGGCCGATCTCCGGCCACGACGCGAAGGAGACTGAGCTTGCGCTCCGCTCGCTCGGCGGTGGAAAGCGCGACTGGGCTTTCAGCACGTTTCTCGCCGCGTACCTGCTCGGCGCGGGCTCGCGCGACCCACGCCTCGAAGACCTCGCCCGAGAGTTTCTGGAGACAAACCTGGTCAGCACCGAGCAGCTGTTGGGGACCGGACGCGCGGCACGCAAACCTGCCGACGTCTCGACCGGCGAGGCGGCGGAGTTTGCGGCCCGGCGCGCCGAAGCCATTCTCAACCTGAGGCCTCGGCTGGAGGCCGAGATGCGGAACCTCGGAGTCGACTACTTGTTCCACGAGATCGAGCTGCCGCTGGCAGGCGTGCTCGCCGACATGGAGTCGGAGGGGGTCGCGATCGATGTGCCCTACCTCAAAGAGATGCAGGACGAGATGGGCGCACAGATGGCCGCAATCGAGTCGGAGGTGGAGCAGGTTGCAGGTCAGAAGTTCAACCTCAACGCTCCCCAGCAGCTCGCCAAGGTCTTGTTCGAAGACCTCCGCCTGCAGGTCGGAAAGCGGACGAAGACCGGGTACTCGACCGATGCCGACACTTTGGAGGCGCTTCGCGACAAGCACCCGATCATCGCGCTGATCCTCGAGTACCGGCAGCTGTCGAAGCTCAAGTCGACGTATGTCGATGCGCTTCCGCAGCTGGTCGATCCGATGAGCGGTCGCGTGCACACGTCATTCGGACAGGCCAGCACCGCCACAGGCCGGCTCTCGTCCTCCAACCCCAACCTGATGAACATCCCGATCAGGACCGAGCTCGGGCAGCGCATCCGCCGCGCGTTCAAGGCGGGGCGGCCAGACCACGTGATGGTCTCGGCCGACTACTCGCAGATCGAGCTCCGCATCGCCGCGCATCTCAGCGGGGACCCGAAGCTGCTCGGCGCGTTCGCCGCCGGCCAGGACATCCACACCGCGACCGCGGCCGCCGTGTTTGGAATTCCGATCGAGTCCGTTGATCCGAACCAACGAAGGCTCGCCAAGGTGGCGAACTTCGGATCCATCTACGGCCAGGGAGAGTACGGGCTCTCGCAGCAGCTCGGGATCACGGGGGACGTTGCGCGGGAGTTCCTCGCGCAGTACTGGTCGACGTACTCGCGCCTGAAGGAGTATCTCGACGAGGTTCGGCGCAAGGCGCGGGAGGAGGGATTCGTGGTCAGCGCGACGGGACGGCGGCGCGCGATTCCCGATCTGCGGTCGCCCAACTTTCAGCTGCGCAGCGCCGCGGAGAGGATGGCGATCAACTTCCCGATGCAGTCGCTCGCGGCTGACATCATCAAGATCGCGATGGTGCGCCTGCAGCGGGAGATCGAGGCGGACAACATCGAGGGACGCATGCTGCTGCAGGTCCACGACGAGCTGCTGTTCGAGGTGCCGAAGTCAGAGGTCGATCAGTTCGCGGAAAAGGTGCCTCGCATCATGACCGGCGCTTACGAGCTCGAGACGGGGATCGAGGTCGAGACCAAGGTCGGGCCCAACTGGGCGGACATGAGAAAGCTTGCGGTGGTTCGAGCCTAAGTGCCCGAGCTGCCCGAGGTGGAGACCATCGTCGCCGACCTGCGGCCGCACCTGGCCGGTCGCACGATCGTGCGCTGCGAGCTGATGTTTCCGTCGATTGTTCGGCATCCCGAACCTGAGCTCTTCATAGACTCCGTGGCCGGCATGCGCATCGCTGCACTGAGAAGACGCGGGAAGTACATCCTGATCGACCTCGAAAACGATCTCGTGCTCGTGGTTCACCTGGGAATGACCGGGCACCTTCGGCTCGTCGATGCCGACGCCCCGATCGAGAAGCACACGCATGCGATCTTCATCTTGGATGACGGCAGACACCTCCGCTACCACGACCCGCGACGTTTCGGGCGCTTGCTCCTGGGCACGGAAACTTTGCTGCGCGCCGCAAAGAAGATGCCCGTCCTGGGCCCTGAACCGATCGATGTCGAGTTCGCCGCAGAAGAGCTTTATCAAAGGCTCCACAAGCGCCGGACGGCGCTGAAGGCGGTGCTCCTCGACCAGGCGGCAATTGCCGGCGTCGGCAACATCTATGCCGACGAGTCGCTGCACCGCGCAAAGCTGCGGCCGGACCGGCTCGCGCGAACTCTCAGCCGCAAGTCCGTCCAACGGCTTCACGAGTCGCTCCGTGAATCGCTTCTGGTCGCCATCGCAAATCGCGGCAGCTCAGTCGATACATATCGCGACGCATGGGGTGACATGGGCGGCCAGCAGGAGAAGTTAATGGTCTACGGTCGCGCGGGCGAGCCATGCTTCACGTGCGGCCGTCCGCTCGCGTTGATCCGCATCGCAGGACGCAGCACCGTCTTCTGTCGCCGTTGCCAGCGGTAACCCACCTCACGCAACGACTCGTCGCGATCGTCGCCCTATCGGTGGCGTTCGTCGCGATGACGATGGCGATCACCGCCGGAACGTTCACAACACTCGACCAGCAGGTCGCGCTGGCAATGCACAGCATTTGGCAGGAGTCGCTCCACCGGCCGTTTCAGCTCATCGCGGAGCTCGGCGGGCTCGAGGTCACGACCACCCTGATGCTTGTGCTCCTCATCTATTTATGGCGCGGCGGATTCGGCGCCGACGCCCTGGTCGTGGGTGCCTTCGTTGGCGCCAACGCGCTAGAGGTTCTCTACAAAACCCTCCTGTATCATCCCGGTCCGCCTCGTTCTCTTTACCACAGCGATGGACCTAGCCTTACCGAGGCTGTGGACGCAACCGGCCAGTTCAACAGCTTTCCGAGCGGTCACATGGTCCGCAC
>CATPBO010000095.1 GCA_955652835.1 Candidatus Dormiibacterota bacterium
CCCGCCCCGTTGATCTGCTTGACGGCCAGGGCCGCGCCGTTCCTGCTCTGCGGTCCGTAGACGCTGCCGGCTCCGGTGAGGGAGAGGATGGCACCGAGCTTGATCGTCTTGCCCGAGTACGTGTTTCCGCCTCCGCCGCCAGTTCCAGCGGAGCCGCACGCCCCAAGCAACAAAGCCGCCACCAGCCAGCCGACGAGTTGCAACCTCTTCATTTCAGCGTCTCCCTCCGAAAAGCGAGCTCCTGAGTGCCCATAAACGTACCAAACCCCCCGCCCTAATCCTTCAGCCGCTTGACCAGCCGGGAAATGTCGAGCTTCGGTTGCGGATACTTCGGGTCCATCTCCTCGAGCGTCTCGACCAGGATCCGCGCCACCGCCCAGTTGCGGTAGTCCTTGTCATTCGCGGGGATCACGTACCACGGCGCCCACGCCGTCGAGCAGCGGGTGATGGCGATGCTGTACGCGCTCTGGTAGTCGTCCCAGTAGGCCCGCTCATCGATGTCGTTCTCGTTGAACTTCCACCGCTTGTCGGGGTCGCGCAGCCGTTCGAGCAGCCGGTTTCGCTGTTCGTCGTACGAGATGTGGAGGCAGAACTTGAGCACTTTCGTGCCACCTCGCACCAGCTCCCGTTCGAAACTGTTGATCAGGCCATAGCGGCTTTCGATCACCTTGGGTTTGGCGAGAGCGTGAACGCGGGCGACCAGCACGTCCTCGTAGTGAGAGCGGTTGAAGATGCCGACAACGCCGGTGTCCGGCAGATGCTTGCGGATCCGCCACAGGAAGCCGTGACGTTTTTCCTCCGGGGTGGGTTGTTTGAAGGCGGTGATCTGAACCCCCTGAGGGTTGAGGTTGCCAATCACGTGGGTAATGGTGCCGTCCTTGCCGCCGGTGTCCATCCCCTGCAGCACGATCAGCAGCGATCTCTTGTGCTCCGCGAAGAGCCGCTGCTGCAGGTCGAACAAGCTCGCCCTGTGTTTCTTCAAGTCTTTGAGCGCGCGTTTCGGGCTCTTCAAGCCGGGCGTGGTATCGGGATCCACCTCCACGAGCCGGACATGACCGTCACGCGGCTCGGCACGCAGCAGATCCCTAATCTGCTTTTTGGCCACCAACGGAGTGTAGCCGCTGGGTTTAGGCGAGCTCCACCGGCACGGCGTCGAGCGTGATCAGGTGGTCGCCGCGCAGGATGCTGAGCGCGACCTTCGAACCAATTTGCGCTTCGACCATCAGGCGCTGCAGATCGCCCGCTTTGGCAACCGGCGTGCCTCCCACGGACACGATGACGTCCCCGCTTTGAAGGTGGGCGCCCGCAGCCGGGCTGCCGGCGACGACCTCCTGGACTTCGACGCCCGCTTTCCGCCCGAGCTTTTGTGCGATTGCAGGAGGCAGAGTGCGAGTGGCGCCTGCGATCCCGAGATACGCGCGACGCACGCGACCGTTTCGCATCAAGGCCGACAGGATGGCCTGGGTCGTCGCATTCATCGGCACAGCCAGTCCCAGACCCATGCCGGCCACCGCAGTGTTGACCCCGATCAGGCGCGCCTGCCAGTCGGCGAGCGCCCCGCCGGAGTTGCCCGGGTTGAGAGCGGCATCCGTCTGGATCACGTCCTCGATGAACCGCCGGCGCCCGTTGTCGTCGGCGGTCGCCAGCGAGCGGCCTAACCCGCTGACGACCCCCGATGTGACGGAACCTGAGAACCCCAAAGGATTTCCGACGGCGACGACGAGCTGGCCCACCCGAAGCTGGTCGGCATTTCCGATCCGCACCGACACGAGGGTGGCTCCGCGGGCGCGAGCAACCGCAAGGTCGCTGAGGGGATCAGCCCCAACCACGTCCACGTCGTACTCGCTGCCATCGATGAACGAGGCGCTCGCGTTACCGCCCTGCGCGACGACGTGGGCCGAGGTGAGGAGGAAGCCGTCGGGGGTGATGACGACGGCCGAACCGGCGCCCCCGCGCCCAGCGCGACCGACTCGCAGACTCGCAACCGAAGGCAAGACCCGCTCGGCGACTGTGGTCACAATCGTCGAGTAGGCGTCCAGGGCCTCTCTTTCGGTGGGCATCGCCGTGGTTGGTTCCACCATGGTGTTACAACATTACGACGTAGCAGAACTTGGCGTGGGTCTAGCCGGAAAAGACCTCCAGCGCGCTCAGCTGAGCGGGACCCCGCTCTCCCTCATGCCGCCTCGAAGCCATGGAACCTGAGGATTGTCTGGCCGTCGGCTGAAAGCAAGAAGTTCACAAAGGCCGCGGCTCCGTCCGGATTGGAGGCGGACTTCAGGACTCCTATCGGGTAGTCCGCGATGACATTCTGGTCGTCGCGGATCGTGACGCTGTCGACCTGGCGGTTGCTGCTCACGACGTCGCTGAGATAAACGATCCCAGCGTCGGCCTGGCCCATAGCGACCTTGCTCAAAACGCTGGTGACCTGAAGCTCGAGGCTCGCTGGCTGGACCGTGACGTGCGCCTTGGCGAACGCTTCCTGAGCGTACTTGCCCGCCGGGACCGACGGATCCGCGAGCACGACTACGATTCCAGGCTTTGCGAGGTCGGCGAGGCTGTGAATGTTTTTCGGATTGCCGTGCGCGATCGCGATCTCGAGCCGGTTGTGAGCGAATACCTGAGGCGAGCCATTGAGAAGGCCCGCCTTCTCGACAGTGGTCATGTTCGCGGTGTCCGCGGAGGCGAAGACGTCCGCTTTTGCTCTCTGTGAGAGTTGGGCGGTGAGTGCCTGCGACTCGGCATAGTTGAAGGTCGTCTTGATGTTTTTGGTCGCCAGGAGCTTTGCGCCGATCTGATCGAAAGCGGGCTGCAGCGACGACGCCGCGAACACGGTCAGGTTCGTTTGGGGCGCTCCGGCTCCGCTCCCGGATCCGCCGCATGCGCTGATGAGCGCCGCGACCAACAAAATTACTGCGCGGTGGTTAGGCATGGCCTGAAATCCTACCCCGCACTCAGGCGCCGGCTGGGAGTCAGACCGGGTAAACGAGCTCTCGGCGCGCCGCCCGGTAGAACCAGAGGGTGGTCAGGGCAATCGCTCCGTCGACAACAAAATTGGCAAGGAACGCGTAGGCCAATCCGCCAATCATGAACAGCGCCACCGACGTTAGCGAGCTCGATACCTTGGCGAGGATCAGGAACTGCACAGGTTGGGCTGCGATCTTCGGACCGCGTTGAGCGATCCACGAGAAAGCCGCCACCAGGATCATGTAGGGCACCGCGAGCGTGAGCCAGAAATCCTGGCCTGCGTTTAGTGCGACCACCTGGTGCATGCCGAGAGCCTTGGCCCCGGAATTGAGGATTCGCACGGTCAGGTAGGGGAAGACGAAAAAGTCGACCGCTCCGAGAGCGAAGATGACCGTCCACACTCGCAGCAGCAGCCGGAGCCTCTTCGTTTCTATAGCACGGCCATAATCGCACGGCATGCCTTTGTCGTCTGCGCGACGGTCCACACTTGCGGCCCTCGCGGACACGGTTCTGCCTCATGGCGGTGCGCTGGTGCCGGGCGCGAGCGATGTGGACGTCGCCGGCCAGCTCGATTCATATCTCGACCGCTGCTCGCCAGGGACCCGCCGAACCGTGAGCTTGATGCTCACCGCCTTCAACCTCTCTTCAATCGCAGGCAGGCGCGCGCGGCCATTCCGCTCTCTGTCGGCTTCGTCGCGCGAGGCCTACGTGCTCGCATGCGAGACGTCGCGGATCCGCCAGCGTCGCGAGACTCTGATCGCCCTGAAGGCGCTGATCCTGATGTTCTTCTGCTCCGATGGCCGGATCCAGCCGCTGATCGGCTACGACGGAGAGCCATTCAAGAAGGTGGAGGACGAACCTGGGTTGGTCGAGCTGCTCGTGGAGGAGCCCGACCGAGGTTTCTATGAAACCGCCGACGTGGTGGTCGTCGGGAGCGGCGCGGGTGGCTCGGTCGCGGCCAGGGAGCTGGCCGAAGCGGGCCTCAAGGTCATCGTGCTGGAGGAAGGCGAACGGTTCGACCGCCGCGATTTCACGGGTTCGCCGCCGGAGCGACTGCGCCGCTTCTACCGTGGCAACGGTCTCACCTTCACCATCGGCGTCCCTACGATCTCCTTACCCATCGGCCGCGGCGTTGGCGGATCGACCCTCATCAACTCGGGTACGTGCTTTCGCACACCAGACTTCGTGCTCGATGCGTGGGGTCTCGAGCGCGACGAGATGGCGCCTTACTTCGACGATGTCGAAGCGATCCTGCATGTTGCGCCCGTGGGAGGCGACATCATGGGCGCCAACGGCGACGTGATGGACGCGGGCCGCCGCGCGCTGGGGTACAGCGGCGGTCCAATCAGACGCAACGCTCGCGGCTGCCACGGCTCGGGCGTGTGTGCGTTCGGTTGTCCGCTCGACGCGAAGCTCGGGACACACGTCACATACCTTCCGCTTGCCGTCAAGGCGGGGGCGCGCATCATCAGCGGCTGTCGCGTAGACGAGCTTTTGGTCGAACACGGCCGAGCCGTCGGGGTTCGTGGATCGTGCCTGGACCCCGAGACGGGTGCAATGCAGCGCGACGCTCGCTTCGAGATCAGGGCCCGAACCGTGGTTCTCGCGGCGGGCGCGGTCTACACGCCGGCTCTGCTGCAGCGGCAGCGACTCGCCAATTCAAGCAGTCAGGTAGGACGCAACCTACGCATCCATCCCGGGTGTGGCGTGCTGGGAGTCTTCGATCGTGACCTGTACGCGTGGAAAGGTGTGATGCAGAGCTACTACGTGGACGAAAAGCTCCACGATGGGATCCTTCTCGAAGCCACCTATCCGCCGCCTGGCGTGGGATACAGCGCAGGTGGGATCGGCGGCAAGGGCACCGAGCTCAAAGACATGCTCGCGCGCTACAGGCAGACCGCCGCTGCGGGATTGATCATCTCCGACTCCGGGACAGGGCGCGTCCGCACGACGCCTGGAGGCGGGCTGCTCATCACCTACGACCTACACCCCGCGGATCTGCGCAAAACCCTCGAGGGCATCCGGCTCGCCGCCGAGGTCTACCTCGCGGCAGGAGCCGAAGAGGTGCACACGCTCCTGCCCGGGATGCCCGCAGTCCGCCAGCGCGAGGAGCTGCCGAGGATTACCGAAGGCCGGTGGACCGCCGCCGACCTCAAGCTCTCCGCCTACCACCCGATGGGGACTTGCCGGATGGGCAAGGACCCGCTTTCCTCAGTGGTCGACGTCCACGGCCAATCGCACGATCTGCCTGGGCTGATGATCGCGGACGCCAGCGTTCTCCCGGGCTCGACCTATGTCAACCCACAAATCACGATCATGGCTCTCGCGGCACGCAACGCCCGCCACCTCGCAGCTCAGGTCAGCTGATCAGAACAGGACAGGCAGGCCGGGCACAGGTGACTCGGATGCGTACTCGAACGCGGCCGCCGCCGGGCGCCGGATTCGGGCGAGGACTTCATCGCCCTGAGTGAGACGCAGCTCGAGGTCGGCGACCTCCGTGTGATAGCAGACTCGCGATCCGCCTTGGGGATCGAGATAAGTGACTCCGATCAGGTCCGACCGCCTCGGCGTCACTCCGACGTGCAGCTGGCGTGGGCCCTGCCTTGCCTCCACCGTCCACGAATCCGGGGCGATCTCGCCATGAGCTCGCAGGACGTTGAGCGGTCCGTTGGAAGTAAAGCGGTGATCGCGCGCGTGCGCGCCCACCGCCGTGTTGACCAGCTCGCGTCCGAGCCGGGACTGCACCCGCGAGGTGGCGCCGTCAACCCAGAAATCGTCACCGGAGGCGAATCCCCAGTTCCACTCCAGCGCGTGGCTTGACCCCCAGGTGTGCTGTTGACCGCCCGGCACGTGCTCGAGGTGGACAACCTCGCCGTCGACCTTGATCGCACCAGACACTTTTATGGCCGGCTGGGCACCGATATTGGCGACCGTTGAAAGCAGGTGCCACGGCGACCGCATGAATGGGAAGGGTTGCTCGCGGGAGTCCCAGCGCAGGTCCCAGCTCATTCTTCCGCGTTCGCTGTCGATCTCGCCTGAGCAGCCGTTGCGAACCAGGAGCGCGTCTTCCAGGCGAACCGCAAACGGCCGGCGCTGAACCTGCAAAGCGTCCAGCGGAAACGACATTTTGGCGCCCCAGTTGGAGCTCGGATTCTCGTGATCGAATCGAAAGCCCCACAAGGCTGAATGCGGATCGATGTGCACGCCCGGCGCCGGGTTGAAGGTGGTGTACCGGAACCAATATCCGCGGCGCCGAGCCGGCTCGGACACCGTCACGTACCAGGCCTCATAGGTGCCGGTCCGGCCCTGGCAGCGCGCGGCGTTCGCCGCTTCTGAATTCATCGTCGTGGCGCAATTACGAATTCTTCACATCCGGCTGATGTGATGTGGGGCTGGGGAGGTTTGAATTGGCCCATGAGCCTTGCGCCAAGCCCCGAAACCGCCGTCTCCACCCGTGTCCAGGTAAGGCGAGGCATCACCCGGCGTCAGGCGCTGGCGGCGGCGGCGGCGGCCGGGGTGGGCGTCGGCGCGGTTCGTCTCCTGGGCGGATCGATGCAGAGCCTCGCGAAGCCAAAAGCCGGATCCGGCACGGACTGGGTGTCGCCTCTGGGTTCTGAGTCGGCGCGCGTCATGCAGCTCTTGCGCCGCACGAGCTTCGGATACACGCCCGCGCAACTCGAGTCCGCGCTGTCGGACGGCTTCAACAAGACCGTCGACAAGCTAGTCGAGACCGCGCCGGCTGAACCCCCGACGTTCGATAGCGCCAACACGCCGGGTGGGCGTTTCGCCATCGGCTTGCTGCAGCAGTGGTGGATCAACCACATGCTCAGCACCTCGACCCCGCTTGCCGAGCGCATGACGCTCTTCTGGCACGGCCACTTCACAAGTGACTACCGAAAAGTGGCCGATGACACGTTCATGTACTGGCAGAACCTCACATGGCGCCGCATGTCCGTGACGAATCTGCGCTCCATGCTCATGGAGGTCACCACCGACCCGGCGATGCTGCGCTACCTGGACCTCGCGACCTCGACTGGCCAGAACCCCAACGAGAACTACTCACGCGAGCTCATGGAGCTGTTCACCATGGGGCCGGGCAACTACACGGAAAACGACGTTCGTGAGAGCGCGAAGGCGCTCGCGGGTTGGCAGCTGCAGCAGCCCGACTCCTACGCCACAGTGGTGGTCGACAAGGCGAACAACGTGACGCGCCGCTTGCCCGTTTACACGACACAGCGACCTGGCGTCTTCAATCCCAAGCGGGCGTTCAAGGGAAACCTTACGTACCTTGGGAAGACGGGCCCGCTCGACGCGCAGGCGGTTGTCGACCGGATCCTGGCACAGCCGGCCACCGCTCAATTCATCGCTGGCAAGCTCGTGCAGCACTTCATCGCCGCACGGCCGGACGCGGCTTATATCAAGACACTGGCCGATGCGTTCCGGCGAAGCAAGTACGACATGAAGACGTTGATGCGCGCGCTCCTCACCAGTCCGCAGTTCAATGCCGCGCAAAGTTACAGAACGCTGGTCAAGAGTCCCACCGAATTCATGGTCCATTCCGCGCGAGCGTTGGGTGCGACCAATCTTTCGAAGCTCGTCGCGGCGGCAGGTTCCGGGATGGGCCAGTCCCTCTTCGATCCCCCAGACGTGGGCGGCTGGCCCAACAACGAGTCGTGGATCTCCTCCAACACGGTCGTCGAGCGTGTGAACTTCGTGACGGCCGCGCTCAGTCAAATCAAGACGTCGCTGCCTGCGGCGTCGGATGCGCCGCGCCAACACCTCGATGGGGTTCTGAGCCCTCAGACGGCAAGCCTCTTGAACCAGGCGGCCGATGACCGCGCGCGCTGGTTCATCACCCTCGCATCCCCGGAATTCCAGCTCAAGTAGGTGCAGAAGAGATGACTCAAGAGATCGGCATCAACCAGCTCAAGCGGCGTGACTTTCTCAAGGCGGGGCTCGTGTTCGGCGCGGGCGTGGCTGGACTGGCGGCAGGGTACGCAGCCGTGCCGGACGCATTTGCGCGCGCGGTCTATGCGGCCAAGCGTGAGGGCCTGACCAACGACAACGTCCTCGTCATGATCCAGCTCGCCGGCGGGAATGATGGGCTGCGCACTGTGGTTCCGCTTGCCGACCCGACACTGCACGACCTGCGGCCCAAGCTTGCCGGTTCGATGGTCTCGCAGGCGTTGCCGCTCAACAGCCAGTTCGGCTTGAACCACAACCTGGGCGCCATCAAGGGGCTGTGGGACAAGGGAAAGGTGGCGATCGTCGAGGGCGTCGGCTATCCCAACCCGACCTTCTCCCACTTCGAGTCAATCCGCATCTGGGAAACGGGTGATCCCACTCGCAGGCAGGTCGACGGCTGGCTCGGGCGAACCCTCGCGACCGCCTACGACTCCAACGGCCATCCGCTGACAGGGTGCGCATGCGGTGCCACCGACGTTCCAGGTGCGTTGCGCGACCTGCAGGCGACGATGACGGTGATCCAGAACCAGAAAACGTTCGGGTTCACCGGCGGCACCGAGGTCGAAGCCGCCGTTGGTGCGTTGTACAAGGGCACTCCCGGAATCTATGGGGCGCTGTTCGACACGGCAATCGCGACTGCAACAGAGACGATGGCCACGCTGCGCACGTCTGCCGCGAGCTATCAGCCCATGGCCAATTACACGGACAAGGTGCAGCTTGTGTATTCGTCGAAGAACCAGCTGGCCGCGGCGCTTCAGCTGGCGGCGGAGCTGATCGTCACCGGAACCGGCGTGAAGCTGCTGCACGTGACGCTCGGAGGGTTTGACACCCACTACACCGAGCTCAACCGCCACGACGACCTGATGGGCTACCTCGACTCGGCGGTCGGGGCGTTTTACCAGGACCTGGCGGCGCACGGCATGGCGGACAAGGTGCTCATCGCGACGTGGTCAGAGTTCGGTCGCCGCCCCAAGGAGAACGCGAGCGGGGGCACCGACCATGGTGCGGCCGCGCCGCTGCTCTTGATTGGCGACCCGGTGAATGGCGGTCTGTACGGCGAGACGCCGAACCTCACCAACCTCGATGCCACCGGCAATCTGAAGTACGCGGTCGACTTCCGGTCGGTCTACCAGGAAATCCTCGGCGGACACCTTGGCGCCGACTCGACCAAGATCCTAGGAAGCTCATTCGATCGTGTCCCGTTTCTGAAGGCGCCAGTCGCAACCACGGTCTGAGAGATGAGAACTGTCGTCCTGAAGCTCGGTGCGACAGTGCTTACCGTCGGAGCGACGTTGCTGTCGGCTGTATACGTGACCTCACACCTGAAGAACCCGGCGGCTCCACTTCAGCCGGCGGTGCTCAGCGCATCGAGGGGATCGTCGGTCTCTGCGCCTGGAGGCACCCTCACGCTCGGACCGTCGGTCCAGCCAAGCAACTTGCAGCCGGTGACCTCGACCTATGCCTCGTAGCGCGCCCATCGAGGCACTTCACTTCGAGGCTCTCGGCACCACCTGCAGCCTGTTCGCAATCGGCCTTTCGCGTGGACGGTTGTTGGAGGGTGAGCTCTGGGTGCGCCGGATGGGGGCGCGGCTGACCCGGTTCTCAATGAAGAGCGAGCTCTCCCGACTCAATGCTGCGACCGGCCGATGGATCGACATCAGTGCCGAGCTTGAGACTCTTCTGCGCGAGTCGCTTCGCGCTTTTGAGACAAGTGGAGGCTTCGTCAACGTTGCGGTGCTGCCGTCGATGGCCGCGATTGGCTACACGCGGCCACTGTCCCAGGGCCCGACCGCCGTCAACCTGCCGGTGACGGGTCCCCTGCCGGCCCTGCCCGACGTGCTCAGGGTGCGGCCGGGCGCCGCGCGACTCGAGCCAGGTGCGGGCATTGACCTGGGCGGCATCGCCAAAGGGTGGATGGCCGACCGGCTTCGTGACTCCCTCGGACCGAACGCGCTGGCCAACATCGGTGGCGACCTGAGCGCCGCCGGCGTGGGACCCGCCGGTATCGGTTGGCCAGTCGGCCTGGCCGGCGTGACTGTGCTGCTGCGAGACCAGGGTGCTGCCACCAGCAGCGTGCGGCGGCGGCGATGGGGCGAGCATCACCACCTCATCGATCCACGCACCGGGTTACCGGCGCGAACCGGCCTCGAGGAGGTTTCGGTCGTCGCCACCGACGGCGTGGAGGCCGAGGTCGTCGCCAAAGCCGCCCTACTGGTGGGCCCGGAGCTGGCGCCAACCTACTGCGCGGCCCACGCGCAGGCGTGGTGGCTGAGCCCATGACAACAGACCAGTTTTTCTGGGTGCTGTCACGAGTCGCCGGACTGAGCTCGTACGTGGCGCTGGCCGTCGCACTGGTGACCGGCATCGCGCTTCGCACCGCGGTGCTCGACTGGCTGGGCAGCAATCGCGCCCTTCGCGGGCTCCACGAATACACCACCGTGCTGTGGATTCCGCTGGCAGGTATCCACCTGTTGTCGCTCCTGCTCGACAAGACTGCGCGCGTCGGTCTCCTCGACCTGGTGATCCCTTTTCATTCCAGCTACGGCACGCTGGCGATCGGGCTTGGTGCGCTGTCGGTGGACATGCTGCTGCTCGTCACGGTCACCGCGTTTCTCAAACGGCGGATGAACAAGGATTTGTGGCTGTGGATCCACCGGCTCGCGTACGTCGCGTTCGCGATGATCTTCTTGCACGCGGTGCTCAGCGGCACCGACTTCAGCGACCCGGTGGTTTCCGCGATCACCTGGGCCACCGCGGCAATGCTCCTCTTGCTCGCGATGGTGCGAGCGATCTGGGGTCGTCTACCGGCCTAGGGCGTTTGTACCCAGGGCCCACCCTGTTAAGCCGGGACCCAGTGCCGCAGCTCGATCAGCCGCTGCCTCAGGGCCTCCTCGGCCTCCAGAGGCGCGTCGATCTCCTGTCGCTCCCGATGCCACCGCTCCATGGCAAGGTCCAGCTGCGCGGATTGCAGGCGCGCAACCTTGAAGTACGCGGGCAGCCCGCCACGCCGGAAGGCAGCCAAGCGCTGTTTCAGGCGCCGCCACGGACTGGCTAGGATCGGAATCTCCTCGGGCAGGATGGTGCCCGACCCGGTGGCCGCCTCCTTCTGCATCTGATCCACCAATCCCATCGCCTCGTAGCGAATCCCGAACAGCAGCAAGGCGATCACCGCCGCGGTGAATGGCCCGGTCATGATCAGCGTGCGCAGGTGGATCTCGACGAGGCCGAACAGCGTGCTGTCGATCGGGAAGAAAGTCACCCACGCGTCCCACGAGAAATGGGCTGCGATCGCGATTAAAAATCCGCTTATGATCGCGAACGCTTTCTGTCGCTTCTTTGGAAGCTGGCGCGCCACTCCAAGCCCGGCGCCGATGAACGCCGTGTAGGTCGCGTGGCCAAAGAACAGGCCGAGGACCTGTCGCCCGTACCACTGGAAGCCGGCCGCGTACCAGCCAAACCCTTCAGGATTGAAAACGGCGAAGAGGTTCGTCATGTACGCGACGGACTCCATGAAGTTGAAACCGAGTCCAACCGCAGCGCCGTAGACGATGCCATCGACAACGTCGTCGAAGTCATTGCGCATGACGAGAAAGAGCAGCACCACGGCCGTTCCCTTGGCCAGCTCCTCGAGCAGGCCGGCCGAGAATGCGCTGGCCGCGTCAAGGCCAGGGCCTGGCACAAGGAGGCGTTGAGTGGTCTGGTCCCAAAGGGTCTCGCCCCAGATCACAAGGCTTGTCGCGACGATCGCACCCCACGCCGCCGCAACGAGCACCAGGCGCCAGGGTTCCTTTTCATTGCGGTCCATCCGACGCACCACCAGAAGTCCGAAGGCCGTGGTTGGGAGACAGGCGAGGGCGCAGAGGGCCGCAACTCCTGGCCCCGCTGATTGCGTGAAGACGAAGACGTCGATCACCAGCAGCCACAGCAATGTGCCCAGCCCGAGCAGGACCCCGGCGCGGATGAGGTGCTTACGGCGGCTTGCCCGATCTCGCGTGAATGCCCGCACCCCGATGTACGTTCCGAGCGCGATCAAGGCTACGGCCAGCAGGCCGTACAGCGAAGTCCGGCCGGGAATTGAGTCCAGGTACACATAGTTGAGGAGCGAGCTGGCGATCAGCGCTACCACCACCACCGCAGCGACCGCGATGGCGATGCCGTAGCGCAAGGGACGCAGGCGCGAATGCGGGTTTGCCGCGGGGGGTGTGGTGTAGGTGTTCGTGCTCACTAACGCTCGACCAGCACGATTCGGCGTGCGAGGACCTCGACCGGCACCCCGTTTTGCAGCCGCTCGACGACAAACGTGTAATGACCCGGCAGGTTGTGGTGTAGACCCGGCGGCACGACGACCGGAACGATTGAGTTGTCGCCGAGCTTGGAGGGCGTGCTCGGGCCCACACGACCCACTACGTTGCCGAACGTGTCGTACCAGCGCGCGTCGACTGTTATGTCGCCGGGAAGCCCCAACCAGCTCACTTTCGCGGCGAATGCCTGGTTGCGGGTGAACGATGCCCTGTCAGAACCGACGAGCTGGCCTGAGGCCGGATCGTATTCGAACACGCCAACGATTCGAGCCCTCGCCCCCGAGGTCTGTCCAGGCGGTTCGAAGTAAACGAACTCGACCAGCCCGACGGCAAGGATGACCCCCGCGACCGTGGCGAAAACAAGCAGCGTTCGGTACAGGGTGAGGATCTGGTCGTAGGCCTCAGTCGTCACGCAGGGGCTCAGTCGAATGGATTGGCCGCGCGTTGTCAAGGTAACGGAGGTTTGATCGAATGCCACAGAGCGCATGGAGTCCGAAGCGGGAGCGCCAGTACGAGCGATATCTCATCGGACCGGCGCGGTGGCTCGCGATCCCATAAGGGATCAGAAGGCCGGACTTACGACCAGCTGCGAAACGAGGCCAAGGCGCGCGGAATCAAGGGCCGGTCGAAGATGCGGAAACCCCAGCTGGAGAAAGTCCTGAGCCGCTGATGCACGGGCGCTCGAGGCTTAGATACTCGGCCTTCGTCTCTGAGCGACTTGAATGGCCGCGGCTGCCGTCAAGGTCCCAACTGCAAATATCACAAAGGCAAGTCCGTCCTCGTGGTTCAACGCCAACACCAGCACCACGAGGCTTAAGGCAAGGAAGTAGGCACCGTCCAGCCGGAGGCCACGGCCGGTCAACGGCCAGCGTGGAAGGCCACGCAGAGTACGCCCGGTCATGAGCGTCCAAAGGCCTAATCCGCCAGTTGCGATCGGAAAGATGACCATTGGATCGACCATCGGAGCCAGCCTAGCACCGGCACCAAAGATCGGCGGCTAGCTTTTTGGTGCGGCGGAGAGGAGTTGAACCTCCACGTCCTTGCGGACACTAGCTCCTGAAACTAGCGCGTCTGCCATTCCGCCACCGCCGCTCCTGGGCCGACGCAAAAGTATACCCAGGGCCAGTAAGGCGCCCCTCTAACATGGCCTCGTGGCCGCAAGCGTCCGCGTCGGCCGTATCGCAGGCATCGAGGTGGGACTCCACTGGAGCCTCGCCATCGTCTTCGCCCTCATCGTTTGGACCCTCGCCGGGCAGGTGCTTCCGGCGCTCGTGCCGGACCAGCCGCAGTCCGCCTACTGGCTCGTCTCTTCGATCGCCGCCCTCCTCTTCTATGTCTCTCTTCTCAGCCACGAGATGGGCCACGCCGTCGTCGCCATGCGGCTTGGGGTAAAAGTCGACGGCATCACGCTCTGGATCTTCGGCGGCGTCGCGCGATTGCACGGTGATGCGCCGACGCCGGGCGCCGAGGTCAAGATCGCGATCGCGGGCCCCGTGGTCAGCTTGGTTCTCGCCATCCTGTTTGCCGCCGTGACGTTTGCGCTTGACACCACCTCCGGACCGCCCCTCATCGAAGGTGGCAGCGCGTGGCTTGCGGCATCGAACGCCATGCTGCTGGTGTTCAACCTGATTCCGGCCTTTCCGCTCGATGGCGGACGCCTGCTGCGCGCCTGGCTATGGCAGCGAAGCGGCGACCGCTATCGCGCAACCTCGAGCGCTGCGCGGCTGGGACGGATCTGCTCATTCCTGCTGATGGGCCTCGGGCTCCTGGCACTCTTCGTCCAGGGCGCGCTCAGCGGCCTGTGGCTGATCTTCCTCGGTTGGTTTCTCATGTCTGCCGCCCGCAGCGAGGAATCGCAGGTGCTCATGCGCGGCGCCCTTGCCGGTCTGCGCGTGGGCGATGTGATGTCGCGGGATCCGACCATGGCGCCAGGTTGGATCACGGTCGACGAATTCATGCATTCCGTCCTGCCGGGACAGCGATCGAATGCCTATCCACTCAAGACGTTCGACGGGGGCCTTGACGGTCTCGTCACGTCGAACCGGCTGGCTCAGGTGCCGCAGGAAGATCGACCAATACGGCGCGTCCGCGACGTCGGCATCGCAATCGAAGACGTCGCCAAGGCGTCGCCGGGCGAACCGATCATCGCAGTGCTCGATCGCTTTTCTCAATCAGACGACGGCCAGCTGCTCGTGATCGATGGAGAGGGAAAGCTCGTCGGCATGCTGTCGCCGGCCGACATCACGCGCGCGCTCCGCGGTGCGGCTGTCCGCCCTAGCTCGTGATGAAGAGCGTGTGCCAGGCGGCTTCGACCAGCTCAGGCGTCAACTGGGGCCGCACGCCGCGCGCTGACGAAACGTCCACCAAACGCTCGAGCAGGTCGCGCGGGTGGTTGCCTCGCAGCGGCCTGCCGCTGTAAAGGGTCGAGATCATCTCCAGCGCACCCGGGTCCTGCGGAATGGTCAAGCGCGTGCGCTCCCTTTCGAAGATCCGGCACCACATCTCCCACGTCGGGTCTGGCATGAGGACCTTGTAGGAAAGCCGCCGAAGGTACGCCTCGTCGAGCAACTCGGCCGGCTTCAGGTTGGTGGACAGCGCGACCTGCGCCTGAAATGGCACCTCGACCTTGCGTCCGCTTGACGTCAGGTTCATGTAGTCGATGTCCTGCTCCAGGGGCCCGAGCAGGCGGTCGAGGATCTGCTTCGGCGAGACGCGCTGGCGGCCAAGGTCGTCGATCAACAGCACGCCGCCGTTCGCCTTTACCTGCAGCGGCGCGCCGTAGGTCCGGCTGCCTTCCTCCCAGGTCGGGTCGAACATATCGAGCTGGAACTCGCCGCCGACCTGAACGAGTGGGCGCGCCACTCGCCGCCACCGCCGGTCCACCGGCTGGTGTGTCTCGAGGCGGTGTACTGCGCCGTCGAAGATCGTCATCACCTCGCCGCCGCCGATGTCGAGGGCGATCGGGATGACGATCGGGCCGCCCAGGAGGCTGGGGATGCGTCGCGCCAGCGTGGTCTTGCCGTTGCCCGGCGCTCCATAGATGAAGATGGACGACCGGGAGTTGACGGCCGCTCTCACGGCCTCTGTCACGCCCGGCGCGAGCTCGATGCCGCTCAGCGCTAGATTGACCTTCACCAGGTCGAGCGTGCCTGGCTTGGCCGCCTCGACGAGCACCGCCCGGTACTCCGCCAGCGAGACCGGTGCCGGACCCGTGTATCGGGTGCTTGCCTCGGCAATTTGCTCGCTGCGGACGCGCCCCTGCTTCGTGATCGCGTAGGCCATGCGTTCTGGCAGCGGCCGGCCCAGCCACGGACCCTGCTCTGAGGCCAGGCCGAGCGCGTCGAGGAAGTTCGACGAGGTCAGCGACTTCAAGCTCGGTTCAACCGCCGCGAACGGCAACGCGAGCTGTTCCGCGACCTCGTATCCCGTGACCCGCGTCGCTGACGACGCCAGGCGCAGGACCATGCCCTCGATCAGCGTCCGGTTGATCTCGGGCGGTGGAGGAGGCTCGATCTCATGGCTCGCGGTCGGAACCGCGGAAGGCACCGGCTGGGGCTCGTCAACATGCTCGAGAATCGCGCCGAACAGCTTCTTGCCGAATCGTGCGCGGTCGGCATGGTCGGGCGGCTCGCCTTCGCGGCGGCGGCTGATCCAGTCCGGCACCTCTTTGAACACGATGGTGTTGCCGATCAAGAGCTGCACCGTGTCAGGCTCGTCGGTGGACACGCGCACTGCGATCCGGATCAGGTAGCCCTGGCTCTTAAGCGCCGCCCAGCTCCGCTCCCACGCGACCTCGTTGCGCCCCGACCAGGTCTGACGGACAGTGCGGTCGCGTGCGAGGGTGACGTCTTTGCGGTTCTGGTAGCGGCGGCGAACGAGCTCGGTCACGTCCTTGTCAATGTCCTCAGCGACCAGCGCCGCCAGCGGCAGAGCCCGATCGTCGACCGCGGGCCGGTTCTTGATCTCGAAGATCGTGTTCGCGGTGGGCGCGAGCGCACGGATCACGCTGGCGTGTCGAGGACAGAACGGGGTGCGTTCGATGAACTGTATGTGCTTGCGGCACCACCAGCTCTTGCACTCTCGTCCGGTCAGATCCTTGTAAGCGCATGCCCAGCCGCGGCGCTCCTGGCAGTCGCTGTAGGTGCAAACCCCGGCCGGTTTTTGGCCGTCGGTGCGGGCTGGGACCGGCGCACGCTGCTCGGTCTCCTCAGCAAGCGCGATCTCGTCGGAGATCGCTTCGACCGGCGGATGGGCAGCGCCAGGTTTCGGCATGTAATGGAACGCACCGGAGAATGCCTCACAGCTCTGGAAGCGCTGGCTGGGGTCTTTCGCGGTTGCCTTCCAGATGATCTCCATGATCGGAGACGGAATCGCCGTCGACGCTCGCGGCCTGTCGAACACCTGTGAGTGGAGCACCGACGGCAACGCGCCTGTAAACGGGGGCTCGCCGTGCAGGAGCTCGTAAAGGATCATGCCGAGCGAGTAGATGTCCGACGTCGCATCCACCGCATCGCCCTTGACCTGCTCGGGCGCCATGTACGCGGGTGTGCCGACCATGCTCCCGGTCGCAGTCAGCCGGTGCTTGTCGTCGATGAGCTTCGAGATGCCGAAGTCGAGGATTTTCGTCTTGCCGCGGTTGGAGATGAGGATGTTGTCGGGTTTCAGGTCACGGTGCACGATCGAGTAGTCGTGAGCGACGCCGACCGCTGACAGGAGCTGCTGTATGAGGTCGACCGAAACGTCGACGCTGAACCGCCCGTACTCGTCAAGCCAGGACCGCATCGAGCGTCCCTCGACCCACTCCATGACGATGAACAACACCGGGCCGTCCTCGTCGAAGTCGTAAACCCGGACGATGCCGGGGTGGTTCAGGGCGGCGACGGTTGCGGCTTCGCGGTGGAAGCGCTGGCGGAAGCTCGTATCGCTCGAGAACTGCTCGGCCAGGACCTTGATCGCGACCGGGATCTCCAGGCGTGGATGAGTCGACCGGTAGACAACGCCCATTGCACCGCGCCCAAGCTCGGCTTCGATCGGATAGCGCCCCAGCTGTGTGGTACTCAACCTGCGAACACCAGTCGGTCAGTATGCCGGACGGTACGCGGCTCACTACCCCCTGAGGGAGTAATGCTTTCGGAGGCGGACGACCTGGCTAGCTGAAGACGCTCAGAGGCAGGTAGAACGAGACCCCGAAGTTGGGCTGGTCGACGATCTGGCTGATCCTGAGGTCGCCGGCCAGGCTGCACAGGATGTAGGCATCCTCTCGGCTGAGCCCGTGGTCCGCCGACAGCCACGCGATCGTGTCCCGCACGGAATTGCGGGCGTTCTCCATCAGGTCTGGGCCCAGGGCGCAGACTGCGTGGTAGCCCTTCTCGTCGCTGCGCGGCTGAAGGGGCGCCGCGGGGGTCAGGAAGTGGTAGCTCCAAGGGCGGAGCGACGCGCCTTTGACCACTCCAAATCGGAGTGAGAACGTCATAGGGCATTCGATTCCGGTAACGCAGACCTCGCCGTCTCCCTGCGCGCCGTGGCAGTCGCCTGCCGAGAAGAGTGCACCAGGTACGAAAACCGGCAGGTAAAGCTTGGTTCCAGCCGTTAGGTGGCGGGTGTCGATGTTGCCTGCCCCCTTGGTCGGCGGCAGGACATCATGCGGACCCGGTTCGTCGGTGGCGACCCCCATCGTGCCGCAGAACGGGGCGATCGGGATGTGGATGTCGTGGCGTAGCTCGGCCGACTTGCGGTCTCCCAGGTCGAAGTACCGGACGTAGGGGTTGGGGAAGTCAGAGGCCAGGAGGCCCAAACCGGGCAGTAGCGCCGTCCACCCCCAAGACCCAGGCTTCAGGTCCAGGATCTCCACCTCCAGCGTGTCCCCAGGCTCGGCTCCTTTGACGTAGACCGGGCCCCCGAGCGGATAGAGGCGGTCGAAGTCCAGGCTTCCCAGCTTCGATGCGGGGTCACCTTTCTTCAGCTGTCCGGCGGTCACCTCCTCGGTGTCGAAGTGGACGATGTCGCCGGCCTCGATCTCGACCGCTGGCTTGAGCGAGTTGTCCCACTTGAAGTGATAGGTGTCCCGGCCGATCGTGTGCTCCCGCGCGGCGGTGCGAGCCATCAGTTCTTAGCCTCCTCCTTCACTCCTGCATGGATCGGTTCAGCGCTGGCTCGCAAGACTTTCTTGTCGAACTTGCCGACCGAGGTCTTGGGCACCTCATCGATGAAGCGCACCTCATCCGGCAGCCACCACTTGGCGACCTTGTCCTTGAGAAACTCGATGACCTCTTCCTGGGTGACCTTGCCCTTGAACTCGGGCTTCGGCACTGCGTAGGCGACCGGCCGCTCGTCCCACTTCGGATGTGCGAGGCCGATCACGGCCGCTTCCATGATCTTGGGGTGCGACATGACCGCGTTCTCGAGCTCGACCGAGGAGATCCATTCGCCCCCTGACTTGATCACGTCCTTGGTGCGGTCGACTATCTCGATGTAGCCCTCGGGCGTGATCTTCGCCACATCCCCAGTGCGAAACCAGCCGTCTTCGGTCAGCTTTCCCGGGTCGTAGCCGTTGTGGTAACCGCGAGCGATCCACGGACCGCGGACCTGGATCTCGCCGAACGCCACCCCGTCCCAGGGCAGCTCCTCGCCGGTGGCGGGGTCGCTGATCCGGATCTCCACCCCAGAGTTGACGACGCCTTGCGTGAGCCGGGCTTTCAGCTCATCTCCTGGCCTAGTGTCGGATCGAGGACGGGCGACGCTCCCGAGCGGAGAAGTCTCGGTCATGCCCCAGGCATGAAGGATGCGCAGGCCGACCGCGTCCATACCCTCCATGAGGGCTCGCGGCACGGCGGAGCCACCGCAGATGACGGTGTGCACCTTCGGCAGCCGTTTGCCGGTCTCTTTCAGGTACGCGACCGTGTTGATCCAGATCGTCGGGACGCCGGCGAGGATCGTCGCCCCCTCCTGCTCGGCCAGCTCGACCACCGACTTCGCGTCGCCCATGAACCGGTCCGGCAGAAGGACCTTCGAGCCGGCCATTCCGCAGGCGTAGGGAAGTCCCCAGCTGTTGGCGTGGAACATGGGCACGATCGGAAGGACCGTGTCTTTCTCGGTGATGCCCAGGCTGTCGCCTTGCAGGACCCCCATCGTGTGGAGGAACTGAGAGCGGTGCGAGTAGACCACCCCTTTCGGGTTGCCGGTGGTGCCCGACGTGTAGCACATGGCCGCAGCCATGCGCTCGGACAGCTTGGGCCACGGATAGCCGTCGCTCTCGGCCGCGAGGAGCGTCTCGTAGTCGAGCATGTCGCCTAGGCCGTCCTCGCTGTGGGACGCAGCCGGCGTATCTGTCATCAAAACGAGCTGTTTGACGGACGGAATCTTGCCGATCAGGGGCTTGAGGAGAGGAATTAGCGCCTGATCGACAAATAAAACCTTGTCTTCCGCGTCATTAATGATGAACTCGAGATGCTGAGGGAACAACCGAAGGTTGAGTGTGTGCAGGACGGCACCCATACAGGGCACGGCGTAGTAGAGCTCGAGGTGCCGGTGATTGTTGAAAGCGAGCGTCGCCACCCGATCACCGGGTTTGATGCCCAGCCTCTTGAGGGCGCCCGCAAGCCGGTTGATGCGCGGCACCATCTCGGCGTTGGTCATCCGGTGCACGCCATGGTCGAGCTTTGTCACCACCTCCTTCTTCTGGTGCAGGTGCTCAATCCGCCAGAGCACATGCTGAAGAGAGAGCTCGTAGTCCTGCATCAAGCCTTCCACGGGCGATACCTCCAGCAAGTCGAACAGAAGGTCCTTAAAGGTCGATGGTAAGCCTGCCGGGCGTACCATGCACACCGATGGCTGCTGTGGGTCGGGCCGACCTGCACATGCACACGACCGTCAGTGACGGCTGGCCGACGCCCAAAGAACTGGTCGACCACGCAGCCCGTCGCGCCAAGCTCGACGTGATCGCGGTCACCGATCACGACACGATCGAAGGTGCTCTGCGCGCGCAGGAACACGCGGCTAAGCGAGCGAAGTTTCGCGTCATCGTCGGGGAGGAAGTGTCCAGTCGCGACGGGCACATCGTCGCTCTATTTCTCGAGCGTCGAGTGAAGCCCGGCATGTCGGCTGCCGCGACCGTCGACGCGATTCACGATCAGGGCGGCCTGGCGCTCGCGGTCCATCCCTTTTGGCGCACGCAAAGGCGAACCAGGACGGGCCCGGTCCATGGTGTTGGCTGGCTTGCGGCAGAGCTTGATTTCGACGCGGTCGAGGTCGAGAACGCAACTCCTGGCTTCTATCTCGTCAACCAGCTGGCGCACCGCCTGAACCTTGGGCTCGGCGCCGCTGAGATCGGCTCGTCCGACGCGCACATTCTCGACGCCGTGGGCCGCGCCTTCACAGAGTTCCCTGGCAAGACGCCCGAGGCGCTGCGCGCGGCCATCGAGTCAGCGACCACGGTGGCCAGAAGGCGGCGGTATCGCCCCGTAGGCCTAGTGCGCTACGCGGCCTGGGGCTTGAACCACCAGCGCTACGCCGTCGGCTGAGCGCCCTACGATGGGGCTTCGCCCGCGTAGCTCAATGGATAGAGCGCCTGACTTCGGATCAGGAGGTTGCGAGTTCGAGTCTTGCCGCGGGTACCAAAGCGCCGTCACGTAAAATCAACCGGCTGCAGCCGGGCGGCTGGCGGAACTGGTAGACGCGCACGTTTGAGGGGCGTGTGGGGTAACCCATCCGGGTTCGAGTCCCGGGTCGCCCACCACTCAGCGGACACAGACATCAATTGATTCGCCAGCCCTCACACTAAAGGTGTGACCGAGAGCAGGGAGCTTGACCCCGCCACCCAGTTCAAGCAGCTCTACGACCAGGAATATCTCTCGGTCTACCGTTCGATCCGCGGTGTCGTGCTCGACGGTGCGGCGGCTGAGGACCTCACGCAGGAGACCTTTGTGCGGGCCTACCGGGCCCGCCACCGGTACACGCCGACCGCGCCGCCGGGCGCCTGGCTGCGCCGGATCGGGATCAACCTCGCCATCTCGCACTTGCGCCGACAGAAGCTGGCCCGCTTCCTGCCCGCGCGCCTGTATGTCGCACCGGATCGGCGGGATTACGATCGGGCGGAGGCCCGGGACGTCGTCGGCAAGGCGATGGCGGCGCTGAGCCCGAAGCTGCGTGCCGCCGTCGTCCTTCACTACTACGAGGACATGACGCGGGAGGAGATTGCCGCCGTCCTCGGGGTGCCGGCCGGCACGGTCGCATCCCGGATCGCCAAGGCAGTGGCCATCATGCGAAAAACCATGGGGAACGACCAGGATCTGGACACCACGCGTTCGAGTAATGAAGGTGCCCTACGTGGACGATAAAACCACACAGGGAGGGTCTAACTCGCCCTCCGAAGCAGACGTCAGCCGGATGATCCGTGCGGAGGTCGACTCGTGGACCCCGCGCCGGGGCCCGGACTGGCCGGACATCCTGATTCGGCTCGCTGGCTCTGGACCCTCCCCCTGGGTGGTGTACACAGCCGCCAGCGCGGCCCTCGTAGTGATCCTCATCGCCGCCTTCCTGGTGGGCTCAGCCCTCCAGCTCGGCGGCCTAGGTCTTCAGCCCGTGCAGGTCCACGTCCCCCACAACTAGAGGCGCGGTCGAAAGTTCCGCGACAGATTCGGCGATCGGTCCAGATCCGGGTGAGGCGACGAGCAGCGCAGCGAGCGTAGTAATTGATTCGTAAGCGAGCAGCGCAGGAGCCGAACCCGGAGCTGGCCGAGCCGAGCGCCTAAAACAGCCGGACTTCCTCGCCGAGGCCGCGCTCGCGTGCGGCGTTCAGCACGACCGAGCCCGCGGCCAGGTCCCACAGGGCGAGCCCGTGGGACTCGAAAAGCGTGATGCCGGAGGCCGCGGGACGCTGCCACTTGCCGGCGACGACTGCCGCGAGCTCTACGGCGCGGCCCCAGTCGAACTTGCCGGCCTCGTGGGCCGCGATCAGGTCACCGCTCTCCAGCTGGGCCGCGGCAAGCTGGTCGACCACCACCGTCTGCGCCTTTGCGACCAGGTCGGCCGGGATCTCTGCCCGGTTGCGGAAGTTCGAACCCGCGGCTGCCACGAACGCATGCGGCTCAACCCAATCTGGCTCGATTACCGGCGTTGCGCTGGTCGTCATGGTGATGACTACATCGGCGCCCCGTACGGCGAGCTCCGCGCTGCCTGCGGCAAGCGTCGGCACGCCGAGCTGGTCCTCCTGCTCCCGAGCGAACGCGGCCCGCCGGTCGTAGTCGCGGCTGAAGACTCGCAGCTCCTTGATCTCGAGCACGCGCGAGACGGCGAGGGCCTGGGTGGTCGCTTGCCAGCCGGTTCCGACCAGGGCCACTGTCGTCGGGCCAGGGCGCGCAAGCGCCCTCGCGGCGACCGCCGTGGCCGCCCCGGTTCGGTACGCACCCATGAAGTCGGCCTCGAACAGGGCCTCGAGGGAGCCGTCGAGCGCGAAAAGCACGACCAGGAACCGGGCTCGTCCGTCGGCGACGGTGTAAGCCTTCAACCCCGTGCAGCGGCCTCCCGGGTACGAGGCGAACATCACGTTGAGCAAGCCGCCTGGAGCAAAAGCGCGGCGGCGCGGCTCGTTCTGGGCGACGCCCTCCCCGAGCTCCTTCATCGCCGCTGTGACCGCGGCGATCACCTCATCCATCTCGATGAGCTGTTGAACGTCGGCTTCGCGCAGGATCAGGGCCACGGCAGGGAGAATAGCGGCACCAAATGACGGGAACCATAAACGTGGGGTTGGTCGGACTCGGGACCGTCGGCGGCCAGGTGGCCGAGCGGCTGCTGACGTGGGGGCCGCAGCTGTCACGCCGGGCCGGCGTCGAGCTGTGCCTGCAGCGGGTGCTGGTGCGCGACCCGAAAAAGCGTCGCGCCATCGAGATCGCCCCTGAGCTCTTAACGTCCGAGCCGGCCGATCTTCTCGAGGACCCGGCGATCGACGTCTTGGTCGAGGTGGCCGGCGGTGATGAACCCATGCGGAGCTACCTGGAGCGGGCAATCAATGCCGGCAAGCACGTGATCACGGCCAATAAGATGGTGATGGCCAAGCACGGCCCGGAGCTTCTCGACCTGGCAGCCGCCAGGAACGTCGACGTTTACTTCGAAGCCGCGGTCGGCGGCGGCATACCGCTGATCAGCACCTTCCGGACCGACCTGCAGGCGAACCGGATCGAGCGTGTGTCGGCCGTGATCAACGGAACCACCAACTACGTGCTGGGCCGGATGGCGGTCGCCGGCCTGTCGCTTGGCGAAGCGGTCGGCGAAGCGCAGGCGGCAGGTTATGCGGAAGCTGATCCCACAGACGACATCGGCGGCTTCGACGCCGCTTACAAGCTCGCCATCCTCGGCTCCATCGCGTACGAGATAAAGGTGCGCCCTGATGAGATCTATCGCGAGGGCATCGAAGGCATCGAGCCCGTCGACTTTCGCTACGCCCGCGAGCTCGGCTACGCGATCAAGCTCATCGCCCACACTCAGCGGCATCCAGGCCGCGTCGAGGCGCGAGTGCATCCGGCCATGGTCCCGCTCGACCATCCCCTGGCTCGAGTCGAGGGGGCCGAGAACGCGGTCTTCGTCGAAGGCGACCTGGTCGGGCAGGTGCTCCTTGTCGGGCAGGGAGCGGGCGGCAGGCCGACGGCTTCCGCCGTCGTCGGTGATCTCATTGACCTGGCCCGCTCGATCCGGCGCGGGGTTCAGAGCCGCCCGTCATTCAGCTTCGATGACCGGATCACCGTCGTGCCGATGGGCGAGGTTGTGACTCGTGCCTACTACCGGATCCGCGTCGACGATCGGACGGGTGTGCTGGCGGCGATCGGCCACGTGTTTGCGGAAGAGGGCGTCAGCATCTCGAGCTTGATTCAGAAGGATGCGTGGTCGCAGGACCAAACGGCCGAGCTCGTTGTCACCACACACCCTGCACCCGACGCCAGCCTTCAGCGTGCGCGCGAGCGGATGGCTGCGCTCGAGCCGGTGCGCGCCGTGTCAGCCTTCCTTCGCGTGTTCTAAGGAGACAAGCGTTGGGAGTCATCGCTCGCTACCGCGAGCACCTGCCGATTGGGCCATCTACACCCGAGGTGGACCTCAACGAAGGCTCGACGCCCCTGGTGCCCAGCCGCAACATCGCGCGCGCACTTGGGCTGAAGCACCTCTACTTCAAGTACGAGGGGTTGAATCCGACGGGCTCTTTCAAGGATCGCGGGATGGTCGTTGCGGTGGCCAAAGCGCTGGAGGGCGGCAGCAGGGTCCTGATGTGTGCGTCGACCGGCAACACCTCCGCCTCGATGGCGGCGTACGCGGCCCGGATGGGGGTTCGCGCGATCGTCGTCGTCCCGTCCGGCGAGATCGCCATGAACAAGCTCTCGCAGGCCCTGATGTACGGGGCCAAGGTCGTCGCCCTCAAAGGCAATTTCGATACTGCTCTGGAAACCGTCAGGGACCTCACCAGCCGATACCCTGTCGCACTGATGAACTCGATCAACCCGCACCGGATCGAGGGCCAGAAGACTGCCGCCTTCGAGGTGGTGGACGCGCTCGGCGACGCCCCCGACTACCTCCTGCTCCCGGTTGGGAACGCGGGCAACATCACCGCTTACTGGAAGGGCTTCCGCGAGTACCACGCCGCGGGACGGGCTACACGTCTGCCCCGCATGGTCGGTGCGCAGGCGGAGGGCGCAGCCCCGATTGTCAGCGGCCACGCCATCGCCGACCCACAGACCGTCGCGTCTGCGATCCGCATCGGCAACCCGGCTTCGTGGGAAGGGGCGACGACGGCGCGAGATGAGTCCGGCGGCATGATCGCCGCCGTGACCGACACCGAGATCCTTTCCGCCCAGATCAGCCTGGCCAACAGCGAGGGCCTGTTCGCCGAGCCCGCCTCGGCCGCCCCGCTCGCGCTGCTCTTCAGGCTGGTCCGCGAGGGGAAGATCGACAAAGACTCAACGACCGTCGTCGTTCTCACCGGCTCCGGCCTCAAGGACCCTGACGCGGCGCTCAAGAACGTCGAACCTCCGATCGAGCTCGACGGCGACGCGCGCACACTAGCTAAGGTCTTGAAACTGTGATCGAAGGCACCCTTCTGTAGTGCGCATCAAAGTCCCGGCCTCGATCGCGAACATCGGTCCGGGCTTCGACTGCATGGCGATGGCGATCGACCTGTGGCTCGAGGTCGAGGCCAACGAAGCCCAACATCCTGGCTGGGATTACGAAGGCGAGGGCTCGGACTACCTGGCGGCTCATGAGAACCCCTTCACGCGGCTGAAGATGAAGGGTCGCGTGCGAAGCGAGATCCCACTCGGCGTGGGCCTCGGCAGCAGCGCTGCCGCCAGGCTTGCCGCCTCGGCGCTCAGCAGCCCGTGGGATGTCAAGAGCCACGTCATCGACGCCGGGGCGGACGAGGGCCACCTCGACAACGTCGCCGCGTCTGCTTCAGGCGGCATTCGAATCGTGTCCGAGCACATCGATGAGAAGCTTCCAAACCCAGGCTGGGGTCTGGCCCTGTTCATCGCGAATCAGCCGCTGTCGACGGAAAAAGCGCGCTTTGTGCTGCCTGACTCGGTCCCTCTCGAAACCGCGGCGTTCAACGCCGCGCGAACCGCGCTCCTGGTGCGCGCCATCGTGTCCAAGCGACCATCGCTGCTTGGCGAAGCCCTGCGCGACCGGCTGCACCAGCCGCATCGACTGCACCTCTATCCCTGGACCGCGGAGGTGATCCGGGTCGCGGAAGCAAGCGGCGCATATGGCGCCGCGATCTGCGGAGCGGGGCCCAGCGTCTTCGCCTTCTGCGCGCCGTCGCAGGCGGCGCGGATCGCCAACGCAATGGAAACGTCATTTCCCGATCACGGGCGTGGGCTGGTCAGTCAGATCACCGACAAGGGCATGTTTCGCACGCTGTGATCGTCCAGAAATACGGCGGTACCTCGGTGGGCACCGCCGCTCGCATCCGGCGGGTAAGCCGCCGGATCGCAGCGACCGTCAAGCAAGGACACAAAGTCGTGGCGGTCGTATCCGCGATGGGTCACACCACGGACCGGCTGATCGCGCTGGCTCAGAGCATCAACCCCGATCCGCCACCGCGTGAGCTCGACATGCTCGTCGCGAATGGAGAGACCATCACCGCTCCGCTGGTCGCGATGTGCCTGCAGGGCATGGGCGTGCCGGCGATTTCGCTGTCCGGCCTGCAGGCCGGCGTGCGCACGAGTGCGCACCACTCCAAGGCGCGGATCCAGGACATCAAGCCGGATCGCATCCTTGAAGCGCTGCGCGACGGCAAGGTGGTAGTGGTCGCTGGCTTCCAGGGGGTCACGGCAGACTTCGAGGTCACCACGCTCGGTCGCGGAGGTTCCGACACGACAGCTGTCGCGCTGGCCGCCGCGTTGAAAGCGGAATCGTGCGAGATCTACACCGACGTCGACGGAATATTCACCGCGGATCCGAGGCTCGTGATAAGCGCTCGCAAGCTCACTCA
>CATPBO010000096.1 GCA_955652835.1 Candidatus Dormiibacterota bacterium
AGGTCCCGCAGCGTCTTCGATGCGGTCTCGATCGCGGTCTTCGCCGCCGCCTCCCAGGATTGGCTGCTGGTGCCCACCAGCTCGGTGACCCGATAGACGCTGTCGGCCATGGCTGCCTCCTTATCTGTGAGCTGAGTCAGTCCTCATTGTCGCGCGATCAAGCTTGCGCAGGTCGGGCAGCGCTTCGGCGATCCTTCCAGCCAGCGCCTCGGGCTGGCCACCGCGAAGGTAGATGACCTGCTCCGTCACCCCCAGCTCGAGGTACTGCCCGCACAGCTCGAGCAGCTGATTGCGATCTGCGCCATCCCAACCGAACTGGATCGACCAGCGAATCTCGGCCGGATCGCGGCCGACCGCGCCGCAGGCCTCCTGAAACATCGATGCCAGCTCTTTGACCCGCTCGGGATCTCCGCCGGCAATGTTCCACACGTCCGCGTAGCGCGCGACGAGCCGCAACGTGCTCGGGCCCGAAGCCCCGATCCAGATTGGCGGATGCGGCTTCTGGAGCGGCTTCGGATTGCCGATGGCATCTTTGAAGTGGTAGTAGCGCCCATCGAAGTTCGTGCGCTCCTCCGTCCACAGCGACTTGATGATGCGAAGCGACTCGCTCAGGCGGCCGACCCTATGGTCAAGCCCTTCGAACCCGTACATCTCGTGCTCGATCTCGGCCCACGCGGCACCGATGCCGAACTCGAGCCGGCCGTTGGAGAGGTGGTCGACGGTGACGGCCGACTTGGCCAGCAGCGCCGGGTTGCGGTAGGTGTTGCCGGTGACCAGGCAACCAAACCGCACGCGCTTGGTCGCCTCGGCCATCGCTGCCTGTAGCGTCCAGCCTTCATAGATCGGCCGGTCTGGCCCGCCGGCACCGATCGACGCCAGGTGGTCGAAGTCCCAAACGTGGTCGAAGCTCGACTCGTCGGCGATGCGCCAGACGGCGCGCAACGCATGGATGGTCGTGTCCTGCCCGGAGAGCTTCAATCCGAATCGCAGTGGATGCGTCACTAGATCCACGTTAGCCGATCAGTGGAAGCGGGTCGGACGGACGCGGATCGCGAGGCGGTACTGCTCGGAGAACTCCTTTGGCGTCAAATCGAGGCCCTGGATCTGATCTCGGTACTTGCGCACGTAATTCGTCACCTTGTACGCCGGGGGTTGCTTGGGATCGATCTTCGCCGTGCCATCGATGCGCACCACGTCGTTTCCCACCGGGTCGGTGTTGAGGTGCAGCGCAGTGTTCGGGTTGGCCTCGATGTCGCGCACCTTCTGGCCTGGGACCGCGTAGATGAGGAACGATTTGCCATCCCACCAGAACCACACCGGCACCACGTGCGGGTGCCCGTCCCGACCGACGGTCGCGAGCCAGATCACCAGCTCTCGCTTGAGACGGGTCAATACGTGTTGGTCGGGCACAGCCCTAGTTTGCAACTTTCGAGATCGTGGCAAAGTAGAGGTGATGGAGAAGACCGAGAAGACTGAGGCGACCAGGAAGACCGAGGCGGAGTGGAAGCGAGACCTGACCCCGATGCAGTTTCACGTGCTTCGAGAGAAGGGTACGGAACGGCCATTCACCGGCGAGTACTGGGACACCAAGACGCCGGGTGTCTACCTGTGCGCCGGCTGTGGGGCCAAGCTCTTCGAGTCGGAGACCAAGTTCGACGCGCACTGCGGATGGCCGAGCTTCTACGCGCCGGCCGATGATGCACCTGTGGCTGAGCACGTCGACCGCAGCCTCTTCATGGTCCGGACCGAGGTCACGTGTGCCAACTGCGGCGGCCATCTCGGCCACGTCTTCGACGACGGCCCGCAGCCGACAGGACTTCGCTACTGCATCAACTCGGCCTCGATCAAGCTCGAACCGAAGAACGTTGCGGACTAAACGCCGATCGGGTTCCTGACCAGGACGATGGTCGTCCGGCCGGGCGTGTAGTCACCCTCGATGATCAACGTGCGCGTGAGCTTGGTCCCCACGCCCAATTGCTCCCGCAGTCGCGCGTCCTCCCAGGGGAAGACGTGCTCCTTGATTCGGCGGAAGGCGGCGTCGAGGTCAGGCACGATCTTCTGGCTGCCGATGACGAGGATGAGCTTGCCGGCGCCCGAGGCGATAGGCCCGATCTGACTGCCGCTCGCTGAAGCGAACACGAGCTGTCCCGCCGCGGTCACCGCCTGGACGCTGCCCAGCATGATGTCTGGTGTGGCGCTCAGCTTGCGGATCTCGTCGCGCTGTGTTTGCCGGTCCAGCTTCAAGGTGCGCCGGCGGACGAAGTCGTACCGATCGGACTCCATCAACTCTCCCAAGACACCAGTGTCTTCGAGCGTCTTCGACTTTCCCGAGTGAACTTGTGAGCCCTCAGGAATGCGATCGATCAAGGCAGTCTTCGCTTCCGCCGCCGTGTCGACGATCACGACCTCGAAGTTTCTGTCACGCAGGTTTGCGGCGAGCGATTCGAGGTCAGCTTCCGATGCGGGCCCTGTGTAGTTGAGCGTTTGTGGGGCCATCCTTGGATTGAATAGTTGCATTCGCAACTATATTCCCCCACCGAATCCGGTACGTTTGGCGGGCCAAACAGGCGGAACTCGGTGCCAGGGGCGCAAAGTCTCGGGCATGAGCTCGACCGAAGCGCCGTCCTTCCTCTCCCAGGAGGACATGCGCACGCTCGAGGCTGTGTGCCTGGCCCTGGTGCCGTCCACACCGCCGATCGACGGCACCGAGGATCCCGGCGGCCTGCTGTCACGCTCCGCATCGGACCTCGGGGTCGCCCGGCTGCTCGTGGAAGTGCTTGCTGCCGAACCCCTTGAGGCGCAGACCCAGTTCCGCCGGCTGCTTGGGATGTTTGGGAGCGCAGGGTTCGGCCTCCTGGCTTCGGGGCGTCCGAAGGGCTTTGCCGACCTTGACCCAGAGCAGCGCGAGCGCGTGCTGCAGCGAATGTCGACGAGCTCGATCCCGCTCGTTCGCCAGGCCTTTCAGGCCGTCAAGCGCTCATCCATATTCCTTTTCTATTCGGCGCCGATGGGTGAAACGAACCCGAATTGGGCAGCGCTCGGCTACTCGCCGACCCGACCACCTCGCCCCGCCGAGGTAAAACCGAAACCGATCAGGGCGATGACGGTCACCGGCGACGTTGAGCTGAGTGCGGACACGGTGGTCATCGGGTCGGGAGCTGGTGGGTCGGTGGTCGCGGCCGAGCTGTCCGCGGCGGGGTCCGACGTCATCGTGCTCGAGATGGGCGACTACCTGAATGAAGCGGACTTCACCGGCATGGAAGCCGAGATGACGCCCCGCCTGTTTTTGCGCCGTGGCCTCCTCTCCACCTCTGACCTCGGGATGGTGGTCCTGGCCGGCTCATGTCTAGGTGGTGGCACGGTGGTCAACTGGAGCGATTCGCTGCGGACCCCTGATGACGTGCTGGACGAGTGGGAGCACCAGCACGGTCTCGAAGGCGTCACGGGACCGGCCTACCGCCAAGCGTTCGAGGTCGTCGAGCGCCGGATGAACGTCAACCTCCTCGACAGCGCCCCCAACGAGAACAACGCCGTTCTGCAGCGCGGCTGCGAGGCGCTCGGCTACCACTGGGACCCAATCCCACGCAACGCATCCGGATGCGAGCAGCGCTGCGGCGGGTGCCAGTTTGGGTGTCCGTTCGGCTGCAAGCGCTCGGCGCTGCTGACTTTCCTCCAGGATGCCCACGACAGCGGTGCGCGGATCGTCCCGGGCTGCAGGGTGGAGCGGGTCCTCTTCCGGCAAGGACGTGCGGCAGGCGTCGAGGCCGTGGTCAGTGGTGTCCGGGCGGGGCAACAGCACCGCGTGGTCGTGCGGGCGGCCACCGTGGTGCTTGCCGGGGGTGGCGTCGAGTCGCCTGCCGTGCTGCTGCGATCTGGCCTGGACAACCCCAACATCGGCCGCCATTTGAGGCTGCACCCGGTGACTGCGATGGCCGGCTTCTACGACCGGCCGATCCAGGCCTGGCTGGGGTCTCCCCAGACGATCAAGACCGATCAGTTCGCCCGGCTGCAGGGCGGCCACGGGTTCTGGCTGGAGATGGCACCCGCCCATCCGGGCATCATCGCGATGGGCACATCGTGGGAGGGCGGGCG
>CATPBO010000097.1 GCA_955652835.1 Candidatus Dormiibacterota bacterium
AGCTCGTTCTAGACGAGCTGGCTGTCGGCAACGGCGACTTCGCGCCGCCGGTACCCGGGACGCCGCAGGCGCCGGCCAGCACCAGGGCCAGCGCACCTAGTGCTGAAGCACGCCGTCGCGTTCGCATAAATGCCCTTCCCCTTTCGGGGGAGGCCCGGTAAGGGGGAATCACAACATTTAAAGGCAACGACTCTTTGCGCATCGGGTTACGTTTCCGGTACGATCCTGCACCTGAAGCAGGGCACCGACCCTCACCCCCAGGGCTTCGCTCGAAGGGGTCGCGGTTGTGGCGGATGGCTTCAGGCTGTCCGTTTTGTTTTATCTAACCGAATTGGAGGAATAGCAGGACTCTGAATTTACCCGAGGTAGCGTCTCATCTCGTTTAAAGAGCTAAGGATCAACGATCAGATCCGGAGCTCGGAAGTGCGGCTGATCGACGACCAGAACAACCAGTTGGGAGTGCTCTCCCTGGACGCCGCTCTGCGCATCGCAAGCGAGAAAGGACTCGACCTCGTCGAGGTGGCGCCGCAAGCGAACCCGCCGGTCTGCCGTCTGATGGATTACGGACGCTACAAGTTCGAAACCATCAAGAAGGAAAAGGACCAGCGCCGCAAGCAGAACGTCACCAAGCTGAAGGAGATGAAGCTGCGACCGAAGGTCGCGGAGCACGATTTCCAGACGAAGTTCAAGGGTTTGAAGCAGTTCCTAGAAGCAGGAGAAAAGGTAAAGGTGACGATCATGTTCAGGGGACGCGAGATGGTCCATCAGGACATCGGGCGAAGGATTCTCGACCGGGTCGCGGACGACGCGAAGCCGTTCGCGGTTGTTGAACGTCAGCCTCTGCTCGAGGGTAAGAACCTGTTCATGATCCTGGCTCCGAGCCGTCAGGGCGCAGTCAAGGAGACCGCGACGAGTGCCTAAGCTCAAGACGCAAAAAGGGCTTGCCAAGCGGATTCGGGTGACCGGCACCGGCAAGCTCATGCGCGCCAGCGCATTCAAGAGCCACCTGCTCCAGCACAAGTCCCAAAAGCGCAAGCGCAGCTACGAAGACGAGCACTCGGTGTCCAAGGCAGACCGCAAGACCGTCCGCCGAGCCCTGGGTCTTTAAGACATGGCACGAGTCAAGCGAGGCGTACCCGCACATCGGCGTCACAAGGCGATCCTCGATCGCGCTAAGGGATTCCGCCTCTCCAAGAAGTTGCTGTTCCGGCCCGCGAACGAGGCGGTGCTGCACGCGCTCGCTTACGCGTTCCGCGATCGCAGGCGCCGCAAGCGCGAGATGCGCGCTTTGTGGATCGCGCGCATCAATGCCGCCTCGCGACAGTCGGGGCTGCCATACAACAAGCTCATGCACGGCCTTCGCCAGGCCGGAGTGGAGATCGACCGCAAAGTGCTGGCTGACCTGGCCGTGCGCGACAGCGGTTCCTTTGCCCGGCTGGTGGAGGTTGCGAAAAACAACCTCTCCTGACCAGCTGATCAGCAGCCCGGAGAACGAGATCGTCCGCCGCCTGCGGCGTCTCGCCCGACGGCGCGAGCCAGGCCTTGTCCTCCTGGAGGGTCCGCGCGTGATTGCCGAAGCCGAAGCCTCCGGCCTGGATCTCGAGCTGGTGGCCGTACGCGAGGGCTACGAGTTCACTGCTCGATCGGGCAAGCGCGTCACCCTCAGTGCGGGCGTTTTCCGTGCCATCAGCCAGACCGTGACGCCACAAGGCGTGATCGCGATCGGCAGGATCGACGAACCGGATGTCAGATCCGCCATTGACGCCGCTCGCCGCGCCCGTTGGCCGCTGGTGGTGCTGGATGGCGTCCAGGATCCCGGCAACGTTGGAGCGATCTGTCGCACCGCGGCCGCTGCCGGTGCGCCGGCGCTCGCCGTGCTTCAAGGTTCTGCCGACCCATATGGGGCCAAGGCGGTGCGTGCATCGGCGGGAAACGTGTTCCGGCTCAAGGTCGCCCGTGCGTCGTGGAATGACCTTGCCGAGCTCGACGGCTATGGCGCAGCCGCCTCGGGTGGCGAAACTCTTGCCGAGGCGCCGATAGAGAATGCGGGCATGATTGTGTTCGGTAGCGAGGCGCACGGGCTGTCTCGGTCCGACCTCAAGCTCGTGACCGTGTCGCTGAGCGAGGGGGTTGAGTCCCTGAACGTCGCCGCCGCGGCGGCACTGATTCTCTTTCAGGTCAGGCGGAGGCTGGCGGCGTGAGCAGTCCATCAGCGCTGAGCAGCGAAGCGCTCGCGGCCATCGCGAAAGCGCGCACCAAGGCTGAGCTCGAGGCGATCGAGCTCGAGTATCTCGGCCGCAAGAGCGGCAGGATCAGCAGTCTTTTGTCCGGCATCGGAAAGCTCGATCCCGCCGAGAGGGCAAAGCTCGGACAGGCCGCCAATGAGGCGAAAAGAGCGATCGAAGCTGGGCTCGCCGCGCGTCAGGCGGAAATCGAAAGCGCGCGGCTCGCGGACATCGCTGAGACCGAGGCGATCGACATCACGTTCCCCGGACCGCCGCTTGGCCGAGGGCACATCCACGTCCTCACCCAGGTCCGCCGGCAGATCGAGACCGTGCTCGAGAGCCTCGGTTACCAGGTGGAGCTTGGCCCTGAGGTGGAGACCGAGTGGTACAACTTCGAGGCCCTCAACCTCACCGCAGGCCATCCGGCGCGGGAGAACTGGGACTCCTTCTACTTCACGCCGGAGCTGCTGCTGCGGGCGCATAACTCGCCGGTGCAGATCCGCGCCATGCAGCGGATCAAGGAGCCTCCGATCTATATCATCACGCCGGGCCGCTGCTACCGGCGGGACGCGCCTGAGGCGACGCGGCTTCCCTACTTCAGCCAGGTCGAGGGCCTGGCGGTCGACCACGCCCTCACCGTCGGCGACATGAAGGGCACTCTGCTCTACATGATCCAATCGCTCTACGGCAAGGCGCGCAAGGTGCGCGTTCGCCCAAGCTACTTCCCGTTCACCGAACCGAGCTTCGAGTTCGACGTGACGTGTGGCATCTGCAACGGAATGGGATGCAAGAGCTGCCGCCACAAGGGCTGGCTCGAGGTCGGAGGCTGCGGAATGGTGCACCCACAGGTGCTCCGCAACGGCGGCATCGATCCGACGAGGTGGAACGGCTACGCGTGGGGATTCGGCATCGAGCGCATGGCGATGCTCAAGCACGACGTCGATGACATCCGCCTCTTCTACGAATCCGACCTTCGCTTCCTCGAGCAGTTCTAAACGCCAGTGAATTGGCTATCGAGCTGCCGACAGGTCACATCAGCCTCAGTGCATTGTTTGCTGTCCGCGGCTACCGTGGCCGGGGAACCCGTCCACGGGCCAATTCAGTGGCTTCGGTCCGAAATCCGCACCCAGCCACCGCGATTTCGGACCGGAAAGGTAGGGACATTTAATGATTGATAAGTCACTTCCCGGCTCGCCGCGGAAGTCCGGCGAAGCCGGGATGGGGGGGTCCGAGTAGGCAATGCGTATCAGCTACGAGTGGCTTGGTGAAGCGCCGGTGAAGCGCCATGGCCAGATCGAGCGGTTGCCCGGACCGGGGAACCCGGTCCGGGGGCGCTTCAGCGGCTTCGGTCCGAAATCCGCACCCAACCACCGCGATTTCGGACCGGGAAAGGTATGGAACTGAAATAGTGAGAATCAGTTACGAATGGCTTGGTGACTTCGTCGAGCTCGACGACGTCTCACCCAAGGAGGCGGCCGAGGTGCTGACTCGACTTGGCATCGAGGTCGAGTCGCTGACGCTCGTCGACCTGTCGCAAATCGTGATCGGAAAGGTACTCGAGCAGTCGAAGCACCCGAAGTCGCGCGACGACCTGTGGGTGCACAAGGTCGACCTCGGCGACCGCGTCGAGCAGATCATCGCCGGCGCGCCGAACGCCGTGGTGGGAACGCTGGTCCCCGTCGCCCTGCCGGGAACGACCGTGCCGAACGGAAAGCTCGTTAAAGACATGAACATTGCGGGCTACAAGGCAGGCGGGATGTTGTGCTCGGCTGCCGAACTGTTGCTCGGTGACGACCATTCGGGCATCCTCATCCTGGACAGCGGTAAGCCTGGCGAGCCGCTCACGACGGTGATCCCAAGCCAGGCGATCATGGAAGCCGAGGTCACGTCCAACCGACCCGACTGCATGGGGCACATGGGCGTCGCTCGTGAGCTCGCGGCCGGCCTGGACCGGACCATGAAGATCGATTTCATGCCCGCCTTCACCGGCAAGGCCGACCCTCCGGGCAATGAGCTGATCAAAGTCGCCATCGACGACCCCGACTTGTGCAGACGCTTCATCGGCGGAGCTATCACAGGGGTCAATGTCGGCCCGAGCTCCACGCTTGTCCAGCGCCGCCTGCGCGCGGCCGGCGTGCGACCGATCAACAACATCGTCGACATCACCAACTACGTCCTGCTCGAGTACGCCCAGCCGCTCCATGCCTACGATCGCGCCAAGCTCGCCGGAGGGGAGCTCCACGTGCGCCGCGCGCGCGCAGGGGAGAAGCTGCTCTGCCTCGATGGCTTGGTGCGGGACCTGACGCCCGAGATGCTCGTCATCGCTGACGCGGAGAAACCGGTCGGCATTGCCGGCGTGATCGGCGGTGAGGAAACCGCAGTCACCGACGCCACGACGGACGTGCTGCTCGAAGCGGCCACTTTCAACGGCCCGAGCATCCGGCAGACAGCGCGCGCATTCGGGCTGCGGACCGAAGCCTCGGCCCGCTTCGAAAAGGGATTGCCGGCAGAGCTCGCCCAGGCCGGCGCCAGGAGGGCTGCGGCTCTGATCACCGAGCACGCGGGCGGTACGGTTCACCGCGACTGGGCCGACGTCTATCCCAGCCCCCAAGAGCCCATCCGGATCCGACTGCAGCCCTGGCTGGTCGACGAGGTGCTTGGCGTACATGTTCCGCTCGAGGACTCGGAAGCCATTCTTATTCGGCTCGGCTTCCACGTCAGAGTGCTCGGCGATGGGGAATGGGACGTCCTCCCGCCCGTCTTCCGGCTGGATGTGACGATTCCGGAAGACCTCGTCGAGGAGGTCGGCCGCGTGTA
>CATPBO010000098.1 GCA_955652835.1 Candidatus Dormiibacterota bacterium
AACGGCGCTGGTCTCCGGCTGGGCGAAGGACACCGAGTTCGCTCGCCTTTTTGGCGCGGATGCGACCTTCGACCTGTCCGACCACTGCGACTTCGACGAGCTCATGGAGGTGGTCGAGGAATCAGGCGCCGACCAGGTCTATACGGTCCATGGGTACACGGCGGATTTTGCGCGCCACCTTCGGAAGAAAGGGATCCGAGCCTCCGCACTCGAGGCGACAGAGCAGTTGGTGCTGGCGCTCTAGAAAACCATGCGGCCGGCCAACTGGTACCAATGGTCGTGGTCGCGGTCCTCATATGCCTCGCCGGCGTCATCGTCGAGCTAGCCCTTTCAGGCGGCGCCGGCCTCCCCACAAAGAGACACTCGCAATAGCGGAACCTGGCGTCGCACTCGGCATCATGGGCTATTGCTTTTCGTGGGCCTCGAGGCGGTGTCACGCGCCTGCCAGGTGTGCGTCTAAATCAGCGCAGGGCCCAACCCGAACGGAGTACCGCACGCCGAAGGTCCGGATCGACTGCCGCGGCGTCGCTCAGCTTGATCAGCAGCAGGTCGACCCAAGCAGAGAGACGAACAGGCGGCAAGAGCTCGAGCTGCTCGTTCTTCACGCGTGCACGGAAGCTGCGGCCGGCGATGTCGAGCACCAGCTCGGTGATGGGGCCACGGTTCAGGTGGCCGCGCTTGACCTTCGCCGCCGCCGGAATCCGCTCGACCAGGTAGTTGAGCAGCTCGGTGGTGTCCTCGTCGCCGCTGATCGGGGCATGACAGAAGACGCAGGCGCCTTCGAGGGGCAGCGCAGGCGCGGAGCAAACCGAGCAGCTCAATCGGTATACCGCGTGATCGTCTGATCCTCGCGCCTCTTCTCGGCCTGGTACAGCGGGCAGTCTTCGTAGTTGCGTACGCATATCGGCGGGCTGTCGCTCAGCGCGTACTTGCGCTTGGAGCGGCGGTCGACGTGGCAGTCAAATCTGTAAATGCGCAGCACCGAGCGCCGTTCTTTCAAGTATTCCTCGAGATAAGGGCAGCGCCGCATCGCGATCTACGATAGGCCACCGTGCACACCATTGCTTGATTTAGCGCGTGCCGCTTCGGCGGTCGGATCCACGACGGCCACGCTCGAGAAAACACGGATTCTCGCCGCGTATCTGCGCAGCCTTGACGACGAAGACCTGCGCCGGGCGGTCGTTTTCTTGAGCGGTCGGACATTCAGCCCATCGCAGCGACGGACGCTGGGGCTCGGTTGGTCGGCGGTGAGCAAGGTGGTGTCGTCGATCTCAGACCGCGACGAGGACGAGCTCAGCAGCATCTTTCGCAAGCACTCAGACCTCGGCGACTGGGCGGGTGAGGCGCTGGAAGGACGCACGCAACCCGAGGCCATCTCCTTGCGGGAAATCGAAGAGACGCTAGAGGCGATTCGCACTGCGCGGGGTGCCGCCAAAGCGAAGCCGCTCGAGCAACTGCTGCGCCGCCTGGACCCTGAAGTCGCGCGTTTCTTCGTCAAGATCATCTCGGGCGAGCTGCGCATCGGGTTGAGCGAAGGCCTGGTCGAAGCGGCAATCGCTCAGGCGTTCGACGTGCCGATCACTCAGGTCAAGCGCATCCACCTCATCACCGGCGACATCGGTGAGACCGCAGTCCGCAGCAAGAACAAGCAGTTCGACACGACCGCCGTCACTTTGTTCCAACCGGTGCGCTTCATGCTCGCGAGCCCGGTGGAAACGGCCGCCGAGGCCTTCCAGCGCATGGGTGCGGACAGCGTCTGGACTGAGGAGAAGTACGACGGAGTGCGCTGCCAGCTTCACCGAATGGGTGAGCGAGTCGAGCTCTTCTCTCGCGACCTCAAGGAGACGACGAGCGCCTTCCCTGAGCTGGCCGAGAACGCGCCCGCGATCGGCCACGACGTGCTGTTCGACGGCGAGGTGCTGGCGCATCGGGATGGCCGCGTACTCAGATTCTTCGAGCTGCAGCGACGGCTCGGTCGCAAGAAGGTATCGAGCGAGCTCCGTGCGGAAGTGCCGGTCGTGCTCGTCGTCTTCGACCTGCTGTGGCTCGACGGCCGGTCAGTGCTCGACGAGCCCCTCGAAGCCAGGCGCCAGCTGCTCGAAGGGTTGGGTGTCAAGCACCCGTTTCTGCTCGCGAGGGTCGAGGAGGCGACAGGCCCTGACCACCTGGACCGGATCTTCACCGAGACGCGCGAGCGCGGCCACGAGGGCTTGATGGTGAAAGACCCCTTGAGCCCCTACACGCCAGGGCGTCGCGGACTCGCTTGGTTGAAATTGAAGCGGCCGCTGGCCACGCTTGATGTCGTGGTGACCGCGGTCGAATGGGGTCACGGCAAACGCAAGGGCGTGCTGTCCGACTACACGTTCGCGGTGAAGGACACGAGCACCGGCCGGCTGGTCAACGTGGGCAAGGCTTACACGGGACTGACCGACGCCGAGATCGCCACCATGACCAAGCGCTTCCTCGACATCACGATCGAAGATCACGGGCACGTGCGGCTGGTGCGGCCAGAAGTCGCCCTTGAGGTCGCTTTCGACTCGATCCAGCATTCCAAGCGTCACATGAGTGGTTACGCGCTTCGCTTTCCACGCATCGTTCGCATCCGCGACGACAAGCCGGTCGACGAGATCGACACGCTCGACCGCGTCTCCGAGCTTTACGAGCGCTATTTCGGCCAGAAATCAGAACCTGCTCTGAGCGAGGTTGCTGAAGTGGATCCCCCCACCCGGCCGGGCC
>CATPBO010000099.1 GCA_955652835.1 Candidatus Dormiibacterota bacterium
GGATGGATCCTGCCGGACGACGGCGGACTTATTGGACGGGGCGGGCGGACGTTTTGTATTCCGATCGACGTCGCAGTACCGTGTCGGACGGCTTCTTTTGGGACTCATAATCCGCTGGTCGTTGGTTCGACCCCAACCGGGCCCACCAATTTCGAGCCTCTGTTGGTGATGCCTACCGCGAGCGCAGCAGCAGGCCGCCGGTAGACTAACCGCGCATGGCCGATTTGGACGAGCACGGTCGTCCGGAACCGCCTATAGCGGGCGACGAGACAGCCACCCTCCTGGGTTTCCTGGAGTACCAGCGCGCGACTCTGACGTGGAAGTGCGCCGGACTCGATGCGGCCGGCTTGAAAGCGACGGTCGGTGCCTCGTCGATAACGCTGGGCGGGATGCTCAAGCACCTGGCCAACGTCGAGGACTACTGGTTCTCCCGGCGCCTACACGGACGAGATCCGCAGCCCCCGTGGGACTCGGCGGACTGGGACGCCGATCCCGACTGGGACTGGCACCCGGCTGCCGAGGACACCTATGAGCAGCTCCATGAGCTCTGGGAGGACGCCGTGGCCCGCTCCAGAACGCGGGTCAGTGAGGCGCTGGCCGCCGGCGGCCTGGAGCAGCCGGCCCGGCGCCCGTGGGCTGACGGTCGGGCACCCAGCCTGCGCTGGATCCTGGTCCATTTGATCGAGGAGTACGCGCGGCACAATGGGCATGCCGACCTCATCCGGGAGTCGGTGGACGGGAGCACCGGGGAGTAGCAGCCCGCAGCTGGACGCCGGCCTCAAATCCGGGCAAAAAAGCCTCGCAGGACTTCCCCGCGAGGCTCTTCGAAACCCGATCTCTTAAGTACGAACCATCCCGCGCCGCGTCAGCGTGCGGAACAGGGCCAGCAGAATGACTGCGCCGACAAAGGCGACCAGCAGCTCAACGACTATGTTGGTCACGTCGATACCGACCAGGCCGGCGAGCCAGCCGCCCAGGAACGCGCCCAGGATGCCGACGACGATGTCCCAGATCAGCCCGAGGCCGTGTCCGGTCATCACCTTGCCGGCCAGGAAGCCTGCGATCGCGCCGACGATGATAAACACGATCAAGCTCATTCTTTGATTGAACCTCCGAACCCGCCGTGCGGCGGTGATTTGACTCGGTCGTATGGAAAACGGGCTGGGCTTCCGTTCCACCCGGTTGAGCGCCCCGTGTTCGGGTGCCGGGTGGGCGCCACGTTTCCCTAAACCAAACCCAGGTACGGAGAACTTGGCCCCTGGTTCCAAATTAGCTGTTGACAAACCTCCTCGGCAGGACTACGGTTTGTGAAATCAGTTCGGCATTGTCGAACACAAGTCAGACATAAGGGGGTCTGGGCAAGATGCATTCGATGTCACAGCGGGCGATCGCCGAGGCGTTTGGCACAGCGGCGTTGGTTCTTGTTGGTCCGGGTTCGGTGGTCGCCACGCTCACGCTGGCGGGCAAGGCCGTGCCGGCGGTCACTGAGGCGGACCTCCTGGCGATCAGCTTCGCCTTCGGGTTCATCATCACGGCTCTCGTCTATGCGATCGGGAAGGTCTCGGGGTGCCACATCAACCCGGCGGTCACGTTCGCGCTCGCGGTGACCAAGCGCTTCCCCTGGAAGGAAGTGCCGATCTACTGGGCAGCCCAGTACGTCGGGGCCATCATCGGCGCCTTTGCCATCTGGGGCGTCTTCGGTTCCAACGCGGTCACCTTTGGCATGGGCCAGACCCACTTCGCCGCCGACGCGTCAACCAGCTACTACATGCAGGCTGCGCTTGCCGAGGCCCTCGGCACCGGGCTGCTGATCTTCGCGATCCTCGGCATCGTCGACTCGAAGTCGCCGACGCAGCTGGCCGGCATCGTGATCGGCGGAGCCGTGGTCGGGATCATCCTCATCTTTGGACCCATCACCGGCGCATCGCTCAACCCCGCGCGAGCCTTCGGGCCCGAGCTGGTGCAGGCGATCGCAGGTGGGACGACCTTCTGGACGCAGTACGTTCCCGTTTACCTGGTCTCCGGCTTCGTGGGCGCGGCAGTCGCAGCGTTCCTGTACGACTTCCTGGCCAATCCGCGACTGGTCGAGCGACCAATCATTGAAGCGGTCACCCACGACGACACTGCGCGCGCAGCCGCCAACTAGATCTTTACCAGACAGGGAGAAAACAGAATGGCAGTCGAAACCCACTTGATGCGCAAGTTCCTCAACGATCCCGCGGCGGTCGTGAAAGAGTCGCTGGCCGGCCTGGCCGCAGCTCATTCCGACCTGCTGCGATACGACGTAGCCAACCAGATCATCGTCCGCAAGGACGCGCCGAAGAAAGGCAAGGTGGCGTTGATCTCCGGCGGCGGCTCAGGCCACGAACCGATGCACGGCGGTTTCGTCGGTGTGGGCATGCTCGACGCGGCGTGCCCGGGCGAGGTGTTCACCTCACCCGTACCCGGACAGATGCTCGCGGCCACGAAAGCCGTGGACGGCGGCGCTGGAGTCATCCACATCGTCAAGAACTACACAGGCGACGTGCTCAACTTCAAGCTCGCGGCTGAAGATGCCGCCGACGAAGGCATCAAGGTCACCTCGGTCGTCATCGATGACGACGTCGCGGTACAGGACTCGCTCTACACAGCGGGCCGGCGGGGAGTCGGTGCCACAGTCCTCGCCGAAAAAATCGCCGGCGCGGCTGCGGAAGCCGGGGGCGACCTGGCCAAGGTGACCGACATCGTCAAGCGAGTCAACGAGCGCTCGCGATCGTTTGGGGTCGCTCTCTCCTCATGCGTACCACCGGCTTCAGGCAAAGTGATCTTCGAGCTGCCTGAAGGCCAGATCGAATTGGGTGTTGGGATCCACGGCGAACCAGGCCGCCGGCGCGCTCCGCTCGGAAGCGCGAGCGAAGTGGTCGACGTGATGGTCGAGGCGGTGCTCTCCGACCTCAAGCCGAAGCAGGGCACCAAGGTGCTCGCATTCGTCAACGGTATGGGCGGCACTCCGCTGCTCGAGCTCTACCTTGTTTATGGCGAGGTCGACAAGAAGCTTCGCAAGGCCGGCGTGGAGCCGGTTCGAAACCTGGTCGGCAGCTACATCACCTCGCTCGAGATGGCCGGGGCATCACTGACCTTGCTCGAGCTCGACGAGGAATTGATCAGCCTCTGGGACGCCCGTGTCCACACGGCTGCGCTGCGCTGGGGGATCTGACACTAACCTTGATCGTCGAAAGGGTCATGGACGCGACCACGATCAGCTCCTGGATGCGTGAGATCGAGGCGTCGGTGCGCGCCGAGCGGGACCACCTGGTCCAGCTCGACGCCGCCATCGGCGACGCCGACCATGGCATCAACATGACCAGGGGCTTCGAGGCCGTCGTCCAGGCCCTCGGTGCCGACAACGGTTCACCTCCGGGCAGGCTGTTGATCATCGCCGGCCGCACGCTCGTCTCGACCGTCGGAGGTGCCAGCGGCCCGCTGTGGGGCTCTGCGCTTCGCGCCGGCGGCCGCGTGCTCGGCGATCAAACCACCTTCGACAGTGCTCAGCTCGTCGAAGTTTTGTCGGCTGCTCTCGCGTCCGTCAAAGACCTCGGCACGGCAGCGCTCGGCGACAAGACCATGGTCGACGCGCTCGAGCCGGCTGTAGAAACCCTGAAAGCGCGAATCGCTGACGGCGAGCCCCTTGCGCAGGCACTCGACGCCGCCGCCGCGGCGGCGGAAGACGGAATGCGCGGGACGATCCCACTCCAGGCCAGGAAGGGGCGCGCGTCATACCTGGGTGAACGGTCGGTTGGGCACCAGGATCCGGGAGCCACGTCGACCGCCCTCATCATCCGAGGTCTCCAGCGGGCGGTCTCCTCCGAGTCGTAATGCACCGGGCGCGCGCAGGGCGCAATTGAAGCAAGAAAGGGCCCTGCGCGGTGTGAGCGCCGCGCCTGGCATCGCTATCGGCAGGGCGATCGTCCTGGACCGAGCCGCGGCTCGGGACACCCCGGCAATACCCGCGAGCGAGCGTGCTCGCGAGCTTGACCTGGCGCGGAATTCGCTGGACATGGTCGCGACGGAAATGGAACAGATTGCGGCAGGCCTTCGAGAAGCTGGTCGGCAGCAGGAGGCCGACATCGTCGAGACGGGCGCGCTGATGGCCGTTGACCCTGGTTTGGTCGCTCGAGTGGAGGGTCTCATCACCGAATTGGGCCGGTCTGCCGCGGATGCTCTGCGACAGGCTGCCGACGAGAGTGCACAGGAGCTGGCTCAGCTCGAAGACCCGATGCTTGCACTGCGCGCCGACGACGTGCGCAGCGTCGGTCGCCGCGCGGCCGCGCGCGCGAGCGGGCTCAAACCGGGCGAGCACAGCGGCATCGTCATCGCCACCGCACTTGGCCCAGCCGATGTCGCTGAGTTCGCCGTGCACGCGAAAGGGATGGCGCTCGCCGGCGGCGGTGTCACTGCACATGCCGCGATCGTGGCTCGGTCGCTTGGCGTGCCGATGGTCGTGGCGCTTGGCCCGGAGGTGCTGGACGTGGAGGATGGGGAGGAGGTCGTCCTGGACGGCGGCGCGGGCGCGCTGTTCCGCTGGCCCTCGCCAGGCCGCATCGCGGATGCATATTCAGAGGTCGAGCGAAGGCACAGCGCACGTCAGGATGCGGTCGCCCAGCGGTTAGAAGCTGCACAGACCAAAGACGGTCACCAGCTCCGGGTTCTCGCCAACGCCGCGAGCGTCGCCGAAGTGGTGGAGTCGCTCGACCAGGGTGCCGAGGGTATTGGCTTGCTTCGGACGGAGCTGCTGTTTCTTGAGGCACGCGCGTGGCCCACCGCCAGCCAGCAGGCCAGCTTCCTGCGCCCGATCCTCGCGCCGCTCAGAGGACGGGTCGCAACGGTGCGCCTCCTCGACTTCGGTGGCGACAAGACTCCGCCGTTCCTTCGCGGAACCACAAGCCGTGGCATCGAGCTGTTGCTCGATTCGCCGGACGCGCTGAAGGCGCAGCTGGCCGCGATCGTGGACGCCGGAGCCGACGTCAAGCTCCGCATCCTCATCCCGATGGTCACGGATCCGGAGCAGGTGTTGGCGGTGCGAAACGCGCTGGCAACTGTCATCGATGGCGGGCCTGCACCGCAGGTCGGCGCGATGATCGAAACACCAGAGGCGGCGCGGCGAGCGTCCGACATTGCCCGGGTATCAGACTTCCTGAGCATCGGCACCAACGACCTTACTCAGCTCGTCCTGGGCCTGGACCGCGAGCAGTCGAAGTCAGCTCCCGTGACCGATGTGAAAGTCCTGCGCCTCATCGACGCGACCGTCCGGGCGGCGCATGCGGCCGGTATCGTCGTCGACGTCTGCGGAGAAGCGGCCTCGGATGCGACCGCCATGCCGGTGCTGGTCGGGCTGGGAGTGGACGAGCTCAGCGTGGCGGCAGCGCGTGTCGGTGAGGTGCGCCAGTGGATCCGGGGACTGGACTTCGCGGCTTGCCGCGAAGCCTCCGAAAAACGCCTACTCGACCAGCCCGCTGACGCAGCTGGCAAGCGCCTCTAACGCCGCGGGCGCATCCTCACCCTCGGCGCTCAGGCGCAGAACTGTTCCGCCCCCAGCTCCGAGTGCTAGCACCGCGAGGATGCTCTTGGCGTCGGCAACTTTGCCGTCCGAGCCGACGGTCAGGCGCGACCGAAATCGAAGTGCGGTCTTGACGAAGGTCGCGGCTGGGCGGGCGTGCAGAGCGACACCCTCGGGCAGCACAACGGACTCAGAACTTGCTGGCACCGCGGGCATCCTCTGCGGCCTTGGCCACGTCCTCGAGCGGCAGGCCTGCCGACGAGACGACTGCTGCCGCCACCGCACCCTCCACGAATGGCGCGTCCACCAGGCGGATGTGACCGTTGGCCTTGCCTTCAAGCAGGTGGCGGACGGTGAGGATGGAGCTGCCGAGGTCGGCGAGCACGACCACGCCCTGGCCGCGATCGGCGCGTGCAATCGCCTCGCGGACGGCGTCTCCGCTCGTCCCAAGCGACCCGCCCGGGCCGCCACCGGCCGGCTCGACCCGAACGTCCGCGCCGGCCACCTGGGAGGCGAGGTCGGCCAGGCCGCGCGCGAGCTCAAGGCTGTGGGAGACCAGTACAATCCCGACCAAATTCGACACTCCCCAGCGAGGCTAATCCGGCCTCGCGATCGCGTTCACTACGACGGCCGTAGTCTACACTACCGACAGGAATTCAGCAATGCCGAATGATGAGAAAGGTCGCCGCTCCTCCATCCAGTCCATCGACCGCGCCACCGCAATCCTCAAGGCGCTGGCCAGCGGACCGCGCCGGCTGGGCGTCAGCGAGCTCGCAGACCGCCTCGGACTTGCCCGGCCGACGGTCCACGGGCTGCTTCAAACGCTTCAGTCACACGGGTTCGTCGAGCAAGACCGGCACTCCGACAAATACCAGCTAGGGCCTGGGCTGCTGCAGCTCGGCTACTCGTACCTCGACCTCAACGAGCTGAGGGCGCGTTCCATCCCCTACGCGGACCGCCTTGCGGCGCGCGCGAACGCGTCGGTCCGGGTCGGTGTCATGCATGGGTCGAGCGTCGTTGTCGTCCATCACGTGTTTCGGCCAGACGCGACGTTCGGGGTGCTCGAAGTCGGCTTGCAGCTTCCGCTGCACGCAAGCTCTCTTGGCAAGGCAATCCTCGCGTTCTCGCCGGCCCAGGTGATCGACGACCTGCTGTCGGAACCCCTGGCGCGTCTGACCAAGTCGACCCTCGATGAGACAGCGTTGCGACGCGAGATGGAATCGATTCGCGACCAGGGCATCGCCAC
>CATPBO010000100.1 GCA_955652835.1 Candidatus Dormiibacterota bacterium
AACGTTGACGATGACATACTCGATTCCCGCCTCTACGTACTCACCGATGCCCTGAGCAATGCGCTCGGCGTCGCCAAACCACGGGTACCAGGAGCGGATGAAACCCTCCTCCTGGCGCGTCCGCCGTGCCGTGTCTGCCACGACGCGGTCCACCTCGCGCCGGTCACCAAGAATCGTGTAGAACTCGATCGTCTTCAACACCGAGTCGTAGTCGCGCCCGACAGCCTCACAGTGCTGGCGGACCACGTCGAGCTTGTGACGCACGGTCTCTACGTCCGCGTTGAAGTTGCAGGCGTCGCCGTACTGGGCAACCAGCTTCAAGGTGACCTTCTCGCCAGCGCCTCCGATCCAGATCGGCGGGTGCGGTTTCTGCACCGGCTTCGGTTCATTGATGGCGCCGCGAAGGTGGTAGTAGCGGCCATCGAACTGTGCTTGCTCTTGTGTCCACATCGCTTTCACGACCTGCAGGGCCTCTCGCAACATGCGCAGCCGTTCTGGCGTCTCGGGGTACTCGTATCCGTAGGCCTCCCATTCGTGCTGATACCAACCGGCGCCGATGCCGAGGATCAAGCGCCCGTGGCTCATGACATCGACGCAGCTCGCCATCTTGGCCAGCAGCGACGGAGACCGATAGCCGTTGCACGTGACCATCTGACCGAGCCGGATCGTGCTCGTGTCGCGCGCCAGGGCGGCCATCGACGTCCAGCACTCAAAGGTGGTCTCCAGCTGAGGCGTGGGCACGGTGTGAAAGTGGTCGTAGACCCAGATCGCATCGAACCCTGCCTGCTCCGCCTCCTTGGCGCACCCGCTCATGGTCTCGAACTTTTCGACGGGGTCGGACACATCCGCCAGGTCCATCCGCCAGCCCTGCGGTACGAAGACCCCCAGCTTCAGCTCTGCCAATGTGCCTCCCTTAGTGGTGCCGCCAGACCTTCGTGATCGGCTGGGGCAGCATTTTGTGCATGTCCGGCCTCAAGGCTTTGAAACCGTGAGCGATCTCCTCCAGAAGTTGAGTCACCTCGTGCTCGGCACCCGCGTGCGAGTCAGCGTCAGGGACTTTCCCGCTGATCAGGTACATGTAGTCATGGCGCTTCGTGGCCGGATCGAACCAGCTCGCCTGGCCGAACCTGGGTTCCCAACCAGGATGTCGCTGGGGAACTCGATGCGGAGGTACTCGTCAAACCCATCGTAGGTGGCAGGGTCTGCGCGGTACTCGGCGGCGAAACCAAAGACGGCCGGGTTTACAGCCATGGCACCTCAGCTTAGTAGCTCCATGGCTGCGCCGAAACCACGAGGGCGCTGTCCCGCGCTCACCTAGACTCTCACTGGCCGTTACGCGGATGGCAATCACGGCCGCACCGATGAACGAGAACTCCCAAGCCTGGCTCTCGGCGGCTGAGATCACACTTGGCGTCGCGGACGGCCACCTCGACGCGCAGGCGGTCGTGGGCGCGCATCTCGCGGCGATCGATCTCCTGGATTCTCGCCTGCACGCCTATGTGCACGTGGACAGACAGGCCCGCGCATCGAGCGGCTCGCTGGCCGGGGTCACACTCGCGGTGAAGGACAACCTGCCGGTGGCGGGCATGCCGTGGACCGACGGGAGCGCCGTCTGGCGCGATCGCGTCCCGAGTGCGGACACCGTCCCCGTGGCGCGAGCCCGGGCGGCCGGAGTCGCCATTCTGGGAAAGACCAACCTCCCGGAGCTGGCGGCGGCGGTCGGGACGACCAACGCGATCTTTCCCGCCACGAACAACCCGTGGCGGACAGGCATCACTCCGGGCGGCTCCAGCGGAGGAAGCGCCACAGCCGTCGCCGCGGGAATGGCGACGGTCGCGATGGGTACCGACATGGGCGGTTCGATTCGCATCCCAGCCTCCTGCTGCGGAGTCGTCGGCCTGCGCCCCTCGCCGGACCGGGTGCCCAGCGAGATCGTTGACCCTGCCGGCCTGTCGGTCATAGCGCCGCTCGGACGCGCCGTCGCCGACGTGAGGCTGCTGTTCTCGGTCATGTCCTCAACAGCTCCACCCCATTTATCGGACGCAGGCAGCCCCTACAGCATCGGCATCGCGGACTCGACGGCGCTGGGACTCGACGCCGCTTGCCTTGATGCGTGCCGGCGCGCGGGCGATGCCCTCGAAAACGCCGGTCATCGAGTGCAGCGCATCGATTGGGAATCCGAACCGGTGGCCTCAGGCTACGGGGTCGTGCGCAGGGCCAGCATGGCGTCTTTCCCGGCCGACCCGCAGCAGTTCGGTCCAGGTATCCGGCGGCTCGTCGAGGAGGGCCGCGCCCTGAGCGCGAACGATTACTTCCAGGCATTTGAAAAGGCCACCGCCGCGGCTTACCGCGTTGTTGTCAAGCCGCTCCTGTCCGAGCTCGACTTCATCCTCACTCCGACCCTGGGCCTGGTCCCGATGTTGATCGAGAACGTGCCGCCTTTCCTCAGCGAACCGTACGGTCGCTACATCCAGTTCGTGCTGCCGGTGAGCTTCGCACACGTCCCTTCGGGGTCGATCCCGGCCGGCACGCACGAAGGTCTGCCGATCGGTGTGCAGCTGATCGGACGGCCCGGCCGTGACTGGGAGCTGCTGGACCTTGCTGAGCAGCTCGAGGCCACACCGAGCTTCGGGCATCAACGGCCGCCGGACAC
>CATPBO010000101.1 GCA_955652835.1 Candidatus Dormiibacterota bacterium
GCGTGAACCTGCTCGGCTTCTGGCTGGTGCCGGTCTCGATCATCCTGTACTACAGCGGCTTTTTCACCGGCGGTGCGCTCGACGCGGGCTGGACCGGCTATGCGCCGCTGACCGAGAAGGCATACCAGGCGAAGAGCCTCGGGGTCGACTTCTGGGCGATGAGCCTCATCGTCTGGGCGATCAGCGGGATCATGGCCTCGACCAACTTCCTCACGACGATCGTCGCCCTGCGCGCGCCGGGCATGAGGCTGACGCGGCTGCCCCTGTTCGTATGGGCGCAGATCTCCACTTCGATCCTGCTGCTCATCGTCGGCGCGCCGCTGGCGGCGGCCATGATCCTGGTCGAGTTCGACCGACAGCTAGGGACCCAGTTCTTCACCACCCAGGGCCGGCCTGTCCTGTACCAGCACCTGTTCTGGTTCTTCGGGCATCCCGAGGTCTACATCATGATCCTGCCCGGATTCGGCATGATCTCGGAGATCATCCCGGTCTTCGCGCGCAAGCCGATCTTCGGCTACACGACGATGGTGGCGGCTCTGTTCGGCATCGTCTTCCTGTCGATGACGGTCTGGGCGCACCACATGTTCACCGTCGGCATGAACACCTACGTCGAGTCTTTCTTCATGTTCATGACGATGCTGATCGCGGTGCCGACCGGCATCAAGTTCTTCAACTGGATTGCGACCACCTGGTGGGGATCGGTCGAGTTCACCGTGCCGATGAAGTTCGCCTGGGGATTCCTCGCCACGTTCCTGATCGGCGGGATCACGGGCGTGTACCTCGCATCAGTTCCGGTGGACACGCAGCTGCACCAGTCCTACTACGTGGTCGCCCACCTGCACTACGTGCTCTTCGGTGGCAGCGTGTTCACGATCTTCGCGGGCCTCTATTACTGGTTCCCGAAGATCACGGGCCGGCTGCTCAACCGGACGCTGGGTGAATGGAACTTCTGGACGCTGTTTATCGGGTTCAACGGAACCTTCCTGATCATGCACACCCTCGGCCTCGAAGGCATGCCGCGGCGCATCGCGACTTACGCCAACCCGGCGTGGGGGACGACCAACATGATCATCACGGTCTCGTCATTTCTCGTCGCCTTCTCGGTCTTGCTGTTCCTGATCAATGTCGTGCGCAGCTGGCACGGCGGCGAGATCGCCGGTGACGATCCCTGGGGTGGCAACACCCTCGAATGGGCGACCACCTCCCCACCGCCGCCTTACAACTTCGAGCGCGTGCCGCCAATTCGCAGCTTCATGCCGCTGCGTGACCTGCACGAGTCAGAAGAGGCGGCCAAGCCTGAGCCGGAGCCGGTAAAGGCCTAGTCCGCGTTCTCCGTCCCCTAGTGATGAGCCTCGTTGGGGGATTCCGGAGCTGCCCGTTCTGCAGCCTCCTCAGCCGCACGGTTGAGCCTGTCGCCTCTCAGGACCCACCAACCGAGCCCGACCACGCCCAGGGACGCGACCAGGAACGTGACGCTCATCGCGAGCCATGCGGGCACCCACTCGCCGGCAAGAAACACCACTCCCGCAATTATCGGCAATGCGAGCACCGAATACCTCGAGCAGGTGACCTCTCTAGGGTGTTAACAGGCTGAAAGTGCTGGACCTATTGGACGTCGTGATCCTGGCCGCGACCCTGATCGGGCTCGCGAACGGCTACCGCCGCGGATTCTGGCTGTCGGCGGCCCAGTACGCCGGCCTGGTGATTGGCGTGCTGCTGGGCGCGACTGCAGCGATACCGGTGCTCAATTACCTCGAGATCCACAATGCGGCGGCTCGTCCGCTTGGCGCTGTGCTCGTGCTCGTCATCGGTGGGAGCCTCGGGTCCAGCATCGGCTTTGCGGCAGGCGAGCCGATTCGCCGCCGCATCCTTCGCGGCGGCGTCCACACCCGGACCGACTCGATCGCAGGGGCGGCCCTTTCGGTGATCGCGGTCCTGACGATGTGCTGGTTCCTAGGGCTGAGCTTCTCGCGCGGACCGAGCGTAGAGATCGCGCAGCAAATCCAGCGATCGGTCGTCCTGCACTCGCTCGACAGCGTGGCCCCCAGGCCGCCGACCTTCCTTGCCAGCGTGGAGGGAATCCTGTCCGGTGTTTATTTCCCGCCGGTCTTCGCCGGCCTCGAGCCCACGCTGCCTGGGCCGCTTCCGGTCCCCACATCGGTCGACACAGCAGGAGTCCAGCGCGCAGCTCGGTCGGTGGTCAGGGTTGCGAGCACCGGCTGCGGAGGCCTGGTGACCGGAAGCGGATTTCCGGTCGGTACCGGCTACATCGTCACCAATGCCCACGTCGTGTCCGGAACCTATACCCACACGATCCTGACGCCGGGCGGCGTTGAGATGAAGGGGACCGTCGTCTACTTCGACCCGGACCGAGATGTCGCGGTGCTGTACGTGCCGGAGTTCAAGGCGCCGCCGCTGGTGGCCGGACCTGCCGACCGGGGCACCGAGGGAGCGGTCATCGGCTACCCCGGTGGCGGGCCGGAGGCGGTGGCCCCCGCCGTCGTCGACGGCAAGGTGTCGGCCGAAGGTCGCGACATCTACAACTCCAACCTCATCACCCGTGAGGTCTACGTCATCCAGGCGCATGTGCGTCCCGGCAACTCGGGCGGCCCGCTCGTCGACCTGGACGGCCGCGTACTGGGCCTGGTGTTCGCCACGTCGGCCAGTGACCCTTCCCAGGCCTACGCGCTGACCGACGCCGAGATCGCAAATGACATCAGAGACGCTCAGGCCAACCCGTCCCCGAAGGACACCAGCAGGTACGCCTGCGCAGCCTAATATCCCCCCTCTCCCCATCGGGGAGCAATCAGTAAGTCCCATCCTCATCGCCGCTTGCGCGCAGGGCTAGGGTGAGGAGCTTAAGCTGGAATCCGCCTCCGGTTTGGCCTCTTCCACCAGCATCACGGGAATGCCGTCCACGATCGGGTAGAGGACCTTGCAGTTCGGGCACCGGAGCTGATCAGGCTCCTTGAACTCCACTTTGGTGTGGCACTTCGGGCAAGCCAGGATTTCGAGCAGCTCTTCAGAGATCACCCGCGCATGGTAGTACGGTTTCGGCCATGAATCGCCGCCACCTCTACCTCCGTCTGAACAAAAGCAGTTGACGCCCGCTGACGCGCAAGGGCTGCTGGACCTGGTCGATTGGCGCCGCAGAGTGGGCGATCTTTACCGAATCAGCGGTCCCGATGCGATCACGCAGTTCAGGCACGGTCGCGACGACCTTTTTCGCTCACACCCGCAGTCGCCGATCGAGCCCGAAGAGCGTGCCGCGTTCACGGGCTTGCACTACTTTCCGCCCGATCCGGCGCTCCGCGTGGACGCGCGCTTTGAGCCAGGCGATGGAACAGAGCTGCCCATCGATACGGGTGGCGAGGACGGCGCGGTGCGCTATCGCCGGGCGGGCATCCTCGTGTTCGGTTTGCATGGTCAGGAATGCCGCCTGACCGTCCTCAGCCTGGTGCAGTACGCGGGCGGCCTGTTCGCACCGTTTCGCGACGCGACCTCAGGTCGCGAGACGTATGGCGGCGGACGCTACCTCTTCGACACCGCCAAGGACACCGACGGCCTGGTGCTCGAGATCACGCCAGGATCAAGCGAGGTCGTGATCGACTTCAACTACGCGTACAACGCCTCATGCGCATACAGCCCACGTTGGGCATGCCCGCTGGCCCCGCCCGAGAACTACTTGAAGGTCCCCGTACGGGCCGGGGAGCTTACCTACAAGAGTTGAGTGTCTAGGCCAGCACGGCGCTGCCGCGCACGGCCTTGATCAACTCGCCGAGTAGCGCGATCGACTCGTCTGTCTGATAGATGTTGTTGTTGAACGTGAAGCCACCGAACCCAGCATCCATGTATTTGCCAATCACCTCTGCAGCCTCGGGCACGGTCGCCGTTGTCGCCATGGCCCGTCGCTCCGGGGTAAGGCCTTCGAGGATGGCTCGGGCGCCCTTTTCATTTTCGGCAAGCACCAGGGTCACTCCGAGAGTCAGCAGCACCTCGGAAGGATCCCGATTGACCGCCGCGCAGTGCTCCTCGAAGATCTGCTTCTTTCGCTTCAGCTCGTCGAGGCTGGCGCTAAACCAGTGACCGATGTCGCCGTGCTTGGCGAGAAGGCGCAGCGTCCGCCGCTCGCCGGTCCCCCCGATCAGGATCTTCGGACCCCCTGGCTGCAAGGGGCGCGGGACGTTCAGCGCTCGATCGATCTTGTAGTACTTGCCTTCGAATGACGGCCGGTCCTGGGTGAACATCAGCTTCGCGATCGTCAGCGCTTCGTCGAGGCGGTCCATGCGCTGGCCGATGGACGGAAACTCAAAGCCGTAGCCCTTGTGCTCGTCTTCATTCCACGCGGCGCCTATGCCGAGGATGGCGCGGCCTCTGGAAATGACGTCGAGCGTGGTGACCATCTTGGCGAGCATCGCTGGGTTGCGGTAGGTGACGCCGGTGACCAGTGTTCCAAGCTTGACTCGCGACGTGCTCGCACAGAGCGCCGCCAGGGTCGTGTAAGCCTCCATCATCGGCTCCGTCTCCGGCCCGATCCCACGGATCTGATAGAAGTGGTCCATAACGGTCACGAGGTCGAAGCCCGCGTTTTCGGCTGCCTTTGCTTGCTGGACCACGCGATCAAAGAGGCGGTCCTTGGGGACACCGCGGTACGTGTAATTGGGCATATGAAACCCGAACAGTGGATTCATATGAATGTGAACAGGCGAATGGCGCGGCAAAATTCCGTAACGAGGCCGTCAGATCACACGTTGGTCTAGTCATGAAGTGGACCACCGTCGGCGGGGTCTCGA
>CATPBO010000102.1 GCA_955652835.1 Candidatus Dormiibacterota bacterium
CCTCTTCGACGATTCGTTCTCGGCGCTCGACCTCGCCACTGACGCCAGGCTGCGCGCCGCCCTACGTCCCCGTACCGCCCAGGCCACCGTGGTCATCGTCAGCCAGCGCGTCTCGACGATCACCGACGCGGACCAGATCATTGTGCTCGACAACGGGGCGATCGTCGGGCTCGGTCGCCATCACGAGCTCTTAGACACTTGCCCCACATACGTTGAGATCGTCCAGTCGCAGCTGGCGGCAGAGCCGGCAGCATGAGCGAGCGCCCGACAACCCCTGCTCAGCCGGTGACTAACGCCCGGCCGCGGCCGCCGATGCGCGGGGGCTTCGGGGGCCCTTGGGGCGGTGCCGGCATGCCGGCGGAGAAGCCGATGAGCTTCTGGCCGTCGGTGCGACGCCTCATGAGGCGACTGAGCCCTGAGCGGCTGAGGCTGCTGACGGTCCTCGGTCTCGGCGTCGCGAGCGTTGGGTTCATGGTCATCGGCCCGAAAATCCTGGGGCGAGCCACCGACCTTATATTCGCCGGCGCCATCGGCAAGAGACTGCCGGCAGGCTTGACAACGGACCAGGTCGTTGCGGCGGCCAGGGCTGCTGGCCACGCCAACATCGCCGACATGCTGGCGAGAATGCATGTCATTCCGGGCCAGGGCATCGACTTCACGGGGCTGGGCAACGTCCTGATGCTGGCCCTGGCGCTCTACGTTGCGTCGTCCGTCTTTGGCTGGATGCAGGGTTACCTGCTCAACGACGTGGTGCAGCGCACCGTGTTCCGGCTGCGGTCGGACGTCGAGGACAAGCTGGGCCGGCTTCCGCTGCAGTTCTTCGACCGGCAGCCACGCGGCGAGCTCCTCAGCCGGGTCACCAACGACATCGACAACGTGTCGCTCTCTCTGCAGCAGACCATCAGCCAGCTGCTGTTCGGGCTGCTGACGGTCGTCGGCGTGATCGTGATGATGTTCGTCGTCTCACCCCTGCTTGCGCCGATCGCGCTCGTCACCGTCCCGCTGTCGGTACTCATCGCCACGCAGGTCGGGAAACGCTCACAGAAGCTCTTCGTCGCGCAGTGGACTCACACCGGCGCCCTGAACGGCCACATCGAGGAGGCCTTCACCGGGCACGAGCTGGTCAAGGTGTTCGGGCGCCAGCGCGAGGTTGAGGAAGTTTTCCGGGACAGAAACGAGCAGCTGTTCCAGGCGAGCTTCGGGGCTCAGTTCATATCGGGGCTGATCATGCCCGCGATGACGTTCGTCGGGAACCTGAGCTACGTCGCCATCGCTGTCATCGGAGGTTTCCGCGTCGCCACAGGTTCGATGAGCCTCGGCGACGTGCAAGCGTTCATCCAGTACTCGCGGCAGTTCACGCAGCCGTTGACCCAGATCGCCTCGATGGCCAACCTCCTTCAGTCCGGCGTCGCTTCAGCGGAGCGAGTATTCGAGCTGCTCGATGCCAAGGAGCAGGACGCCGACGCTAAGAACCCGGTGCTGCCGTCGGTCCGCCATGGCCGGGTCGAGTTCGAGCATGTCTCTTTCCGTTATCTGCCGGACCAGCCACTGATCGACGACCTGTCCCTGCTTGCGGAACCCGGGCAGACCATCGCGATCGTCGGGCCGACCGGCGCCGGAAAGACCACGCTGGTCAACCTCATCATGCGGTTCTATGAGCTGGACTCCGGGCGGATCACCCTGGACGGAGTCGACATCACCAAGATGCGTCGCGATGATCTGCGCTCGCAGATCGGCATGGTCCTGCAGGACACCTGGCTGTTCGGCGGCACCATCCGCGACAACATCGCCTATGGGAACCCGCGCGCTAGCGAAGAGCAGATCCGCGCAGCGGCTGAGGCGACTTTCGTCGACCGATTCGTGCAGAGCCTGCCCTTAGGCTACGACACGGTCATCGACGAGGAGGGCAGCAACATCAGCGCGGGAGAGAAACAGCTGCTGACCATCGCGCGCGCCTTCCTCGCCGACCCATCGCTCCTGATCCTCGACGAAGCCACCAGCTCGGTGGACACCCGCACTGAGGTCCTGGTGCAGCGCGCCATGGCGGCTTTGCGTTCGGACCGCACGAGCTTTGTCATTGCGCACCGGCTGTCCACCATCCGCGATGCCGACCTCATCTTGGTGATGGAGTCCGGCCGCATCGTCGAGCAAGGCACCCACGAGCAGCTGCTCGCGGCGCGAGGCGCTTACTACCGGCTCTATGCGGCGCAGTTCCGCGGCAGCGCCGAGGATGCGGTGGGCGAGCCGGCGGGTGTGCCGATGGCAGTGGCGTAACCCCGGTGTGGCGGCGTGCAGACGCCCCGTTACTACCGGTAGAGGTGGGTGACACCTTCCTTCTGCCGCACGAAGGCGACTGACGCGCCAAGCGTCCACACATAGAAAGGAAGCAGGGCCAGGACGGTGACGTACCCATTGGGCGACCAGAAAGCGGCCGGGTTGCTGCTCCCGTATGCGGAAAAGGCGGCGATGAGGACCAGAACCGACCCGATCCAGCCAAAGAGGCAGGAGTCGACGACTTCCTGGCCCAGGCGACGCCGGAGCAGAAGTTGAAGCTCATCCGCGACGAGCAGGCGCTCGGCCGGATGGTGGCGATGACTGGAGA
>CATPBO010000103.1 GCA_955652835.1 Candidatus Dormiibacterota bacterium
AAGAGGTCGAGCAGATCGTCGGCAAGCGCCTGGCTGCTGCCTACCGGCGCCAGGAAGGCGGCGGGAAAGCTGCCCCTGCCAACGGCGCCGAAGCCACCCCGGTGGAGACGAAGTGACACCAACCGAGAAGACCGCAGCCAAGAAGAAGCCGGCCGCGAAGGACGATCGGCCCATCAAAGCGACTCTGATGAAGAGCACCATCGGCGCCCTCCCGCAGATCAAGGCGACGGTCGAGTCGCTCGGGTTCCGCCGCCTGAACCAGACCCGCGAGCTGCCGGACAACCCGGCCGTGCGCGGCATGCTCAAGGCCGTCAACTTCCTGGTCGCCGTCGCGGGCACGCCGTACGTGCGTCCGAAGCGCAGCCGCTACAAGATCTGGCGCTCGCGCTCGAACAAGAAGCACAAGAGGGGCAACTAGCGTGCAGCTTCACGACCTCAAACCCTCGAAGGGCGCCCACCGCCGGCCAGAGCGAATCGGTCGGGGCACCGGCTCAGGCCGCGGCAAGACATCAGGGCGGGGCCAGAAAGGACAGAATGCGCGCAGCGAAGGCTTCCGCCTCGGTTTTGAAGGTGGCCAGATGCCGCTGTCGCAGCGCCTCCCGAAGCTGCCCGGCTTCAAGAACCCCTTCAAGAAGGTCTACTCGGTGGTCAACCTGTCGAAGCTCAGCCGCTTTGCGGACGGAGCCAAGGTCGACGTCGAAACATTGCTCGAGGCCGGCCTGGTCCATCCCGGGAAGGAAATCAAGATCCTCGGCACCGGCGGTCTCAAGCGCAAGCTGACCGTCGAGGCCCACTGGTTCAGCACGAGCGCCCGCGAGGCGATCGAAGAGCGGGGCGGTACGGTCAAGGTCCTCGGAGAACCCCGCAAGATCGGGCCCAGGCGAACCGCGGCCAAGGCCCCCAAACCGTTGCCTATCGAGGCTGCGGCCAAGGCGGCCCCCGCGGAGGCAGAGGCGAAGCCGGCGCGAGAGAAGAAAAGCGCCCCTCCAGCAGCAGTCGAGGAGGCCACCCCTCCCGACGAGGCATAGCGGATGAACCTCCTCGAGGCGCTAGTCAACGCGATCCGGCTGCCGGAGCTCCGCAACAAGATCCTGTTCACGGGCGGGATCCTCGTCGTCTTCCGGCTCTTCGCCAATGTCGCAGTGCCCGGCGCAAGCCAAGCCGCACTGGCCCAACTGTTCAATTCTCAGGCTCTGCTCGGCCTGCTCGACCTCTTTTCTGGAGGCGGCCTTTCACGCTTCAGCGTCGTGGCCATGGGGATGAACCCCTACATCAACGCCACGATCATCATGCAGCTCATGACGGTGATCTCCGAGCGGATCAAGGAGTTCTCCAAAGAGGGCGAGGCGGGCCGCCGCCGGATCACGCGCTGGAGCCGGTACCTCACCGTCGCGCTGGGCGCCGGACAGGCATATGGGTTCACGGTGTTATTCCAGAACACGACCCCCTCCATCCTCGGCACGCTGGACTGGTTCCAGCGCTTGCAGATCGTGCTGGTGCTGACAGCAGGCACTGTGATGCTGATGTGGTTCGGCGAGATGATCACCGAGTACGGCATCGGAAACGGTGTGTCGCTGATCATCTTCGCCGGCATCATCGGCCGCGGGCCCCAGGGCGTGGCGTCGGTGTTCAGCGCCCACTCCACCGGCGGCGGCCTCGCCGACTACGTGCCTTTCATCATCTTCGGCCTGATCGCCCTGGGCATGACCGCGGTGATCATCGAGGTCCAGCAGGCGGTGAGGAAGATTCCCATCCAGTCGGCCCAACGCACGGTCGGCTTGAAGCAGGTGCAGAGCCGCGCCAGCTTCCTGCCCCTGCGCGTCAACCACGCCGGGGTCATCCCGATCATCTTTGCGATCTCGGTCATGTTCCTGCCGACGATCGTCGCCAACTACTTCACCGGCGCGCCACCGGACACGTGGTACTACAAGGCGGCGGCGTGGGTGAGAGGCAACTTCGCCCCGGACACCTCGAACCTGCCGATGGCGATCACCTACAACGGTCTCTATTTCGCGTTCACGTTCGGGTTCACGTACTTCTACACCGCAATCACGTTCGACGTGAACGAGGTCGCCGACAACCTTAAACGCTATTCGAGCTGCATTCCGGGCATCCGTCCGGGCCGGCCGACAGCGGACTACCTTGCCGCGGTGATGAACCGCGTCACCTTCGCGGGCGCGACCTTCCTGGGGTTCATCACCGTCATCTTGCCCATCGCGACGGCGAAGATCTCCGGCATTCCGCACCAACAGATGTACCTCGGAGGCACAGCCATACTCATTGTGGTCGGCGTGGCGCTCGACACCATGAAACAGCTCCAGACGCAGCTGGTAATGCGCCAGTACCGAGGCTTCATCCGATGACAAAATTTCCTCTCTCCCCTTCGGGGAGCGATCAGCTAGTCCCATCCTTGTCGCCGCTTTGCGCGCAGGGCTAGGGTGAGGGGCTTAAGCATGAACCTCCTTCTCTACGGCGCCCCCGGCAGCGGCAAGGGCACCCAGGCGAACATGCTGCGTGGACATTTCGGCATCCCGCACATCGCCACCGGCGACATGCTCCGCGCCGAGATCCAGGCCGAAACGCCGCTCGGCCGGGAGGCGCAGCCCATCCTCGCCGCGGGCCAGTACGTCTCGGACGAGATCATGATCGCGATGATCCGCAACCGCGTGCGGCAGCCGGACTGCGGGCGGGGCTTCATCATCGACGGCTTTCCGCGCACCATCCCGCAGGCCGTTGCGCTCGACACCCTGATGGCCGAGCTCAGCCGTCACTTCGACCGGGTCCTCTATCTCCAGGTCCCCGTCGATGAGCTGCTGCGGCGCCTCTCCGGCCGGCTCGTCTGCCCCCTGTGCCAGCGCACCTACCCGCCCGGCACGGCGGCGTGCGAGGCGGACGGCAAAACCCTGGTGCAGCGGGAGGATGACAAGGTGGAAGCTGTGAGGCCCCGGATCGAGATCTACCTGTCCAAGACCATCCCGGTGCTCGACCACTACCGCGGCGAGGGCCTGGTTTCCGAGATCGACGGCATGGGCACAATCGATGACATCAGCCGTCAGGTGCTGGCCGCCGTGACCGCCCCCACCGGCAAGAGGCAATCAGCATGATCAACCTCAAAACCGCCCACGAGATAGACCTCATGGCCCGAGCGGGCAGCTTGCTCGCGTCTGTGCTTCCCCCTTTGAGGGAGGCGTGCGCGCCTGGGGTGAAGACGATCGAGCTCGACCGCATCGCCGACAGGCTGATCCGCGAGGGAGGTGCGACCCCCGGCTTCCTCGGCTACCACGGCTTCCCGCGCTCGATCTGCGTCTCGATCAACGACGAGGCCGTCCACGGCATCCCTGGCAACCGCAAGGTGGCGGCGGGCGACCTGGTCAGCCTCGATCTCGGCCTGGTCCTCGAGGGGTTCTGGGCGGACGTCGGCATCACCGTCGGCGCCGGCAAGATCAGCAAAGAGGCCGAGCGCCTGATCAAGGTGACCGAGCAGGCCCTCTACGTAGTCATCGACAAGGCCCGCCCGGGCGGCTACCTGGGCGACATCTCGTGGGCGATCCAGCAGCACGTCGAGGAGGCCGGCTTCTCGGTCATCCGCCAGTTCGTCGGCCACGGGATCGGCCGCCAGATGCATGAGGACCCCCAGGTGCCGAACTTCGGCAGCCCCGGGACACCCCCCAGGCTCAAGGCGGGGATGACCCTGGCGATCGAGCCGATGGTCAACGCCGGGTCGCACGAGGTCTACATGAAGCCGGACGGCTGGACGATCTGCACGGCTGACGGCTCGCTTTCCGCCTACTTCGAGCACACGGTGGCCATCACCGACCGGGGGCCCGTCGTCCTGACCGCCAACCCCATTACTTAGCCGTGGAGCAAGCTACCTCCCCGCTCGCCGGGGAGGTCCCCGGCGTAGCCGGGGCGTCGGGGGAACGGGGGAGGTCCAACCTTTGGTACAATCGCCGTTCGTGCCCCAACGCCTCCCACTCGTGAAGCGGGTGCCTGCACGAT
>CATPBO010000104.1 GCA_955652835.1 Candidatus Dormiibacterota bacterium
ACCCTCCCATCGGACAAGAGTCTCGTTTGAGGTAGGCATCGCAAGGCTGGGCGGAACCACGACAACCCTCTCCGAGCAGGATGTCCAGCTCGGGGCACGAGAGACCGTGGCCGACGCTGCCCGCGTGCTCGACCAGTACGTGGACGGCGTCGTCGCGCGCCTGCGCAGCCACGACGACCTGCTGGAGCTGGCCACGGCATCCGCCAAGCCTGTGATCAATGGGCTCACAGACCGTTCGCACCCCTGCCAGGTCCTCGCCGACCTCCTCACGCTCGAAGAGGTCAGGGGCGAGCTGCCCAAGCAGCACGTCGTTTACATCGGCGACGGCAACAACATAGCGGCCTCCCTCATCGAAGCTTCGGCGCTGGCGGGTTTCGCGCTCACGGTCATCTCCCCGCCTGGCTATCAACCGGCGGTTGCAGTGGTCGAGCGCGCGCGTAGCATCAGTGCACAGACGCTAAAGGTCACACTCACGAGCGACCTCGCCGCAGTGGACGACGCGACAGCGATTTATACAGACGTGTGGGCATCGATGGGACAAGAAACGGAGAGGGACGGCAGGCGCAAGGCTTTTGCGGAGTACCAGGTCAACCAGGCGTTGATGGACGCAGCCCCTCGCGCAGTCTTCATGCACTGCCTCCCGGCGCATCGCGGGGAGGAGGTGACCGATGAGGTCATCGACGGTCCAAGCTCGGTCGTGTTCCAGCAGGCAGGCAACCGGCTCTACGCGCAGATGGCCCTGATGGCCGTGCTGTTTGGAAACGAGAGTTGATCCAGTTCCTCCAGCAGCTGGGCGATGTTATCCGCCACCTCGGCATCGTTGAAGTCTTCGACGTTGCGGTGGTTGCCGTCATTCTGTATCTGCTGCTGCGCCTGCTGCGAGGGACTCAGGGCACTCAGATCGTCGTCGGGCTCATCCTGCTGGCGGTCATCGGCGTCATCGCCACGCAGTTCAACCTCGTCCTCCTCTCGTGGCTCTTCAGGAACGCCACCTTCTTCATCATCATCGCGGTCATCGTCATGTTCCAGCCGGAGCTCCGCAGGGTCCTGGACCAGCTGGGCCGCATCGGACACATCGGACGTCCGCTGTCCGGCTTTAACACCCGGCTGTACAGCCAGGCCATCTCGGAGGCGATCCACGCCACCGAACGCTTGAGCACCAAGAAAACCGGCGCTCTCATCGCGTTCGAGCGTGAGGTGGGGCTCGAGGATTATGCCGCGACCGGCGTCCGCATCAACGGTGAGATCTCCGCCGAGATGCTGCAGTCCATCTTCTATCCCAACTCGCCGCTGCACGACGGCGCGGTCATCGTCCGCGGCAACAAGATCGTCGCGGCGGGCTGCCTTCTGCCGCTTCCCGAGGAAGGCATCGTCCGCGAAAGGCTCGGCACGCGGCATCGCGCGGCGCTGGGCCTGTCGCTGGCATCCGACGCCCTGGTCCTCGTAGTCTCAGAAGAGACAGGCAACATCTCAGTCATTGAAGAGGGAAAAATTACGCGCGATCTTGATGCTGACGGACTGCGCCGCCGCGTGAGCATAAAGGTGCCTCCGCCCTCCAACGGCAATGGCTTTCTGAGGTTCCGCAGGTGAACCTCATAACGGACGACTGGCGCCTCAAGCTCCTCGCGGTCGGGCTTGCCATCTTGATGCTGGGTGCGGTGGCTTTCTCGCAGAACCCGCCCACACAAAAGACGCTGACGAATGTGAGCATTGGTTACACGGTTGGCCCGGACATCGTCGTCATCAACCCACCAACCAAAACGAATGTGACCGTCACCGGCCTGGCCGACGCGCTGACATCGGTCAACTCCAGCAGCGTGGCCGCTTCATTCGATCTGACGAAGGCCGCGCCGGGTCCAAACGTCCATGTCAACCTCGTCGTCCGGTCCTTGACGACTGGCGTCCAGGTGCAGAACCAGATCGTGCCCCAGGTGCTGAACATCGACCGTCTCGCCTCGATCACCCTTCCGGTTACGGTGAGGACGCAGCGGGTCACCTCTGGCTGGCAGGTCACCAAAACTGAAGCCCGGTGCCCGATCGCGCCCTGCTCGGTGGTCTTCAGAGGTCCGTCGACCTGGGAGTCCAACCTCGCCGCCTTCGCCGATTTCACCGATGTTGTCCAGCAGAACTCTTACGACGTCCTCACCCAACAGGTACTGCTGGTGCAGAACGGCCAGCCTCTCGACCTCACCAGGCGTACCGAGCCGCTGGTCATCCTGGACCCACCATCGGTGGCGATCCACATCGAGGCCAAGACCGGGACCACCAGCCGGCAGGTAACCCTGATCGACTCGCCGCCCACCCACGGGCCGGCGACGGGTTTTCGGGTCACCAATGTGACGGTGGATCCGATCACCGTTGTCATCACCGGAGTTCCCGATGCCCTGGCCAAGATCACCACCCTCACGCTGAGCGCGGTCGACCTGAGCGGAGCGACCTCCAACAAGACTTTCCGGGTGACGATTACCTTCCCCGCTGACATCACGGGGTCGGTTGCGGTCGCCAACGTCACGTATGCGATCTCGGCCAACCCGAACGCCTCGCCGCCGCCCGGCGGGTAATCCGTCGGCCGGGCGTGTAACCTGACCCCCCTCCCAGCCGTTCAACCCGCCATCAGTCGAAATCACCCCTGCCAGGAGTTCTAGTAAAGAAATGTGCGGCATCATCGGCTACCTGGGCGATCGCGAAGCCACCCCGATCCTGATGGAGAGCCTCAAGCGGCTCGAATACCGTGGGTACGACTCGGCCGGGGTCGCGGTGCTGGAGCTGCCCAAGCCGGGACAGGCGGGCCGCACGAGCCTGACCAAGTCCGAGGCCAAGGTCGACACCCTGATCCAGAAGCTCGAGGCCGACATGCCATCGGGCAAGTTGGGGATCGGCCACACCCGCTGGGCCACGCATGGCAAGCCGACCTACATCAACGCCCACCCGCACACCGACTGCCACGGAAAGATCTTCGTCGTGCACAACGGAATCATCGAGAACTTCGCCGAGCTCAGGGCCGAGCTGCAGGCGAAGGGTCACGAGTTTACGTCGGATACGGACACCGAGGTGGTGCCTCACCTGATCGAGGCCAACTACAAGGGCGACTTCCTGGCCGCGGTCCGCGCGGCGCTGAAGCGCATCCACGGGGCCTACGCCCTTGCGATGTTCTCCACCGACGACCCCGATCTGCTCATCGGCGCCCGCCTCAACGCGCCGCTTGTGGTCGGGCTCGGGGACAACGAGTTCTACATCGCCTCCGACATCACCGCGATCATCCCGTACACCAAGCGCGTGCTCGTCCTCGGCGAGGGAGAGGTCGCGGCCGTAACGCCTCTCGGCGCAGAGGTCTCTACCCTGGACGGGATCACCGTCGAGCCGAAGCTCATCCACGTCGACTGGGACGTGAGCCAGGCGCAGAAGGGCGGCTATTCGCACTTCATGCTCAAGGAGATCCACGACACGCCGGAGGCGGTCGCCAACGCCATGCGTGGACGCCTCACTGACGGCGGCATCGTCTCGTTCCGCGAGTTCGACGTTGATGATGAAACGCTGCGCAGCTACGGAGAGGTGCTTCTGCTGGGCATGGGCACGTCGCGGCACGCGGCCATGGTGGGCGAGTACTTGATCGAGGATTGGGCCGGGATCCCGGCACGCTCGCAGGACGCCTCAGAGTTTCGCTATCGCCGTCCG
>CATPBO010000105.1 GCA_955652835.1 Candidatus Dormiibacterota bacterium
GGTGCAGAGCTCGCGCGCTGTAGGTGTACAGGCCGCCTGCCGAAGGAAGGTGCCTGCCGAGCTGGCCAATGCTGATGGCGACGAGCAGGCAGGCCACCAGGGCCAGCACAACCGCCAGCGGGGTGGCCCCTCCCGCATAGGTGACGGCAAAGATGATCGAGAATGCGACGGCCGCGGCCGGCGCCATGTGGGTGATCGATTGAAACAGGACCGGGGCGAGGCCGATCGCGTCCCGCTGCAAACGCCCCCCGGCGGCCGGATGTGTATCGGTGTTCACTTACGCCCCTCCCTCATATGCGCCGCCGATGCTTGGCGCCTTTAGAGTGGTGGATACACCTCGCCCGGCTCGTCGTCAAGTAGCCAGATTCACGCGACTGCTGATGTGGATGGTCCTCGCCGCGGTGGTGACCTACTTGATGGATCCCGAGCGAGGCGAACCGCGCCTCAAGGATCTCCGCAAGCAGGTCAACCAGATGCGGAAGAAGGGCAAAGAGATCACCAAGAAGGCCAAGCTCGCCGACTAGGAGGCGCCCTGACCGACCCCGAGAATAGGGTCCGTGGCCCGCGGAACCCACGTGCTCAGCCGGCGCGCGCTGAATCGCGCCCTGCTCGCGCGCCAGCTCCTGCTTCACCGGGTCAAGCTGTCGGCGGCCGCGACCATCGAGCGCCTGGTGGGCATGCAGGCCCAGGTGCCCAATCTCCCCTACGTCGGTTTGTGGTCGAGGCTGCAGGGGTTCCGGCATGAAGAGCTGTCGAACCTCATTCAGACCAGGCGAGCTGTGCGCGCGTCAATGCACCGCTGCACGATCCACCTGCTCACGGCGCGCGACTACTTGCGTTTGCGACCACTCTTCCAGCCCGTCCTTGAACGTGGATTTGAGACAGGCAGCCCGTTCGGCCGCCAGATCACCGGCGTCGATCGCGCAGCCTTGCTCGCGGCGGGGCGTGCGCTGCTCGACGAACGCCCCCTCACGGTCAGCGAGCTCGGCAAGCTCTTGGGTGAGCGATGGCCGGACAGCCCGCCCGAGCCGCTCGCGTACGCCGTGCGCTACATGGCGCCCCTTGTCTTTGTCCCGCCGCGGGGAACGTGGGGCGGCAGAGGCCTGGTCAGAACGACGACTGCAGAAGCGTGGCTTGGGTGCCCGGTCGGCCCGGCTTCCTCACTCGACGAGCTGGTGATGCGTTACCTGGCCGCGTTCGGCCCGGCAACCATCGCCGACATGCAGGCATGGTCAGGCATGACGCGCGCGCGCGACGTGTTCGAGCGACTCCGCTCGCGACTGCGCACGTTTCGCGACGAGCGTGGAAGAGAGCTGTTCGACCTGCCCCGAGCACCTCGGCCGGGGCCCGACACTCCGGCGCCGCCTCGCTTCCTGCCGGACTACGACAACATCCTGCTCGCCCACGCAGATCGCACGCGGATCCTGGGACCGGAGAAGCACCTCGGGATGTTCGACAGCAACGCCGTGATCAAAGGCTCTCTGCTGCTCGATGGCTTCGTCCGGGCAATCTGGATCCCGATCAAGGGTGAGCGCTCGAGCAAGCTGCTCATCACTCCGTTCGACGAGCCGATCCAGAAGCAAGACCGAGGCCCGGTTGTCGAGGAGGGCCTTCGCCTGCTGACTTTCCTCGCGCCTGGCGAAAAGCACAGCGTCAAGTTCGGCGCGGCGAGGAGCTCGGTTACGCCACGGCCGGAGCCGGCTGCAGCATCAGCTCGGCAGCCTCGCGATCTCTCTGCAGCGTCACCAGCGCCGCCTCGACGACCTTCGGGTTCCACTGCGTCCCAGCGCCGCGCCTGAGCTCGTACATCGCGGCTTCCCAACTTTTTGCGCCGCGATAGGCGCGCGCTGTGGTCATGGCGTCCAGCGAGTCCGCGACCGGGATGACCTGGGCGATCAGCAACAAACGGCGACCCACGGTGCTGTTGGGGTAGCCACGCCCGTCATACCGCTCGTGGTGAGACAGCACGAGGTCGAGCACCTTCGCGTAGGCGGAGAACTGAGAGAGGATTTCGAAGCCGAGCCGCGGGTGAGTCTCCATGACCCGCCGCTCCTCGTCGGTCAGCCGGCCTGGCTTGAGAAGGATCGAGTCCGGGATGCGGATCTTGCCGATGTCGTGGACCTTCGCCGACAGCTCGACCAGCTCGATCTCGGCGGAGCTGAACCCCAGCTTCCTGCCGATCGCCTTCGAATAGCTCGCCACCCGCTGCGAGTGCTGAAAGGTGTAGGGGTCGCGGCTGTCGACCTCGTACGCCATCTTCTCGACGGCTCGCACCGTCTCGCGTGTGAGCTCGATCCGGCGCTTCAGTGAGGCGTAGGCGAGAGCTGCCGGTACTACTGTCAGAGCAAGCACCCACGGAAAGCGAATCGCTGCGTATGCCGCGGCCGCGCCAAGTACGTACAGGGTGGCGAACTGCAGCCACACGACCTTGTGGGTGGTGAAGAAGATCGTCAAAGGGCTGCGACGGGTCCCCAGCGCCACCGCGGTCGAGACCAGCAGCAGGTTGAGGGCGTACATGATCACGGCGGCACCGACTGCAAAGGCAACGGACGAGTTCGAGACTTCGCCGCGGGCCGAAACTCCGGCCAGGCCCAGGTAAAGAGCCGCGGCCAGGATCGATAGGTACCCGACCCCGGCGTTGAACAGCAGTGACTGCAACACGGTGCCCAGCGGTGGCCGTTCTCGGGTGGCCCGCACCTTTCGCGAAGCCGCGAGGGCGACGTCGATCGCCTGCGTGGCCGCCACCGCAGCCGCGGCCTGCCATGCCGGAAGCAGAAGCACGATGACGAAGAGCACGGCGCTGGCCACGCTCACCTTCTCGCTCAGGCTGACGTGGATCGGGAACTGCAGCGCCACGACGCCGGCCGTAACCAGCGAGATCACGAGCCACCATTCGACCGGCCGGCCGGCGACCAGCCAGGGCAGGTCGGCGAGGAAGATCCCCGTCGCAGTCAGCGCAACGGCGAGGCGGTAGAGCTCAGATCGACGGCGTGGCGCCACCGATTACGGCGTTGCGATCGTGAACTTGAGATGAACAGTCTTTCCACTCGTTCCGTAGGCTCGCGCGAGCACCTTGCCAGAACCGAGCAGGCCCGTGGTCACCTCGTCCATCGTCGAATAGCGGAGGAGCACACCGGTCGGGACGGTGATCGCCATGTCGACAGCAGTGACCGGCCGGCCGTGGGAGTCATGGGCCCTTGCCACCGTATAGGTCGCGAGGGGAACCGCAAGGGAGAGCGGGCTGGAAGTCCACACGCTGTCGTAGACAAGGACGATGTGGCCTTCAGGCGTCACGATCGGGACGACTGGATCCCAGTCGCAGTAAACGACCCACGCCCCAGCCGAGCCGGGCGTGGCCGCCATCAGGCCGAGCGCCAGCGCGCCGGCCACCACCAACTTCTTCATTTGTTGCCTCCAAAAAAGGTCTGCCCGTGGACAAACCTCACCCCAATGGCATGTCAACGCGGCTACCTGGCCGATTGATCGCTGCTCCGGGAAAATTGACGGGTGAGACTTCCTGCCTCTCTGTCACCCCTCGCGGAACGCAACTTCAGGCTGCTCTGGATCGGTCAGGGCGTGTCGTCGATCGGCGATTCGCTGGTCAACATCGCGCTTGCGTTCGCGACGTTGTCCGTCGCCCATTCGGCGAGCGCGCTCGGCCTGGTCCTCGCTGCAGCGCTGGTGGCTCGGGTGCTCGCCCTGCCGATCGGGGGAGTCTGGTCGGACCGCCTGCCACGACAGCTCGTGATGCTCGCCTCCGACGGAATCCGGGCCGCCGTCCAGGGCGTCCTGGGCGCCCTGCTGATCACCGGCCATGCGCAGCTCTGGCACATTGTCGTGGGGGCCGTCGTCTACAGCTTTGCGGATGGATTCTTCACTCCGGCATCGGGCGCGCTGATACCCCAGACGGTGAGCGCACAGCGGCTTCAGCAGGCAAACGCGCTGATGGGCCTTTCGCGCAGTGCTACCCAGGTCGTCGGACCCGCCTTGGCCGGGGTGCTGGTCGCGTTGCTCGGGCCGGGCTGGGTCTTCGCCATCGACGCCGGGACCTTCGTGGTGAGCGCCATCTCGCTCTCGCTCATGCGCGTCGCGCCGATCACGGGACGGTCCCAGGCGAACTTCTGGACCGAGTTGAGCGACGGCCTGCGCGCGGTCACCAGCCGCCGCTGGTACCTGCTGAATCTGGGCGCTCACGCGCTGTGGAACTTCGCGATAGCGGCCTTCTTCGTCCTCGGGCCGATCGTCGCCAAGAACAAGCTCGGCGGCCCGTCCGCGTGGGGTCTGATCGGCGCATCGATGGGAGTCGGCGCGATCGTCGGTGGGCTGACCGCTTTGAGGGTGACGCCGCGCCGCCCGCTGGTCGTGGCCAACCTCGCGCTGGTTCTGACCGCGCCTCAGCTGCTCGCACTGGCAGTACCGCTGCCGACGGCCGGGATCATGGCGTTCTGCGTGATCGGATGGGCAGGCCTGACCTTTCTCAACGAGGTTTGGTTCGCGACTGTCCCGCAGCTGATTCCCGCGGACGTCCTCGCCCGCGCGAACTCCTTCGACTGGCTGCTGTCGATCATCGCGATGCCGGTCGGGTTCGCCGTCAGCGGCCCTGTCGCTGACCACATCGGCATCCGGACAACCCTGGTTGCCGCAGCTGTGATCATGGCGCTGCCCTGTCTCGTGGTCGTTCTGGTTCCGGGCGTGCGACACGTGAAACGCACGGCCGATGGGCTCATCGTGCTCGAGGGTGCCGGTTGACCCAGCGACGTAGCGCCGCCATATGGGTCGCGCTGCTTGTCTACCTGCTGCTGGCGGTGGCGGCCTTCTCGAGCACCTGGGTCGACCCGGCCGGATCATGGATCGGCAGCCCGAAGGACCCCAGGTTGTTCATCTGGTACCTCGGCTGGATCCCGCACCAGCTGTCGCAGGGGCAGAACCCCCTTTTCACCGACCACCTTTCATATCCGCACGGCGTGAACCTCATGTGGAACACGTCGATGATCTTCCCGGCGGTTCTGCTCTGGCCGGTGACCGCGGTCTTCGGCCCGGTGGTCGCCTACAACGTGCTCATCACCGGTGGCATCGCCCTGTCCGCGTGGTGTGGATTCCTGGCCGCCCGCCGCTTCATCGAGCGCACGTTCTATTGCTTCGTCGCCGGGCTCGTGTATGGATTCAGTCCCGCGCTCATGGCGCAAGCGATGGGACATCCCCACGCGTCGGTCGCTCTTTTTCCACCCATCGCGCTGATTCTTGGCCACGAGATCCTCGTGCGCCGGCGCCTGCATCCAGCTGTAGCCGGCGCGTTCTCCGGACTGGCGGCGGCGCTGCAGCTGTTGACCGGAGAGGAGCTGCTCGCGACGACGCTGATGATCGCGGCCATCGGAGTCGCGCTGCTGGCGCTTCTGTATCGGGGGGAGGTGGGGGCAGCCCTCCGACATGCAGCTCAAGTCGCCGGCGCTGCGCTCTTTGTTTTTGCGGTTCTTGCCGCCTATCCACTCGGCTTCCAGTTCCTGGGTCCCCAGCGGGTGTCCGGCAGCCTGCAGCAACCCGACGTCTACGTGAGCGACCTGCTGGCGTTCGCGATGCCGGCCGGGTTCTTTCACTTCACGGGCAACACAACCGAAAACGACGCGTACATCGGACTGCCATTGCTGGTTCTGCTCGCCACGGGTCTGGTCGTGGGCAGGCACCTGGGCTGGATCCGCTGGACGGGGTTGATGACGGTGCTCGTGGCCGTGTTATCGCTCGGCCCGCACCTCCACATCAACGGGAACATCACCCCGATCTGGCTGCCGTGGGCGCTGGTGGCGTCGCTGCCGCTGATGGGAAGCGCGCTGCCGGCACGTGTTATGGGGATCGGCTTTCTCGGCGTCGGCTTCGTCGTCGCGGGGGCGTGCGCCTTCGCCGTCACCGCAGCGCGGCCGTGGCGCATCGCTGCCGCGGTTCTCCTACTCGTCGGGATCGCGGCGATCATCCCCTCGCTGCCCTACCCAAGCCGACCGGCTTACGCGCCGGCATTTTTCAGGGCAGGCGGCGACGTCAGCCGAATCCTTCCGGGATCAGTCGTCCTGGTGACGCCCTTCTCCAGCCACGTGTCCACCGACGCCATGTACTGGCAGGTGGTGGCGGACTACCGGTTCCGGATGCCCGAAGGTGACGCTTTCACGCCCGGGCCGTACCTCGGCCCGCATCCGTCATTCATCCAAACGACCCTTGATGAGCTGGACGCCGGCCAAACGGTCTCGGTGACCCCAGAGGTGCGCGCCATGGCGCTCGCCGACCTCAAGGCCTTCGGCGTCACGACCATCGTGGCGGGCCCTTCGCCGGGTCACGAAGCGATCGTCAACTTTCTCTCAGAGGTCGAGGGCGCACCGCCGGTGGAGGACGGCGGGGTCACGGTCTGGTGGCAGGTTAGTTCCGGCTGAGATCTGAATAGCCGTCATGCCACAGCTCGAACGCGAAAAGCGTCCACAGCTGCTTGCGGTTGTCACGGCGCCCGGCGAGGTGTTCGTCGATCAGCTGCTTGACCCCACTAGGGTCGAAAAAGCCCTTGCGCGCGATCCGTTGCGGAGACAGCACCGAAAGCATCTGCTCCTTGAGCGGTCCGCGAAACCAGTGTGCGACCGGGATTCCGAACCCCTTCTTGGGCCGGTTCAGGATCGTCTCCGGCAGCAGCCCGCGCAGCGCGCGCTTCAGCAGGAACTTGGAGCGGAGTCCCCGCAGCTTCATGTTCAGCGGCAGGTGTGTCGCGTACCCGACGAAGTCATTGTTGAGCAGTGGAACGCGCCCCTCGAGCGACGCCATCATCGAGGCGCGGTCCAGCTTGACCAGGATGTCGTTCTCCAGGTACAGCCTCATGTCCATCAAAAGCACCTGGTTCAATGGGTCGGCGTACGCGGCTTGACCAAAATCCAAATCCTGGCTGCCGTTTGCCGAGAGTCGATGTCTCATCTCCTCAGACAGCAGAGCCGCGCGCTCCTCGGCGACAAACGAGCCCATCCAGCGCTGGTGGCGTTCGGCGGTCGGATAGGCGGCGCCACCCACGAACCGTTTGGCGCGGAAGTCGAAGCTCAAGTTGCGGCGAGATGCGGGCAGACGCCGCACGACCGGTTCGACCAGGCGCTCGCGCAGCATGCGCGGAGCCTTGAGGTAGTAAGTGGCCAGTCGATGCGCCTGTAGGGTCGGATAGCCGGCGAAGAGCTCGTCGCCTCCGTCACCACCAAGTGCAACTTTGACGTGGCGCCGGGTGAACTCCGACAGCAGGTAGGTCGGGATGATCGAAGCGTCGCCCAACGGCTCGTCGAGCAGGCTCGGCAGCTGAGGGATCAGGCCGAGCAGCATACCCGGCTCCAGTGTGAGCTCCCGGTGCTCCGTGCCGAGGTGCATGGCGACCTGCCGCGCATAGCCGGACTCGTCGAACGACCGGTCCGCGAAGCCGACTGAGAAGCTCTTCACGTCGCCGCCGAGCTGCGTCATCATCGCGGCCACCGCGCTCGAGTCGATGCCGCCGGACAGGAAGACCCCCAGCGGGACGTCGCTGATCAATTCCTTGCGGACCGACTCGCGCAGCACGGCGCGGAGCTCATCGCACTCTTCCTCGAGAGTTCGATGCGTCCTGTCGCCGACACCCAGCTCCGGCGACCAGTACCGCCTCAAGCGGCACGCACCGTCTGCCACAGACCAGATGAGCGTGTGAGCGGGCTCCAGCTTGTTGATGCCGCCCACGATGCAGCCAGGCGATGGGACGAACTCATAAGCCAGGTACTGGTCGAGGGCGACGGGATCGATCTCGCGCCGCAGGGCTGGGTCCCGGAGCAGGGCCTTGAGCTCGGATGCAAAGACCAGGCGGGTGCCGTCGATCGCATAGTGCAGGGGCTTGATGCCCATCCGATCCCGGGCCAGCAAAACCGCGCGGCGGCGGGTGTCGAACACAGCGAAGGCGAACATCCCGTTCAGCCGCTCGACCAGCTCCTCGCCCCATTCCTCGTAGCCGTGAACCAGGACCTCGGTGTCGGATTGGGTATTAAAGGAATGGCCCGCGGCGAGGAGCAGGTCCCGCAGCTCGAGATGGTTGTAGATCTCGCCGTTCTGGACGACCCAGACAGTCGAGTCCTCGTTGTGCATCGGTTGATGGCCGCCCTCGAGGTCGATGATCGACAGCCGGCGCATGCCCAGCGAGACGCCGTCCAGGTGGACCGTCCCTTCATCGTCCGGCCCTCGATGCACCATCGCCGAGCACATCCGCTGGACCAGCTCGCGACCGCCGGCCGGATCACCCCCGGCGACCCCGCAGATGCCACACACCTTATTGATTATTGACGGGGGTGGACTGACGGTCTCCCGTAAGTAACCCCTTCTCCCCCTCGGGGATAGGGTTGGGATGAGGGGCTTTCCCCCTCTCCCCCTCGGGGAGAGGGTTGGGGTGAGGGGCTTAAGCTTCCATCCCGGCGGCCCGGCGAGCGCTCGATGATCTCCCGCACAACGTAGGTCGTCTTGGCCTGCGACTCGTGGTAGGTGCGGATGGATAGCTCGGCCAGGAGGCCCATCAGGATGAACTGCACGCCGACGATGGCGAGAAAGACAGCGAGCAAGAGCAGCGGGTTGTTGTGCGCGTACGGATACGGCGGAAGGAGCTTCTGGATGATCACGATCGCGCCGCAGATGATCGCTATCGCCCACAGGCCGAAGGCGGCGAATCCGAAGAAGTAGATCGGCTTGGTCGAGTAGCTTCCAAGCAGCTTGAGCGTCATCAGATCGAGCAGCACACGTGACGTTCGCGACAGCGAGTATTTGGAGGAGCCGAACGTTCGGTGCCGGTGGTGGACAGTCAGCTCAGTGATGCGGGCACCAACCCACGATGCGTAAACCGGTATGAACCGGTGCATCTCGCCGTACAGCTTCACGTCCTGGATCACCTCGCGGCGGTAGGCCTTGAGCGTGCACCCGAAGTCGTGCAGTTGAACCCCGGTCACCCGCGCGATGATCCAGTTGGCGATCTTCGATGGAATGACTCGCGCCGCGTCGTCCTGCCGCTCCTTGCGCCAACCGCTGACGACCTCATACCCCTCATCGATCTTCTCCAGCAACCGTGGGATGTCGTGCGGGTCGTTCTGCATGTCGCCATCCATGAAGATCAGAATCTCGCCGCGGCTGTGGTCGATCCCCGCCTGCACGGCGGCCGTCTGCCCAAAGTTCCGTCGAAAGCTCACGACCCTCACGTGCCCGTCGCGCGATGCGAGCTGCTCAAGCTGCTCAGTGCTGCCGTCGCGGCTGCCGTCGTCGATGTACAGGACCTCGTACGAAATGTCGATCGCGTGAAGCACTCCCATGAGCTCTTCATGCAGCGGCGCAATGCTCTCGACCTCGTTGAATACCAGCACGATCACCGAAAGTCGCGGTGCGACGGCGACTGGATTCCGTATTCGCGCGGCCATCTGAGGGGATTGTAGGACGAGCCCGCGGCCCTCCCAAGCCATCGCTTAAGCTCGAACGGAATGACCGTCGAGGCGATGCGGGTGGGTGGAACCGAGCGCGACGAGTCGCGGCCGGAGGCCTGGTGGATCTTCCCTACCGTCCCGCTCGCGGCTGCCGCCGTCGCCTTCGCCTGGACACTGCACACCGAGCTCCTGCGGCTGTATGGCCTGACCGGCTCGGCGTGGGACCTGGCGTACGACCAGCAGGTGATCTGGAATATCTCTGTCGGGCAGGGCTTCTACTCGAGCTTCGCGCGCGCCAACTTCCTGGGCGTTCATTTCGAGCTCATCTTCGTCGTGCTCGCAGCGGTCGAAAAGCTATGGGCCAACCCCGCCGTGCTGCTGATCTTTTCGTCAGCCGGCCTGGCCGCGACGGCACCGGCCGCCTACCTCTTCTTCCGCTCCCTGCTGCCGGCCGACCGCCCCGAGTCCCCGTGGCTCGCGGTCGCGCTGTCAGCCCCAATCCCGTTCTGGGCTGCGATCCAGGAGGCGGCACTCGACTTCTTCCACCCCGAGAACATGGCGTTGGCGCTTGCGCTTCTGGCCGCGTGGGCCGGAATCCGCGGCCATCGCGTGGCGATGTGGGTTCTATGCGTGTTCGTCCTCGCGTGCAAGGAGGACCAGGTCTACACGGTCGGCGTCATCGGGATCCTGATGCGTGCTTACGGAGCGCCCGATGTCCGCAAACACTGGCGGTTCATCGTGTACCTGGCGGGCGCGTGGTTCCTCATCGGCACGGGCATCATCCAGCAGCACTACCGCAGCAGCGGATACACCGATTTCGTTTACTACCGCTGGCTGATCGGACTGGATCTGACGCTGCCGGTTTCGTTCAGGACAGTCATCGAAGCGATGTTCAATCCTCGTGCCCTGTTGGTGGTCGCCACCATCATCGCCGGCATGTTCGCGTTACCGCTGCTCGCACCGCGCTGGTTGCTGCTGGTCATCCCGCCATACCTGGCCAACGTGCTCAGCGGCCACAACCCGCAAAGCGACCTGTATGTCCATTACGTGATGCTGCTGCTGTTCCCGCTGGTCGTCGCGGGAGGAGTCGGCGCACGGCGATTCCTCGAGCTGAGGTCGATCCGGCCCGTTGTCGCGTTGCTGGCGCTCGTGCCGCCCCTGCTGCTTGCATGGGGAATGGGCCGCCTTCCGCCTGCTCTCGGCGCCAACCACAGCGACTACTCCCGCCCCAACCTCGTTGCGGAGCTTCGCACCGCCACATCGATGATCCCCGCCGATGCACCGGTCTCGGCGGACAACGGATTGGCGGTGTGGTTGGCGAACCGGCACACGATCAACGACTTCCCGGACATGCTCGATGGCACGTGCTACGTGGTGATCGAGCGCGGCGCCTACCAGCAGTTCGTAAACGCCACCGATATCAACGGTCCCATCCAGCATCGGGCAGCGATCGAACAGCTGCCGAACAGCGGCCGGCGCTTGCTTTTCGACGACGGAACATTCCAGGTCTGGAGCCCAGTCGGAGACTGAGCTCGCGCCGGTCAGGCGGTCGCCACGGCCACCATGCGGTGGCTCTGCACAGTGAATGGCTCACCCCGCCTGTCCGTGATTCGCACTTCTCGGAACCCGGCAGACTCGAGCCACGACGTCAGCTCGGGAGCGGACCACAGGCGCACTCCAAACTCTGTCGCCCGCAC
>CATPBO010000106.1 GCA_955652835.1 Candidatus Dormiibacterota bacterium
GCCCCTCGGAGGCGTCTGCCTCGGTTGCGTCACCGATCTCTTTGCGCGTCGAGCGTGGCGTTCGGTCGACATTGACGACGAACTCGACCGTCAGGTAGTCGCTGTACCCCGCGGCGTGCACCGCCTCGACCGCGCGCTTCCAGTCGATCGACCCTTCACCAGGAGGCATCCGGTTGTTGTCGGCGACGTGAACGTCGTAGAGCTTGCCGGCGTCGCCAGTGGTCTTCAGCGCCTTGGCCCAGTCGTCCTCTTCGATGTTCATGTGGAAGAAGTCCAGGCAGACCCCGCAGTTGCCTCCCACCTGGTGCGCCAGCTCCAGGGCCTGGTCGTGGCGGTTGATGAAGTACGTCTCGAAACGGTTGAGGGGTTCGATGGCGATCTTCACGCCAACCTTCTCAGCGTGCTCCTGGCATTCCTTGATGCCGTCGACCGCCCACTTCCACTCCTGCTCGACCGAGGCCATCGGCGCGGTCTTGCCGACTGTTGAGGGGATGAGAGTCACGATCTTCCCGCCCAGCTTGGAGGCCAGGGTGAGGCAGTCCTTCGCGTATTGAATGGAGCCGAGTCTGACGTAGTGGTCCTCGTGGATCAGGTCCCGGCCGTTGACCATGAGGGTGACAGAGCCCCAGCACTTGAGGTTGTGCTTCGCGAGCAGCTCCTTGACCTCGCCGGGGTCATACGTTGCCGGCTCCCCCGAGATCTCGATGCCGTCGTAGCCGAATCGCGCCAGCCGCGCGAGGGTCGTCTCGATCGGTTCCGGCCGCATCCAGTTGTGCATCGCCAATTTCAGTGCCATCGCAACCCTCCTATTTGCTAACTAGTGACCGATTCGACTCTGCGTCCTCAGAGCCCGAGCTTTCCCGGATTCATCACCCCGCTGGGGTCGAGCGCCACCTTGATTCGCCGCAGCACATCGAGGCCCGCGCCGTGCTGGGCCTGCATGTAAGGCGCCAGCTTGAGACCCACACCGTGATGGTCGTTGATGACCGCGCCGGTACCGAGCGCCGCGGTCACGCCGTCCTTCCAGATGCGGTCGTGCAGCGTGACTGCATCAGGGCCGCCGTCAGGCAAGACGAAGCGCCCATAGATCATCGCTCCCCACGGATACCAGTGGCTCAGGTGCGACCGCAGCTTGAGCCCGCGCGCGGCATACGGTTTCGCGACCGCCTCCTGCAGCGCGTGATAGGTGGGCAGTAGCCGGTCGTAGGTGGCGACCACGTCGATCGTGCCCCATACGGCGGGCAGCTCGGGGGCATGGGGCGGCGCGTAAAAGTCGTAGCGGTGATTCCACCAGACCTCGCCCAGGCCGCCATCGAGCACCTCGCCCTTGTGGGCTCGCGCGAGCTTGAGCATCGACGCGCGTTCGGCCGCGACGACGCCGGCATCCCCTTCGAAACAGATCACCGTGGCCACCCCAGGCAGCTCGCTGCCCACGACCGGGCTGAGCGTGATGCGCGTCGCGACCTCGTCGTAAAGACGCACCACCGAGGGACGCAGCCCGGATTGCAGGCTCTTGCGGACGGCTTCGACGCCGTCCTCGACGGTCGGGAACGACACCACCTCGAAGTGGCGCGCGGCGGGCAGCGGCGCGATCTGCAGGCGCGCGCGCGTGATCACACCGAGACTCCCTTCTGAGCCGATGAAGAGCGGCGCGATGTCGGGACCGACTGCATGGCGCGGAACCGGGAGCGTGTCCACGATCTCGCCCGTGGGAGTGACCACGCGGAGAGACAGCACCAGATCCTCGATCTTTCCATAGCGGGTCGACAGCACCCCCGAGCCCCTCGCCGCCACGTAGCCGCCGACCGTCGCAAACTCGGCGGAGGCCGGATAGTGGGGCAGCATCAAACCTCGCTGATTGAGCTCGGCCTCGAGCCGTTTCCCGTTCACCCCCGCCTCGGCCGTCACCGTCATCGAGCGCTCGTCGATCTCGACGATGCGGTCCATCCCGGTCAGGTCGATGACGATCCCGCCCTGTGTGGGGATGGATGCGCCCTGTGTCCCGGAGCCGCCGCCCCAGGGCACGACGGGCACCTGATGGTGGTTGGCGAGGCGCACTACCGCGGCTACCTCTGCGTCGCTGCGAGGCTTGACGACGACGTCGGGTCTGCCCAGCGGCGCACCCGCCGCACGGGCCGCGAGTGCCTTCCAGTAAGTGTCTGCCACGTACCGGTCGAGCTCATCAGATTCGATCGAGACGTGGCCCGCCGGCATCGCTTCGCGAAGCTCTGCGAGGAGCTTCGAGTCGGCTCCAGCCGATATGTGCGAGCTTCCAGGATGTTTCATCGAACCCACCACCTAAGCGCAGAAGCCTTCACAAATCGTTTCGCCCAGCCTAGGCGTCCTTGCACTTTCTGTCAACGAGAGTTGAAGGATTCCTATGAAGATGCTCAGGCTCTGAGCAGGCCGGCGGTTTTTCCCGGCGCCACCTCTTTGAAGTCCGGCAGGCCTCGCAATGCCTCTTCGGCTCCTGACGGCCCGTAAATGGCGAGGAGGGAGAGCGGTTCCCAGCCCGTGTTGACCGTCGAGTGGAAAGCCCCGGTGGGAATGAAGACGGCCTGACCGGCAGCGACCGCAAAAGGCTTGCCGTCGTCCACCATCTGCTCGCCGTGGCCGGCGAGGATGTAGAGGATCTCGTCAGCGTCCGGGTGGTTGTGGCGAGTGTGTCCCTTGCCCGGCAGAAGCACCACGTGCAGCATGCTCATCGCGGGGTTGTCGGTGTTCGCCTTCGCGACCAGCGGCTTGATCAGGCCCCAATCAAAGGTTTGGGTCGGGATCGTCTTCGGGTCGACCAGTTTCGATGGCAAGTGTTCCTCCTTGCTTGTGGTAGCCGGGTGGCTCAGTGGGCTGGGGATCCGCGCTTGACCGCCTTGAAGCGGCGCACCGTCTCCGTGATCGCCACCTCGGTGGGCAGCCGCTCCATGCTGGACGCGCCGAAGAAGCCGACCACGCCGTGAGTCCGCTCGAGCACGTAAGCCGCGTCCTCCGGCTCCGCGATCGGTCCTCCGTGACACAGCACCATGACGTTCGGGTTGATCGCCACCGCCGCGTCGCGCATCTCCTGAATGAGCGCCACGCAGTCATCGAGCGTCTTCGCCGTATGCGCGCCGATCGATCCCTTCGTGGTCAGGCCCATGTGCGGGACCAGCACGTCTGCCCCCGCGCGTGTCATGGCCTCCGCCGATGGCACGTCGAAGACGTAGGGAGCTGTGACGAGGCCGCGGCCGGCCGCAAGGCGGATCATCTCCACCTCCAGGTCGTAGCCCATGCCCGTCTCCTCGAGGTTGGCGCGGAAGGTCCCGTCAAACAGGCCGACGGTTGGGAAGTTCTGCACCCCGGCGAAGCCCGCCGCCTCGATGTCGCGCAGGAAGTTGTCCATCAGCCGGAAGGGATCGGTTCCGCACACGCCCGCGAGTACCGGCGTGTGGTCGACCACCGGCAGAACCTCTCCGGCCATGTCCATCACGATCGCGTTGGCGTCACCATAAGGAAGGAGGCCCGCCAGAGACCCGCGCCCGGCCATTCGGTAGCGCCCGGAGTTGTAGATGATGATGAGGTCCGCACCGCCCCCCTCGGCGCACTTGGCGGACAGTCCGGTTCCCGCACCAGCCCCGATCAGCACTCCGCCCGCCTCAACCGTGGCGCGCAGCCGGCGCTTGGCCTCGTCGCTCTTCATCGCCTTGCCACCACGAACTCATCGAGCCTGGCCGCCATCGCGCGAGCGAACTCCGGGTCGTTGATGTGGGCGTCGATCTCGTGCATCTCGACGTTGCCGGCCATGTTCTTTCGGAGCGCGTCAAACAGAGCCTGGTCGGCGGCGGGATCGTAGAAGGGTCCGCCTTCGCCCGAAATCGCGGAGACGCCGCGGAGCGGGATGAAGAATGCCACCGGCCCGCGCGCGGCGGACAGCTTGTGCGCGATCTGGCGACCGAGCTCAGCACTCTCTTCCGGCGTCGTCCGCATGAGCGTGACCGACGGATTGTGGATGTAGAGGTTGCGTGACTCGAACTTAGGCGGCACCGTTTCCCGCGCTCCGAAGTTGACCATATCGAGAGCGCCCACGGATACCACCTGGGGCACGCCCATCTTGCCCGCCATCTCGAGGCGATGCGGTCCCGCCGAAAGAACGCCGCCAACCAGCTCGTCGCACAGCTCTGTGGTCGTGATGTCGAGCACCGCCGTTACGAAGCCGGCCTCGACCAGGGCTTCCATTGCGCGACCGCCTGTGCCGGTGGCGTGGAACGTCAACACCTCGTATCCACGCCGCTCGAGCTCTTCCCGCGCCGCCGTCACCGATGGAGTGGTGACCCCGAACATCGTGGCTGCGACCAGCGGACGCTGCTCGCCCAGCTCGACCGGAGGCGCGTTTACCATCCCGGCCACGGCGGCTGCGGCGTTGGCAAGGATGCGACCGGAGATCGAGTTGATCCCTGCCACGTCGGTGACCGACGCCATCAAGGTGATGTCGCTGGCCCCGATGTAGTCGCGAGTATCACCCGCGGCCATGGTCGAAACCATCACCTTGGGAACTCCGACCGGCAGGGCGCGCATCGCCTTGGTGGCGATCGCGGTGTTCCCCGATCCGCCCGCGGCGAGCACACCGTCACATCGACCCTCGTCGTAAAGCTTCCGCACGACTACGGCTGCGGCGTCGGCCATCTCAGACACGGCTCGGCCGCGATCGCGTTCAGCGGTCAGCGCATCCAGGTCCACGCCGGCTACGGCCGCGACGTCATGACGGCTGATGTCGGGCTTGGCGAGAGGGGGTTCCAGGGTCCCGACGTCGACGAGGATGGTCTTCACTCCGGCCAGCGCCAGCCGGTCGCGCATGTATTGATACTCCGCGCCTTTGGTGTCCAGAGTGCCGACAAGGACAACGGTCTTCTCGCTCATCGCGCCGCTCCCCAAGACCCACGTCCCAACAGCCCGCTGCGCGGGCCTCGCGGCGCCAACATAACAGACTCCCGGATCAACTCTTCAGCTTCTTTCATCGCAAGGGCAAGGTCTTGACGAGTTTGCCGGGCGGATGTAACGTCGCCTGACAGGTTTTGATAGACCGGCAAGGAGCAGCGATGTCGCGACTTGAGGGGCTTGCCGATAGGATTGTATCGGGAAATCGATGATCGATCATCTGCCGCCGCCCATATTCGGCCCGGACCAATGGGCGGCGTGACACGTTGACGCGCAGTCGACTTGACCTGCGGATGGCACCCGGCATCCTGCTCGCCTTGCTGGGTGTGGCCGTCGTGGCCTGGATCGCTTACAACGGCGTGCAGAACGGCAAGCTCTTCTGGGTCGTCACCCTCAACGGGATTACGCTCGCCGCCCTCTTCTTCGTGGTCGCGGCCGGATTCACGCTGATCTTCGGGTTGATGCGGGTCGTCAACATGGCCCACGGCTCCCTTTTCCTGCTCGCCGGCTACATCGCGTTCACGCTTCAAGGCACCTTGTACGGGGTCAGCAGCAACCTGTTGAGCGGCACGCCGGCGACCGTGGTCTCCTGGATCGTGCCGTTGGTGGTCGCGACCATCGTGATTGGTCTCGCCGGGGTGCTGATGCAGCAGGTGTTCCTGCGCTGGAACCAGGGTCAGGACCTCCGCCAGGCGCTGATCACCATCGCCATCTCGGTGATCCTTGCGGACCAGATGGTCGCCCACTTCGGTGGGATCGCGGAGTCTATTCAGCAGCCCGCCGCGTGGCCGGACAGCGTGACGGTCCTCGGCGTGCACTACGGATTCTTCCGCCTCGTGGTGGTGGTCGGTGCGGCCATCGTCATAGGCGGCCTGCTCTTCCTGGTGATCAAGCGAACCAGGTTCGGGATGATCATCCGTGCCGGCGTGGATGACCGGTCGATGGTGTCGGCCCTTGGAGTAAACATCCAGGTCGTCTTCGCGGGAGCCTTCTTGATCGGCGCGCTGCTGGCTGGGCTCGCCGGGGTTCTCGGCGGGACGATGCTCGCCGTGCAGCCAGGGAATGACTCGGCGTTCTTGCTGGACTCGCTGATCGTGGTGATCATCGGCGGCATGGGAAGCCTCGGCGGAGCCGCGATCGGCTCACTCGCTCTCGGATTGGTCAGCTCTTACTCCAATGTCTACCTCAACTTCGGAACGACCGACCTGACCAACTACTCCATCCTTCTGACGTTCATCCTCGTCGTGGCCATGCTCGCCGTCCGGCCGCTCGGCCTGTTTGGACGGCCGGCGTGAGCGTCGCGACTTCTTTGGCTCCAAGACGCCGAATTCGCCTCCCTCAGTGGGCGGCCCTGGGGGTGCTGGTGCTTTTTCTTGCCGGCGCGCCCTCTGTCTTCGACAGCTTCACCCTCAGCCAGATCCTGACGAAGGCGCTGTGGTTGGGTATCGCCGCGGCGAGCCTCATCTTCCTATCCAGCTACGGCGGCATGATCTCGCTCGGACAGACCGGGATTTACGCCGTCGCCGGCTTCACCATGGCGAATCTGGTCCACGCGGCCGGCGGAAGAAACCTCGGCTGGGACCCCTGGGCCGCGACCGCTGCGGGAATCGCGGTCGCCACGCTGTTCGGCGTTCTGTGCGGCGCCATCGCCTCGCGAAGCTATGGCATCTACTTCCTGATGATCACGCTTGCGATCTCGGTGATCGTTTTCTATTTCTTCGCCCAGGTCACCACGCTTTCCGGGTATGGGGGCATTCGAAGTGTGACCCCGCCGGCGGTGATCGGAAATCCTGTCATCAATCCGCTCCCGCTCTATTACGCCGCGCTGGTGGCATCGGTTCTCGTTTACGTGGGCATCCGCTATCTCGCGCGAACACCGTTCGGTCTTGCGCTCCAGGGCATTCGCGACGATCCAGCCCGCATGCAGGCGCTCGGCTTCAACGTGTCGCTCCACCGTGCACTCGCGTTCGGGGTGGGAGCGTTCATCGCCTCCATCGCGGGCATCTTGTCCGTCTGGTACACCACCCAGGTCTCGCCGGGTGGGATCAACCTGGCGCAGACCATCAACATCCTCGTGATCGCGGTCATCGGTGGCCTCTACCGGCTAGAGGGTGCATGGGTAGGCGCCGCGGTCTTCTCCACGATCGACAACTACTCCCGACTGTGGATGCCAAACGTGGGCGACTGGCTCGGGCCAGACCGATTCGAGACTGTTATCGGCGTGATCTTCCTGGTCATCGTCCTGGCGTCTCCAGGTGGATTGGTCGGCATATGGGAGAGCGTGTGGGCCAGGAGGAATCGCGCCGGGCGCGGGCCAACGGAGAGTTCCGGGATGCCGGCGGCTGAAGAGGTCGACGGCGTCGTCGACCATCCCGCAGCGGTGTAGTTAAGGAGGTGGATCGAGATATCAAGAGTGGGCAGCATCGGTGTCGAATCGCGTGTCCGACCTATTCGTGTTGTAAAGGAGAGGAATTTGCTTAGACCTCAACGTAATGAGTTCCGCCGGCTGCTCGCCACCGCGGCCCTCGGGCTGCTGGCGGTAACCGCCTGTGCCAACAACTCGTCGACAACCACCACTACATCGGGCGTGATCAAGATCGGGATCCTGTCCGACTGCGCGGGAGACTTTGGCTCGTTCTACAACGACGACATCGGCGGTGCACTTTCCGTGTTGGCCGCCCACTACGGGGGCAAGGCCACCGGATCCCTGCCTAAGGACGGGATGACGGGCGCCAAGATCGCCGGCAAGGACATCCAGATCGTCGGCTTCGGCTGCTCCGACTCCACCGCGAACAAGGCGATCGAAGAGACGCGGCGGCTGGTCGAACAGCTTGGTGCCGATATTTTGATTGGCCCCCTCTCCGGTGACGAGGGAATCGCTGTGGCCAACTATGCCAAGACAAACCAGCCGAACAAGACGTTCCTCAACGGCATCTCCGGCGCCCAGGAGGCGACCCTGAAGGTCCAGGCGCCGAACTTCTTCCGGTTCAACCCCGACGGAGCGCAGTGGTCGGCCGGGCTCGGCTCGTACGCTTACAACAAGCTCGGCTGGCGTACCGCCGCGGTAATCGGCGACGACTACGCTTTTCCGTACACCTCTCTCGCAGGTTTCATCGCCGAGTTTTGCGCGATCGGTGGCAACGTGACCAAGCGCGTTTGGCCGCCTCTTGGCACCACCGACTTCTCCTCGTTCGTCGCCCAGCTCCCGACTAATGTCGATGGGACTTTCGTGGGCATCGGCGGCGCAGGTCTGATCACCTTCCTCAAGCAGTATCAGCAGGCCAACGGGGCGATCAGCAGCAAGCACTTCATGGGCAACCTGTTCTGGATTGACCCGCAGCTGCTCACGGCCATTGGGACTCCATTGGTGGGCGCCGTGGCCGCCAGCGGGATCGCGGCCGACGACACCTCCGCGCAAACTAAGGCCTACGTCCAGGAACTATCCGTCTACCCCGCCACCCAGAAGGACGCTGCCAGCGTCTTCACGCTGGGCTACTGGAGCGCAATGACGGCGCTCGGCATGGCGCTCACATCGGTCAATGGCGATATCTCGGGCAACCAGAAGGCGCTGCAGGCAGCGTTGGCCAAGATCGTGATCGACGGCCCATACGGCAAGATCAGCCTTGACTCCAACCGCCAGGCGATTGCCGACAACTGGGTCACGCAGGTCACCCCGCCGCCGGCCGGTAGCAACGTGCCCGGCCTTAAGACCATCCTGCAGATCCCCAAGGTTGACCAAACGTTTGGTGGCTTCTTCAGCTCAAGCACACCGAACCTCGACCGGAGCAACCCACCCTGCGCCAAGAAGACGCCGCCGCCATGGGTAGGAAACGAAGTCCCTGTCAACTTCGGCTAATGAGTCCATTACGGAAAGCGGTGTAAACGCGGCGCCGCCCAGCACCGAGTCCGTCGCGCCGATCCTCCACTTGCGGAGGGTCGGCAGGCGGTTCGGTGGCCTGCGCGCCGTGGCCGATGTGACCCTGGAAGTCAAGCCGGGGGAGCGGCGGGCCATTCTCGGGCCGAATGGAGCTGGGAAGACGACCGTGTTCAACCTCATTTCCGGCGAGTTTCCTCCGACGGAGGGCACCGTCGAGCTGTTCGGCCGTGATGTGACGTACCAACCCGCGCGCCTTCGCGCGCGTGCTGGGCTGTCCAGAACTTTCCAGACCTCCAGGCTCCTGTTGGGGCTTTCGGTCGAGGACAATCTCTACCTTGCCGTGCTCGGAGCGAGGCGTGGACATCTGCTCCCGGTTCGCTTGCCGCGGCTCGAGCGCCAGATTCGCGAGCGTGCGCGCGGGACGGCCGAGGCGATCGGCCTGGCTGACCGACTCGGCACGTTGGTCCGTGAGCTGTCACATGGCGAGCAGCGGCAGCTCGAAGTCGGCATGGCGCAAGCGTCGTCGCCAAAGCTCATGATGCTCGACGAACCGGCGGCCGGTCTCTCGCCGGGCGAGCGCCATAAATTGACAGACCAGCTGCTGGCTCTGGATCCAGGAATGACGCTGATCTTGATCGAGCACGACATGGATGTCGCCCTGCGCGTCGCCCAGTGGGTGACGATGATGCACGACGGACGAGTCGTCGCAGAAGGCAGCCCGGCGGAGATCCGCAGCAATCAGATGGTTCACGATCTCTACACCGGCAGCAGGTACAAACAGTGAGCGCCCCGGTACTCGAGGTCAGCGGCCTCAACGCGTTCTACGGACGCGCCCACGTCCTTCAGGATGTAGCGTTCACTGTTGATGAGAAACCGGTTGCGATCATCGGGCGCAACGGCATGGGCAAGTCCACGCTCTGCCAGGCAATCATGGGAATGCTCGCGTCCACGACCGGCTCGGTCCGCTTCGGTGGGAAGGAGCTCGTCGGCCTGCCTCCCTACCGCATCGCGCGGCTCGGCCTGGGCTTCGTCCCGCAGGGTCGCCGTCTCTTTCCTTCCTTGACGACCGACGAGCACTTGCAGATCATTCCCCGGAAAGGCAATGGCAGCTGGACACCGAAGCGCGTCTACGAGACCTTTCCCAAGCTCGCGGAACGCAAGAGCACGGGGGCCGGTCAGCTCTCGGGAGGTGAGCAGCAGATGCTGGCCATCGGGCGGGCCCTGCTGACCAACCCGAAGCTCCTGATCATGGACGAGCCCTCGGAAGGCCTGGCGCCCATCATCGTGGAGAACGTGATCGACACCATCCGCAAGCTGGCCGCGCAGGGCGTGGGCCTGCTTGTCGTTGAGCAGAACCTAGGCGTGGCGACCGCGCTCGCCGACCGGCAGCTGGTCATGGTTGCCGGGCGGATCGCCACCGAGACCACCGCCCAGGAGCTGATTGGCAACATCGATGCCCAGCGACGCTTCCTCGGTGTCGAGCCCCCGAGCGTGCGGCAATCGTGAAACTGCGCAGCCTGCAGCATGTCTCATCGCCATATCCCGAAGGTGCAGACGCCTCGGTGCGCCGGTTCTACGGCGAAGTCCTCGGGCTCCGTGAGCAACCCCCTCCATCCACGCTTGCCGGCATGGGGCTGGTGTGGTTCTCCGCCGGCCAGGGCCTCGAGCTGCACTTCTTCCCGGGCCGGCAGGACGTCGAGTCGATCCGCCACTTCTGTTTCGACATCGATGATCTCGAGGAGACCCGGCACCGCCTTCAAGAAGCGGGCCTGGAGCCCTACGACGACACGCCCATTCCCAACCGGCCGCGCTTCTTCTGCCGCGACCCGGTCGGCAACCTGATCGAGTTCACAAGAATCGAGGGGGACTACCGCGAATGACGCTCAAGACGAGTCTTGGCATCTGGGCTATGGGGCCGATGATCACGCGCTTTGTGCCGGTGGGCTACCAGCCGCAGTGGACCTCGGAGCCGATGGTCGACAAGGTGAAGCGGGCGGTCGCGGGGTTGGGCGACCTGATCGACGACTACGAGTTTCACTATCCATACGAGATCAACGAGGACAACGCCGAGGCGATCAAGGCCGCCCTCGGCGGGCATGGCATCTACTGCGTCGCGACAGGCCTCCACCTCGATCCGCTGTTCGGTAGAGGCGGGCTGTGCTCGCCGGACGCATCGGTGCGCAAGGAAGCCGTGCGGCGCACGTTGGCCGCGGCCGATATGGCCGGCCAGCTGCGCGCGAACTTCATCATCTGGCCGGGAATCGAGGGCTACAACTACCCGTTCCAGACGCCCTACCGTGAGAGCTGGGCCTGGTTGGTGGAGGGCATCGGGCTGGCTGCCCAAAGGTGCAAGGACCATGGGATAACGCTTTTCCTCGAGCACAAGAACTCCGAGCCGGCCATGAAGATCTTGATGCGCAACATCGGCATGACTCTTCACGTCATCCACAAATTGCGCGCCGAGGGCATCGACAACGTAAAGGTGAACATGGACTGGCAGCACCTCCTGATGAACGGCGAAAACCTGGCCGAGTACGCGGCCATGCTGGCCGGAGAAGGGCTGCTTGGTCATCAACATGCAAACAGCGGCTGGGGCACGTTCGACGACGACAACATGGTCGGAGCGACCGCGTTCATGGAGACGCTGGAGCTGGCGCTCGAGCTGCGCCGCGCGGGCTACGGCGAAAACGGCGAGCGTCTGGGCTTCGACCTGTACCCCTACACCGAAGACGCGATCGCCGCTGTGCGGCGGAGCGTGCTGCAGTGGCGTTTCATCGACTCCGTCGCCGCACGGATCGATGACGCGGCGCTCCGCGAGGCGCAGTCGAGAAAAGATGCCATTCGCGCATACGAGATCGTCTACAAAGCGCTGGGTGGGGATTAGCCTCCCTCAGCTTTTTCTGAATAGAGAAGTTCCGCCTGGGCTTCATCCTAGGTTAGTTATCCCATTGACTTGGGGCGTTCACGAGCAGTCCTGATCCGCTTCTACGCTGGTCTCAGTCTGCCCGCCTTCGCGTACGGGCCGGGTAGCTTGGCGGTGGCGCACCAAGCGAACGAGTTTGTTGACCTAGACGAAGTTGACCGCACCGCTCTTGTCTACGCCTTGACGGCGAGCCGCCACCTCGGGCAGCGTTAAGTCCTAGCTGGCTGATCGCGCCAGCGCTTGCTCCATCTGTGAGCGCAGCGCTCGCGCACCGGCTACAGCCAGTCCCAGCTCTATCAGTCGCCCCTTCCAACCCTTGCCGCGGCGCCTCACGGTTACCTCGATCTCGGTTCCACCCTGCGCGGTCGGCGTGAGCTTGTAATCCCAGCCGCTGCCGGGACCCCA
>CATPBO010000107.1 GCA_955652835.1 Candidatus Dormiibacterota bacterium
ACCAGGCCCGCGACCTGAAACGCGACAAGCGCTTCGATCTCATCCACGGAGATCGGCACCTCGACGCGTCCGAAGTTCGAGCGATCGTCATAGCCGGGATGCGCGCCCACTTCGACTCCGAGCTCGCGGCAGCGCGACACCGTGGCGATGGTGATCGAGACCGATCCTGCGTGAACGCCGCAGCCGACGCTCGCGCTGTCGACGTGCGCGAGGATCGCCTCGTCCTCGCTCGCGCCTTCCCCCAAGTCCGCGTTGAGGTTCAATCGTGCGGTTCGTGCGCTGTGTCGCCGTGCAGCAGCCGGATCGCGTGGCCGAGCACCGGTATCACCGCATCCAGGGACTCAGCCGCGCCCTTGGCGCCGCCGGGCACGTTGATGATCAGCGTATGGCCGCGAACCCCGACGATGCCTCTAGACAGAGCGGCCATCGGAGTGGTCGCGGCACCCGCCCGTCTCATCGCCTCTGCGATGCCAGGCACCTCGAAGTCGATTACCTTCGACGTCACCTGCGGGGTCACGTCGCGAGGACCGAGGCCGGTACCGCCTGTCGTGACCACGACATCAACGCCTCGGACAACTGCCGATTCCATGGCGTCCGCGATGTCTTGTTGGCTGTCAGGCACAACTTCCGGTGCCGACACCTCAAAACCGGCGTTGGTCAGGATCCGCACCAGGGCCGGACCGCTTTTGTCCTCCATCTTCCTGGCCGAGACACGATCGCTGATCGTGATGACGTGAGCTTTGCTCATTGCTTGGGCCTGCGCTTCCAGGTGCCCGATCGACCGCCCGACTTCTCGAGCAGCCGGACCGAATCGAGGTACACGCCCCTTTCGATTCCCTTGGTCATGTCGATCAGTGTCAGGCCCGCAACCGATGCGGCCGTGAGCGCCTCCATCTCGACGCCGGTCTGGCCGGTGACCCGCACGCGCGCCAGCACGCGCACGCCGCCGGTCACGAACGTGAAGTCGACGGAGACACTGGTCAGCGGCAGCGGGTGGCAAAGCGGTATCAGCTCCGGGGTCCGTTTGGCGGCCATGATTCCGGCCACTCGGGCGACCTGGATCGCGTCTCCTTTGGCGGTGCCTTCCTTGACCGCACGTACTGTCGCGGGGGACATACGCACGATGCATTCGGCGAGCGCCTCGCGCGCGGTCGACGCCTTGCCCGCTACGTCGACCATCCGCGCAGCCCCTCTCTCATCGAGGTGGGTCAGTCGTTTCTGTTCTGGCACGCGTTCAGGATATGCGGATGCCCGATGTTGAAAGGGGGTCCCCACGAACTCAGGCCGAAGGCTCGGAGTTCGTGGGGTTGACGCGCGGAGTCCTGTTCGACTATGGCCGGACGCTCGTCACGTTCGACTATCCGACAGAAGACCTGCTCGAGACAATGCGTGACTTCCTACCCCGCATCGGGGCCGCTATCGGAGCTCCCGCGCCGGAGCCGGAGACAATCCTCGAGAACGTCCTTCTGCCGCTGGAGACCTACGTCGCGAGCACCAGCGAGGATGAGGTCGCCTACATGGATGTCTATCGCGAGATGTGGGCCGGCGCCGGCATGAAGCTTTCAGACGGGTTGCTGCACGAAATCCTCAACGCGGAGCAGTTGTGCTGGGACCGCGCCGTGCGGCTCGATCCCGATGCGCTTCAGGTCCTCTCATGGCTTGGTTCGCATGGGATCAAGCGGGGCCTCTGCTCCAATGCTCCGTTCCCACCCGAGATGATGCGCCGGCAGGTGAACACAAACGGCATCGGCGATGTGGTCGACGCGGTGGTCTTTTCGAGCGAGGTCGGCAAACGCAAGCCCGCGCCTGAAATGTATCGGGCGGCGCTGGCAGCCATTGGGTTTGAGCCACAGCACGTTCTTTTCGTCGGCGACCGTGTGCGCGAGGACTACGAGGGTCCGCGCTCTCTGGGCATGCGTGCCGTGATTCTCACTGCCCACCGTGAGGATGCGCCACCCGATGGGATAGAGACGATCGCGTCGCTCAGCGAGGTGCCGCAGCTGCTGTGAGCGCGCCCAAGAAAAAGCCTGGTGCGCTCTGGCTGCTCTTCTACGGCCGTCAGCGCCGCGGCTTTCCCTGGCTGCTGATGTGGGTGGGCATCGGAGTCGTGTTCGGGGCTTTCGCCTTCCGGCTTGTCGGCGGTCCGGATGTGTGGCGAGCGGTCTTTCCGTTCTTCGTCGGTTTGCTGATCGTCGTCGCGTTGATGTTCGCGATTGTGGCGTCGTTCTTGCCGCGAAAACGGCGCTGAGCGATCAACACTGCCGCGGCACCAGCGCCAACGCCGTTGTCGATGTTTACCACCACGAGACCGGTCGAGCAGGACTGAAGCATCGTTGTGAGCGCTGCCTCACCGGCTCCCCCGCGGCCGTAGCCGGTCGACACAGGAAGGCCGATCACCGGCACATCGATCAGTCCGGCGACCAGTCCCGGCAGCACCCCATCCATGCCGGCGGCGACGATGATGACGTCGGCGCCCCACTCAAGGCACGCGGCGAGCGGGCCCACGAATCGATGAAGTCCGGCGACGCCGAGGTCGGCATCGAGCCTGGCCTCCAGACCGCAGGCTTCCACGACCATCTGCGCTTCTTCGGCGGCGGGGAGGTCGGACGTCCCGGCGGTGAGAATGGCAACTTTGCCCCCGCTTACCTCGGGCTCGAATGCGGGCCGAACCACGCGCGCTGAAGCGGCGTAGCCGATCACCTGCATGCCGGCTGCAGAGGCCGTCTCGTGCAGCGCGGCTTGATGCGCTGCGGTCATGCGGCTGATCAAGCCTTGTCCCTGTCGCTCGGCCATGGCGACGGCCAGGCGCGCCGCGTCCTCTGGGGCCTTGCCGGTGGCCAGCACAACCTCGGGGATGCCGCGGCGCAGGAAACGGCCGAGGTCGAGCTTGGCGCGCCCGCCGAGCTCGTCGAGCTGAATCCGGCGCAGCTCCGCGATCGCCTCGTCCTCGGTGAGCTTGCCGGCGAGCAGCCTGCGCAGAACATTTTTCACAGGCCGGCGAGGACCTCGCGCATTCGCTGCCAGTGGGTTCCAGCCCAGTAGATGCGCCCGCACTCGGGGCACTCCGAGTACCGAGACTGCGTACGGCGAACATACGGCGGCACCCGTTCAGCCACCGTTGCCGGCACGCGTGACTCGAGCTGGGAGTTGCACTCGATGCATCGGGTGAGAGCTTCTTTCAGCTCCAGGCCCAGCTCCGCGAAGACCTGGCGGAGCTGCTTGGTCACCTCGTCGTCGCGGATGAGGATGGCCCGCACGACGCCGGTCTGGATGACGCGGCGCTTGGTGAGGTCGCGATCGCGCGTGAGCAGCACCCGGCTCTCCGCCGCCGCCTCACGGACGAGCTCCGCGTCGCCGATGCGCGCGTGATAGGACGCGTCGTATCCGAGCGCGCGCAGCCAGCGCGCGAGCCGCCCGACGTTGCAGTCGGCGAGGAACCGAGGCTTCACCCATGCAATCTTAGAATCGGATGCATGACGAGCTCAGGGGACCTGATGACCCGGCTCCGCAGCGAAGCGAAAGACTGCTACTCGTGGTCGAACGGGCCAGGCGATCGCTATGCGCCCCACAGCCACACGTATGAGAAGGTCCTGTACTGTGTCGACGGATCGATCACCTTCGTGCTCGAGGGCGAGGCTCGCCGGCTGGAGCTGAAGCCGGGAGATCGCATGGTGCTGACACCGGGCACGATTCACTCGGCAGTGGTCGGTTCAGGCGGCTGCACGTGCATCGAAGGCAAGCGCTGAGTAACAGGCGAGCACCGGAGGGGCCGGCGTAATATGGGCCGAGCGATGAGCATCATCGAGTTCATCCGCGATCGAGCCCGGTTTTACAACTGCCCGGTCTGCGGACGCAGCCTCAAAGGCTGCGATGTCCAGGTCCTCAGCCAAGAGGAGGAGCGTTTCCACCTGCAGGTCACGTGCGCCCAGTGCCAGGTGACGTTCATAGTCGTGCTGGCGATCGCTGGTGGCGCAGTCGAGGAGATCGAGAAGGCCACACCAGAACCGGACATGGAACCTGTCTTCGCCGCGGAGCCGATCACCGTCGACGAGATCCTCGACCTTCACCTGTTCCTCAAGAACTTCCAGGGCACGCTCACAGAGCTCATTCACCAACCCGACCACAGCCGCGGCTGACCGCCATCGCCGGGCGATGAGCCGCATCTATCTCGACGACGCCTCATCGTCGCCTGTGCTCCCCGAAGTCATCGAGGCGCTCCGCGATCTTCCCGACGGCAATCCCTCGAGCCTGCATGCGGAGGGACGCCTGGCGCGCGCGGCTCTCGACCGCGCTCGCGACATGGCCGCCCGCGACCTCGGCGCCGATCGCACCGAGATTTCATTCACTGGCTCTGGCACCGAAGCAGTCAACCTCGCGCTCTTCGGCGCCGCGCGCCGCCTGTCGAAGCGTGGCGTTGTGGTGACCTGGGCCGCAGAGCACCAGTCGGTGCTCGGCGCGGTGAGGCGCCTCCAGTCGGAAGGTCACGCCGTTCAGGTGCTGGAGGTTGACAGGACCGCATTGGCGGATCACGACTCGATCCCACAGGGCGCAGCCCTGGTCTCGATCTCGCTCGCGAACAACGAGGTCGGCACCATCCAGCCTGTGGCCGCGATCATTGCGCGAGCGCATGAGCTCGGCGCCCTGGTCCACCTCGACGCGTGCGCGGGCCCGCGATGGATCCCGGTCCCCGACGGCCCCGACCTCGTTTCGCTCAGCGGCCACAAGCTCGGCGCCGGACGGGGCGGCATCCTCTTTGTCCGAGACGGGGTGAAGATCGATCCTCTTCTGTATGGAGGTCCCCAGGAGTGGGGCCGCCGCGGCGGCCGAGAGGATGTCGCGGCTGCTACCGCGGTGGCGATGGCGCTGGCGACGTGCTTGCGCGAAAGAGACTCTCGAACGCGTATCGCCGCCCGACAGGCGGCAACCTTGCGCGCGCTCCTGATCGAGATGGGAGGAGTGCCCACCGGTGCGGACGCTCGCTTGCCCAACTTCGCGACCTGTGCGTTCCATGAGCGCCGTGGAGAGGACATGCTGCTCGCACTCGACCTAGCGGGGATCGCAGCGTCAAGCGGATCAGCGTGTGCGTCCGGCTCGCTGGATCCGTCTCATGTCCTGCTCGCGATGGGCCTCACCCTCGAGGAGGCGCTCGGCAGCCTGCGGCTGACGACCGGCTACGCCACCACCGACGACGAGGTGTCACGCGCGAATGAAATCATCCGCTCCGCACTTTCCCTCTCCCCATTGGGGAGAGGGCTAGGGTGAGGGGCTGAAGCTGGCAGTGCCTAGCCTCGAAGAAGAGCTCGCGAGCCGGATCTCGCGTGGCGACGAGGTCGTTCTCGCGACCGTCATCAAAATCGACGGAGAGCCACCTTCTCATCCCGGAGCAAAGATCCTGCTTTCGCGCACCGCAGCGCTCGCGGGCACGCTTGGATGCAGCGAGTTTGACGACGCCGCCCTGGCCGACGCCGGACGAATTTTCGACGGCGGGACGCCAAAGCTGCGCACGTACCGCCATGACCTCGGCTCGATCGAGGTCTACCTGGAGCCATACGTCGCCGCGCCCACGCTGGTCGTCTTCGCCGCCACGCCGGTCGCCGGCGCGCTCCTGCGCTGGGCGCCGGAGCTCGGATTTCGCACCCTGCTGGTGGAAACGCGGCCCGAGCGGCTGAAGGATGCAACCTGGCCGCAGGCCGTGACTTCGCTGGACAAGCTTGCTGATGCGCTCGGCTCCGAGGTCTACGCGGTGCACACGGACCACGACGCCGAGGATCTCGTGGCGGCACTCGAGACCCTTCTGCCCAAGGAGCCTCGCTTCATCGGGCTCGTCGGGAGCCGGCGCCACACCGGGCACCACCTGGATTCTTTGCGTGCCAAAGGCGTCCCCGACCGCGTGATCGAGCGGATCCAGAGCCCCGTGGGCCTCGACCTGGGAGCGACCACGCCCAGCGAGATCGCGCTGTCGATCCTGGCCGGCATCGTGGCGATCCGAAGAGGCGGTCGCGGAGGCTGGAAACAGGACGCCTCAACCTAAGGGCCGGTCTCGCTCGGCGAGCTGAGACCGGAAAAGGGTCAGCGATAGTTAAAAAGACAGGGTTTTGGCAACCGAACCCCATAATCCATGCCCTTGTCAATCGCTCCCGGAACCAAGCTAGGACAGTACGAAGTACAGGACTTCATCGGCCAAGGGGCCATGGGTCTGGTTTACCGCGCCTACCACGTTCAGCTCGAACGCACTGGGGCCGTCAAGATCCTCCAGGGGATCGCACCGGACCCTGCCTCGACGGCCCGATTCCGCCACGAGGCGCAGGCGATTGCCCAGATGCGACACCCAAACATCCTGAACGTCTACGACTTCGGCGAGCACGAGGGAATGCCCTACATGATCGTCGAGTACGTCCCAGGCGGTAGCCTCGGCGACAAGCTCGGCCAGGGACCGCTTGATCCGGGCGCGGCGCTCAGATACCTGCGTGGCGTCGCGGCGGGCCTCGACTACGCACACGGGCTGGGGATCGTCCACCGGGACGTCAAGCCGGCCAACATCCTCCTCGAGAAAGACGACACCCCGGTGCTCGCCGACTTTGGGCTGGTCAAGCTGATGCAGGGAACGTCGCTGAGGTCGATGACCGGGGTAACCACGGGGACGCCCGCCTACATGGCTCCCGAGCAGGTGACGGGCAACGATGTCGGTCCGGCCGCTGACCGCTACTCGCTGGCGACGATCGCCTACGAGATGTTGACGGGGGTGATCCCATTCGACGGCGAGGGCTTGATCGAGGTCCTTTACGCGCAGGTCCACCGCGACTCGCCGCTGCCAAGCTCACGCAACACATCGTTGGGGCCTGAGGTCGACGCGGTCATCATGCGCGGCCTGGCGAAGGATCCCTCCGCGCGATGGGAGACGTGCGGCGCCTTTGTCGATGCTCTAGCGGCGGCGCTGGCCGCAAGCAAGGTCGCGCCCCCGATGGCGAGCACGATGGTGATGGCCGCGGCTCTACCCTCGACCGTGGCCCTCGCCGCACCCGCGGTGCCGGCAACACAGACTCCTGCGGCAAATGGCAATGGGCGAAGCCCGAGCGCGACGGTCGCGGTCGCCTATCCGCAGCCCGCTGAGACGCTTGCCGTCGCTTACCCGACACCCACTCAGGCGGTGGCGAAGCGGAAACGACGGAAGCGTCTCTTCGCTCTTGTCGCGGGCGTGATCCTGCTCGTGCTCCTCTTCGTTGGTGTCGCCGGTTACCTTGCCGCCCAAGGGAAGACGACGCTCTCACTGTCTGCGTA
>CATPBO010000108.1 GCA_955652835.1 Candidatus Dormiibacterota bacterium
CGCATGCGCTCGCTGTCAGGATGCTGGTCGAACACCTGGCGCGCGCCGTAGTACAGCCAGTTGTCGCGCGACGCGCGGATGTGGCCCGCCTCCAGCTTCCGTCGTTCCTCATCCAGCTCGGGGTGCTGCCGGCCGACCCAATCCACGATCTCGTTCTCGAACTGGCGGGCGACTCCCGTCAGGACGTTGACGAGGCTGTGCGAGTTGGAGGAGACGAAATAAATTGGCGCGTCGCGTGCGCCCATCTCGCCCATGGCCGACGCGATCGGAAGCCACCAGCGGCTGGCGTTTCGTGCGTAACCGAGGTGACTGCCGCCGATCAATCGAAGGACGATCCGGCATTCATCTCGCTTGATGGCCGCCAGGTTCGAGTCGAATTCGTCCCCCCACGCATCATGCAGCCGGTGCCAGTCGTCTTCGGTAGCGCCGGCCGCCTGGCGTGCCTGCTCGTCTGACAGCTCGACGTCCAGTAGGGCCCGGTGCAGCTTGTTCCATTCGATCTGGTAAGCGACCAGCGTGGGAACCAGGTCGTCGATGTCGGAGGCAGAGGCGATGAGCACCGCCAGTCTGTTCTTGCCGTCGTGGTACCAGCGGCGGCGCCGGGCCGGCGCCTTGACCTCCTGCCACGACAGGATGTCGGCGTGGAGAACGGCCCGAAAGCCCTGAGGGCTCTGGCCCATGATCACGTGGCGGCAGCGGCTGATCGCGGCCGGCAGCCGCCGAACCGCGTAGAGCAGAGCCCCCATGTCGGTTTGGGGCGCAGCCGCGAACGGATGCAGCACAGAGCCCATGCCCAGGTGTGCCTGTACCAGCGACTCGATCTTGATGTCGCCGGAGCTCTGCAGCATGGTGGTGTAGGTCCGTACGTAAAGCTCGACAGCGTGCTTGCCGGACCAACCCGACCCGGGCGGCGATTCCATCCAGCGAATATAGGCGGTAGGGGCTTACAAAACCTTGACCCTCAGCGTGAGGAACTTGGGGCGGCTGCGTTGTTTAGTTAGAGACGTGATGAGACCCTTTGCCAGACTCCGCTACCTCCGAGTCGCCGGTTTGGCGGCGGGCGCCGTGGTCGTCGCCGGCGCTGCCGTGCTGGTCACCGCCTCTGCCGCCGGACTGAACGTCGGCTTCCGGGCTTCCACACCGAAGCCAGCGCAGACCGACACGGCCTCGATCGATCAGGCGGCGGGCGCCTCGGCCGTATGCAACAACTTCCTCTCACACCTGTCGAAAGACCTGGGCAGGACCCAGCCCCAGGTGAACACCGCGATTCAGACGGCGATCGGCGAGACTCTGGCGGACGAGGTCAAGAACAAGAACCTGACCCAGGCGCAGGCGGACGCCATCAAGAAGAAGCTGGCCAGCCAGCCTCCGTGCTCACTTGGCGGGTTCGGCAAAACCCCGGATCCTGGCGCGAGCGCCAAGATAGGCGCCTATACACCGCAGCTGATGGCGGCGGCGGCTTCAGCGCTCGGCATCACCGACGCTGAGCTGAAGACAGACCTCGCAAAGGGGATGTCGCTCTCACAAATCGCAGCCGGACAGACGCCGGCGGTGAGTGAAACCCTGTTCCGCAGCCGCCTGATCACCAAGCTGACGCCGCTGCTTGATGCCGCGGTCGCCAAGCAGCAGCTGACGTCGACGCAGGAGCAGGCGATCCTGTCGCGATTGCAGACCGGGCCGATCCCGTACTGGAGCGCACCCATGAAGCGCAAGACCACCGCACCCGCGAGCCCCGCAGCCACGTAGGTCGGCGGCTGCTTCTCCGGGGCCGCGGCGATCTGCTCGGCTCTAACGCCTAGTGGTGAGGTCCTTCTTCAGGTGAGGCGCCGAGACGTCTCATCAGCTCCTCCAGGAGCTGGCGGGTTTCCGGGTCGGCCATCAGCCGCTCCTGCATCTGCTCGGCGGAGCGGCGAATGTCCGGGTCGGCCATCAGCCGCTCGGACATAGCTTGAAAGCGAGTTGTCATGTCCTTCATGGATGACTCCTGGGCGACCTGGAGAAGAATGGGCTGGCTTGCCGCGGCGACCACGGCCTCCGCCTGCACGCGCACCATCTCGATGCCTTTGCACCCGAGGCACTCTCCTTTGAGCCCGCAGTGGCAGAGCTGCGGGCGCAGCCGATCGAGCGCCGCGTGAACCTCGGACATGTCGATAGGACCGGCCATGTGACAAATCTACGAGGGTTTTGTTTTGCCCGTGTACATCGATTCGATCTGCTCCTGGTAGTGCTGCTCGACGACTTTGCGCTTGACGTCCATCTTCAGTGAGAGCTCACCTGACTCCTCGGTGAAGTCCTCAGGCAGCAGCGTGAAGTACTTGATGGTCTCCCAGTTACCCAGGTGTGAGTTGACGCTGTCGACAGCCTTCTGAATGCGCGCTTTGAGGCCGGCTTCGTCCAGGCCCGGCTGGGTGGCCGCTTCCCGGTTGGGGACGATGAGCGCGGTGGCATACGGCCGTCCCTCCCCGACCACGACAGCACGCGCGATGAGTGGGTCCCGCATCAACTCGAACTCGATCTGCAGCGGAGCGATGTACTTGCCGCCGGCGGTCTTGAACAGCGACTTCTTGCGGTCGGTGATCTTCAAGAAACCATCGCGGTCCATCTCGCCGATGTCACCGGAGTAGATCCAGCCGTCCTTCAACATGTCGGCCGTGGCCGCTGGGTTGTTGTGGTAGCGCAGCATGTTCCCAGGGCTCTTGACCAGGACCTCGCCGTCGTCCGCAATCTTTAGCTCGACGCCCGGGAAGGGCTTGCCAACGGTCAGAAAGCGGTGTTCGTGAAGGGTATTTGAACAGGCTCCCGACGATGTCTCTGTCATGCCCCATCCGTTGAGGATGGGTACCCCGATCGCCCAGAAGAACTCCTCGATCTCCTGAGCGAGCCCGGCGCCACCGCTGATGAAGAAGCGCAGCCGTCCTCCCGTGAGCCGGCGGCGAAGCGGTGCCAGCACTAGCCTGTCAGCCAGTCGGTGCTGCGCCGACAGCAGCGCGCTCCTGGTCGATTCATGCGCGAATCGCGAACCGACTCGGATGGCCCAACGGAACAGTGCCTGACGCGGAGGCGACGCCTCGCGCACGCGCGCCATCACCGCCGCGTACATCTTTTCGTACATGCGAGGGACGCTGCACATGATGGTCGGCTGCACCTCGGAGAGCTCCTCAGACAGGTGGTCAGCCCCCCGGGAAATCCAGGCCTGGCCACCAAACATCAGCCCGGTGAAGATGCAGTTGATGCGTTCAAAAACGTGCGCATACGGCAGGAATGAAAGAGTCGAATCGCTCTCGCTGAGTGGATGTACTTTCAGGATCGCGCGGCAGATGTCAACCAGGTTGCGGTGAGCCAGCACAGCGCCCTTGGGATCGCCCGTGGTGCCTGAGGTGTAGACGATGGTGCAGACGTCGTCAGGCTGGAGCCGGGCCAGGCGCGAACTGATCTCCGCCAGCTGCTGCGGCTGCTGGGCGACCCATCGAGCCACGTCATCGTCCATGAGCGCGAGCTTTCGCAGCTCACCGCCTAGCGGGAGCTTGGCGGCCTCGCTTGGGTTCGACACGATGGCGACGGTCGCTTGACAGTCGGTCGCGATCCTCTGCGCCATCTCAGCGGACACGTTGGGGTAGATCGGTACCGTGATTGCGCCGGCAGCCTGGATCCCGAGGTCGCAATAAAGCCACTCGAGCCGGTTCTCGGACATCAGGATCACGTGATCGCCGGCCTTCACGCCTGAGTCCACCAGCGCGGACGCGACAGCGAGAACATCGCGGTGCATATCCGCCCACGTCTCGATCTGCCAGGCGTTCCCGCGCAGATAGTGGATCAGCGGACGGTCCTTGAATCGTGCCGCCTGTCGGAAAAAGACTCCGACGGTGGTGCGGTCGGCGATCGCTTCGGGATTCAGCTCTTGGGTCGCAGAGGTTGTCCTTAAGGACGTGGCGCTACTTGACCGCCTTGATCGTGAGCGTGAGCGTGCCGGACGGCACGCTGACCGTGATCTTGTCGCCCTTCTTGCGGCCGACAAGCGCCCGGCCCACCGGGGATTCGACGGAGATGCGGCCTGCCGATGGATCGCTCTCGACCGCGCCGACCAGGTGATAGGTCTCGGCGTCACCCTCCGTGTCGACCACCTCGATGGTGGAGCCCGGCCCGATCACGCTCGAATGCGTGTCCTTGATGATCTGCGCTCGGCCGATCATCTCCTGCAGCTCATAGATCCGGCTGTCGAGCATCCCGACCTCTTCCTTGGCCTGCTCGTACTCGGGGTTGTCCTCGATGTCGCCCGGCTGAAACGCCTCCTTCAGGCGCTCTCCAGCTTCGGCGCGGCGCTTCAGCGCGACCTCCAGGTCGCGCTTGAGCTTCTCCAGCCCCTCGGGCGTCAGCAAGACAGGTTCGGTTAGATCCATCTCCCAGCCATCTGAAATGATAACCCGGCGCATGGACCCCACCGATCTGAGGGCCGAGCTGGCCGAACGGTTAGCTGGAACCGAACCGATCAACGCGCAGATGGTCAACTCCGCCTGCTTCATGCTCTCCCGCGCCCTCGAGGAGCTGGCTTTGAGCGTTCCCGAGGCGGCGCCACTGGCGAGACGGTTGTTGCGCGTAGCAGGTCGGGTCGTGATCGACACCGGCATGGAGGATTCATCTTCGGACGCTTGGCCCAACACCGAGCAGATGGCGCTCCTGTGGATCGACGAGGCCGTCCGTGCCCTCGGCTACCAGGTGCTGCCCATGGCCGACGGCGGCCGCCCCGAGCTGAAGCGCGTCGAACAAGACTGGGATCGGGGGTCTAGTTGATCAGTCGCGCGGCCGGCGGCGCGGGTGCGTAGTTCGCGAGAACCCAAGTGCCGTAGCTGAATCACTCCGCTGGGTCACCGCACCATGAAGAAAGAGCGCGGCACAAGCACCGAACCTGGTAAGACGAACCTGTGAGCTGGGAGCCTGGCTTGAGCGAGGAGCGGCGCGCCAGGCCACGAAGGCGCCTGCGACCAGCCGAGGAGCGCGGATTGCTCCGCTGGCTCACGATCGCGGTTGCGCTCGCAG
>CATPBO010000109.1 GCA_955652835.1 Candidatus Dormiibacterota bacterium
ACCGCTTGCTGCGCCGCGGCGAACTCCACCCGCAGGAGCAGCTGATCGATGACCTTCTCCCAGACATAGGCGCGGGCGGTCGTGCGGCCCCGCCTGCGCATGGACGCGGCAAGGTTGGGACGCTCCTTCAACAGAGCCAGCTCGGTGACCAGCTCGACCGGATCGTCCGTCTCGAGGACCAGCGCATTGCGATATGCCACCGCATAGTCCTCGCCTGTCGCGCCGGTGACCGCGAGCCCGCCGGCCGCCATCACCTCGAGGCCCACAAGGCCGAACGGCTCGTGCCCCGAGTTGGCGAGGACCGCATCGCACGCGGAGTAGATCACAGCGAGCAGGGCATCGCTGACAAAGCTCGTGAAGTTGACCAGGTCCGCCTCATGGTTCTCACGAAGCATGAGTGCCAGCGCCGCCGGGTCGGGCGGCGTGGCTGAATCGATCACTGTCAGGCCCTGGTGACGCGCGTGGCTCATCACTTCGCCGCCGTGCTGCTCGCGGCCGCCGCGCATCAACAGCTTGACGCGATGACCGCGGCGCTTGAGATACGCAGCGGCGGACACGGCCATGATCCAGCGCTTGTCGGGGTCGAAGCGGCCGATCTTGAAACAGAAATGGTCGGCGGCCGCTGCCGCCCTCAGCTCAGCAACCGCCTCCGGATCCGCATCGGCGATCGACGAGCGGGGGATCCCGTTCGGGATGACCACGGGGTTCTGGCCCCAGTCCCACATCTTGAATTTCATGTAGCGGCTCACCGTCGTGATGGTCGAGGACAGCGCCAGTGTTCCCCAGTCGATGCGGTGGAAGCCGAACGTGTTGTTGGCGTTCCACAGCATCACCACGCGGTCGCGCAGCCCGCGGCGGTAAAGGGTGTCGGAGATCACGTTCATCGACCACGACGTGTGCCACTCCTCGCCGAGCACCACCACGATGTTGCCGGCGGCCACGGCCGGGACGATGACGTTGTCGATCAGGCTCGGCGGAAGACTCGAGTTCCAGTCGCGGATCTTGCTCTCCTCGCCGTCATAGACGCCGCCGCGGTGCTGCGCGGAGATCCACTGACACCAGCGCCTGTAGTGCAGCTTGCCTGCCTCGTGGGTTTCCACGCTGGGCAGGTCGGGATCGCCGACGAAGAAAAGGTGTGTGTCAAAACCAAGCATCGCCAGAGAACGCGACAGGCCCTTCATCCGCACCCCGAGACCGCCCGCCAGGCTGTAGAGATCTGGACCTTCGAAGCTCAGCAGAACGAAGACGGTTCGGTCGGGCGTGAAGATCAATGCTGGGTTCCCAGGATCTTCAACGCCTCTTCGTGCATTACCGCGGTTGGCGCGCAGAGAAGCGAGGTCCGGCTGTCGAGCGAGGCCGGAAGCGGTCCGATGCGGTTGCCCTGCATGTCCGTCGCTACGCCGCCCGCCTCCGCGAGCAAGAGCAGGCTCGCCGCCATGTCGAAGGCGCGTACCGGCATTGGCGCGCACAAAACATCGAAACCGCCCGAAGCGGTGTGCGCTATCGAGAGCGCCATGGAACCCAGTATGCGGATCTTGCTGGAACGCTCCACGAGAGGCCGGGCGGCGGCGATCGATCGTGGTGAGCTCTCGAGGCCGAGGATCTGGATCCGCTTGGGATCCTGCCGAGGGATCACCGCAAGTGGCACGCCGGCGCGCCACGCGCCCTGCTTGCGGATCGCCGTCCACGTCTCACTGTTGTTGAGATTCAGCACGTAGCCCGCGAACGTGTCGTCGATCGCCGGTCCATCGAGCACCGCGAGCATGAGGCCGAACAACGGGATGCCCTGCTTCGCGTTGAGGCTGCCGTCAACAGGATCGACCAGAACCAACGGGTATTCGGCGCCGAAGCTCCGCAGCCCGGCTTCCTCAGAGAGAACCGAGAACCGCTCGCCACGCCCGGCGAGAGATTCGAGCTCCCCGAACACGACAGCTTCCGCCGCCCGATCCAACTCCATCGTGGTGTCACCACCCGCACCGACCTCGAACTGCACGCGGCCTGCCGCCGTGCCTGCGAGTGGGAGCACCGCCTGGCGCACGCCGGCACCGGCGCGCTGAAAAACTTCGAGCCAGTCGCCTGGTTTCAGCTGTTTTGATCCGGCGTCAGGCGAGGCCGCTGTCTGCAGACACCTTTCGCCGGCGGCGCCGGCGCCGCTCGACGACGATCGTTATTAGATAGGGCTGCTGCATCGCCCACACGCGCTCGATGAGCTGCGGGATGGGGACATCGTGCGGAGCGTCGATGCCCAGCAGGACGAGGGCCTCCGCAACGTTGTCTGACAGCTCTGTCTTGTCGTGAAGGTTCAGCTGCTCCAGCGTCTCGAGGATGTCATCGAGGCGCCGCAAGCCCTGCCGCCGATTCGGATCGGACCGGTCAAGCACGGCAGAAAGCTTAATTAATGTTCCCGACGCGGGTGAGCGAGCCGCTCACCTCGTCGGGCCGCTCGAACTGCAGCCAGTGGCCGGAGCCTTCGAGAACCTCGAGGCGGTAGGCGCCCTCGACGTGGGCGGCGGTAGCCTCGACAGCGCGCCTGCCAAGCGCTGGATCCTGGTCGCCCCACAGAAGAGTGGTCGGTGTCGCGATCTTCAACTCTTGTGTTAACGCCGCCCACGCCCCATCCCCGGCACCAAGGTTGGCGCGGTAATAGTTGAGGGCGGCGGTGAGACGGCCTGGGCGGCTGAGAGAACGCGCGAAGTGATCGACCACGCCTGGGGGCACCGCAGCGGGATTCGGTCCGAGCGCAAACATCGCGCGGAGGCGGCGATAGTCTTCGTCGGCCAGCACGCGCTCGGCCTTGCCCTCCTGCATGAACAGCCCGATGTAGCGCGATCGGTCCTGCTGGTCCTTGTCCACCTGACTGGCCTGCGCCAGCGCGGCCGGATGCGCGACGGACAAGACGGTGAGGCTCTTCGTCATCTCCGCGTGGCGCCCGGCGAAGAACCAGGCTACGAGCGCGCCCCAGTCATGGCCAGCGACGTGGGCCTCGGACTTGCCGAACGCTGTGATGATGCCCGCGACATCTTCGACGAGGTGGTCCATCGCGTAGGTTTCCACAGCCTCAGGCGCATCGCTCAAGCCGTAACCGCGAAGGTCGGGCGCAACCGCGAGATGGCCTGCTTTCGCAAGCGCGTCGACCTGCTTGGACCATGACTCCGCGCCTTCGGGGAATCCGTGCAGCAGGATGAACATCTCGCCGCCGGCCGGACCATCGACCATGGTCCGGAAGCGAAGGCCATTGGCGCGGACCATGTGCTGAGAAGCTGTCATTTGACCTCGGAACGGATGAATTCCGCAGCCACGTCGAGTGCCTGGTCGAGCACAGCCAGGAGTCCATGGCCCTGACCCTTGAAGATCTCGAGCCGCGAATGAGGAACGAGCTTCACGTATTGCTTCAAGAGGTCGATGCGGGCGAATGGATCGCGATCGCCGCTCAAAAAGAGGGTCGGACAGCGGATCGAGGGCAGGTGCTCGATGCGGAGCTGGTCCGTGAAGCCCGGACGGTGCAGCGGATATGAAAAAAGGACGAGCCCGCCGAAGTCCGCCTCGACCGCAGCCATGCTCGCGACCCGTCCGCCGAATGATTGACCACCGCCGACGACCTCGTGTCCTCGACCTGAAGTTTTGATGAACACCGGGACTGCCCGCTCTGCGCCTCCACGCGGCAGATCGACTGCGACAGCATCGATTCCACGCTGTTTGAACCCGACCACGTAAGGCTTCATCGACGCCGCGTTGCCTGATGCGCCATGACCGAGGACGACTCGCATGATGTCTATCGTCGCAGTCTTTTATCCACAGTGCGACATGCGATCAACGGGTCGCGAGAGGTCTTCATCGACCCGCAACATGAAAATTTTCAGCCACGTCGCGAAAAAAAATTTCTTCAGAACCATTGACGTGAGAGGGTTCATTCGGGTATCACAACACTTTGTATGGCGATGCTGCTCGTGGTTGCCACCACAGAGGCGACGGACCCGACGCGAGTCAGCGTGTCATTTCGAACAACCGCCAACGTCTCGGAGTCCTAGTCATTGAGGCTTCGCGGCGAAACCCGTGGGGTCATTGGAACCTCGGGTCCGTATCACCTGGAGAAGGAGGTAAAGCATGGCCGCTAAGAAGAAGGCTGCGAAGAAGCCGGCTGCCAAGAAGGCCGCCAAGAAGTCAGCGAAGAAGAAGTAGTTAGTACTTCTTCAATCGTTTTGTAGTTCGTTCGCGCCGGGGTTCTGTGGAGCCCCGGCGCTCTTCTTTATGAGAGGGAACCAAGGTTCCCTCTCATGCTCACCCTCCCTCCTCGCGACGCGTGGAGGCAGATGGACAAAGTCGCGGCCGGGTTGAACCCGACCGCCCACACGACGCTAGTTCTTTCTTTATTTCGAGCCGCTGATGATCGACGCGACCTTCTTTGCTGCGAGAGGGGCAAGAAGAATTCCCTTGCGGTGATGGCCCGTCGCGACGATGAGATTCGGCGGGCCGACCACATCAACGATCGGCCGGCCGTCGCGAGTCACCGGTCGCAGTCCCGCCCACGCACGCTGCAGATTGGCGGCGCCGAGGTCCGGGACCAACCGGCACGCAAGGTTGAGGAGCGCTGCGATGCCCGAGACCGTCGGTCGATCATCGAAGCCGGACTCCTCTTCGGTGCCGCCGGCGATGACGGTGCCGTCACCTTTCGGCACCAGGTACCCGTTGGACCAGAAGATGCTGCGCCTCAAGACAACCGGGCCGGGGTCGAGTGCCGCGAGCTGGCCGCGCTGAGGACGCACATCGACCTCAACCCCCGCAGCCGAAGCCACCTCCTTGCTCCACGGCCCGGCCGCGATCACCGCCCAGTCGGCCTCGTAAGAGCCCGCGGGTGTGATGACCCGGCGGACTTCACCGCCGGCGATGTCAAAACCCATGACTGGCGTGCCCTCATGGATGGCGGCGCCTCGCAAGCTTGCCGCCCTGGCGAGGGCGCGGACGAACCGCGGCGGCGTCAGGTGAGCGTGCTCGAGCAGGACCGCGCCCAGGATTTCGGTGCTGAGGGAGGGTTCGGCCTCGCGGCAGGCCTGTGCATCGAGCCAGGTCCCCCCAGTCGAGCGCAGATGCGCCACCTCCTCCTCACTGAGCGCGGGCTGCAGGCCCTGTTGAACTCGGTATTCGACGTTCATCCCGCTGTCCTTCTCGATTCGGGCGATGAGCTCGGGGAACAGCTCGAGGCTCCGAAGCCCCGCTTCGTCCGCACGCGAGGTCGTGCTCTGAGGACTGAGCTCGCCCGCAGCGGCGCCGGAGGCGCGACCCCCGAGCTGGTCGCGTTCGAGCAGGGTGACGTGATGTCCATCCAGGCTCAATCGCTCGGCGATGGCGCAGCCGATTACGCCTCCGCCGACCACGACGACCTTCGACATATAAAAAAGATAGCCAGGCCTTGACTTACGAACATCTGTTCGATATGGTCAGCGTGCCTCCACACCTCCCCTGCGTCTTCTTCCCCGAGGCGGCCAAAAGATGCAGGAAGCACAACTTGACGAGTGCCCCGACCTCGACTTCCGCCGCAGATTCGCGCCATCGGCGGCCGGAGCCAAGGAAAGGGTGGCGCGGCTAGGAGCGCATCCGTTGATGCGTGACGACGCAGCGCCGGGCCCCTTGACGCTGGCTTCAGCGCCGCAGGCGCCCGGCCGCCTAGGGCGCGAAGATGCAAGGAACTTCGGGGACGGGGCACTCAACATTGCGATCAACTCGATTCGCGTCCGTTTCGGCAGCCAGGCGCTGACGAGGGCGGCGGAGCTTCCGCCACCCCAGCCCTGGCCAAGCGGGACTGCGATCGATCGACTGAGCGGGATCGGCGGGCTCCCCCGCGGCCGGCTCACCCTTTTGACCGGGAGCGGGACGTGCGGCAAGCTCACGCTCGCGCATCTGCTGCTGGCGAGCGCGACCCGTGAGTTCGCGCACGCGATGGTGATCGACAGTGGATCGAATTTCGATCCCTGGGCGCTGCTTCCCTTCTATCCCGAGCTGAGCGCGCTGACAGTGGTCCGCGCGCCAGCTCCTGAAATCGCCGGAGAGGCGACGGCCGCGCTGGCTAAGGCCGGCGCGGGCTTCATCCTTTTAATGGGGGAGATCCCAGAGCACTGGCTGGGACCGCTCGAGTCGGGGGCGAACCGTTCAGGCACGGTGATGGTGGGTGTGATCGACGCACCCGGCCGCGCCTTCGCTCACGCCTCGAGCCTCAGCGTCGGTCTTTCTCGGACCGATTGGATCTGGGAACGCGGGCAGCTCGTGGGGCTTCGCGCTTCCGCTCGTTGCGTGAAAAATCGCGTGGCTCCTCCGCTTGGAGAGACCGAGCTGGAGATCCGCTACCCGCTGGGCGCGAGGCCGCTCTCCGATCACCAGGTCCAGGTCACCGACATTTCGTCACGCACCCCCTCACAAGTCTCCCCGTCCTCTGGGGTCCCCGCGACGCAGTCGCGGGAGGAGGCAAGTTGGGATCTTTACCAAG
>CATPBO010000110.1 GCA_955652835.1 Candidatus Dormiibacterota bacterium
CCCCCCCCCCCCCCCCCCCCCCCCCCCCCCCCCCTTTTTTTTTTTAATGATACGGCGACCACCGAGATCTACACAAGACACCTCGTCGGCAGCGTCTTGTTCCACTCCAAGCCGATCAGCGGGGACGGGCCCAGCGGCACGATCGACCTGCTGGCGGGGGGCCTGCAGCAGCTGCGCGAGGTGAGGTGGTCCGAGATCGCAGTCGTCCTGCAGAGCGCGCTGGACTCGCTCAATCCGGTGACCACGATCGGTGCGCAGTTCGACGACCTCCTCCGCGTGCATCGCCCGCACCTTTCCCGCACTGACCGGTGGGGCAGGGCAGGGGAGCTGCTCGAGATGGTTGGCATGAACGGGGACCGCCTGCGCAGCTATCCCCACGAGCTTTCAGGTGGGATGCGGCAGCGCGTGATGATCGCAATGGCGATCGCGCTCGAACCGCAGGTGATCGTCATGGACGAGCCGACTACCGCGCTGGACGTGGTGACTCAGCGGGAGATCCTCCAGGAGCTGATCGGCCTGCGCGACCGCATCGGTTTCGCGACCCTGTTCATCACTCACGACCTGTCACTCCTGGTCGAGCTCGCCGACGAGATCGCGGTGATGTACGCGGGCCGGCTGATGGAACGTGCGCCGGCCGCCTCACTGTTCCACGCACCGCGTTTGCCCTACACCCACGGACTGCTCAACTGCTTCCCGCCTCTGCACGGAGCGCACCACCGGATGAAAGGTATTGCCGGGTCGCCGCCGGATCTCAGCGACCTGCCTAAGGGCTGCGCTTTCCACCCGCGGTGCCTCTGGGCCATGCAGAAATGCCGCGACGAAAGGCCGCGTCTGCTGCCTCTGGACGGATCTCCGCGCGAGGTGGCGTGCTGGCTGCACAGAGGTGAAGGTGTCGTTCCTCCGGAGCTCGCCCGGCCCGAGCCGCAGGTGAAGCGGCTGGAGCACGTGGAGCCATTCAAGTCGGTGAGCAAGCTGTGAACGGAACGGCGCCTATGGAGACGCCCGTGCTGCAGGCACCCGCCGTGCTGGAGGGTCGCAACCTCACGAAGTCGTTCTGGGTGAAGCAGGGTGGGGGGCCGCTGACCCGCAAGGCGCGAGTGCACGCGGTGGAGGCGGTCACAGTGCGGCTCGAGGCGGGGAAGGTCACGGCTTTGGTCGGTGAAAGCGGCGCGGGCAAGACGACAGTCGCCCGAATGCTGGCCAAGATCATCAAACCGGACGCGGGCGAGATTTTGCTGGATGGTACGCCCGCTCCCACTGGCCGGCCGAGGTCTTACGCCGCGACGGTGCAGATGGTCTTCCAGGACCCGTTCGCGTCGCTAAACCCCGTGCATCGCGTGCGTCACCAGCTGGTCCGGCCCCTGGAGATTCATCACCTTGCGGACGGCCACGTCGACCAGGCGGCGGAGGGGCTGCTGCGCCGGGTGGCCCTCGAGCCGGCCGCACACTACCTGAACAAGTTTCCTTATGAGCTTTCAGGCGGCCAGAGGCAGCGCGTGGCCATCGCGCGTGCTCTGGCGGTCCGGCCGCGTGTGCTGCTTGCGGACGAGCCCGTCTCGATGCTCGACGTCTCGATTCGCCTGGGCGTGCTGAACCTGCTGGCCGACCTTCGCGATGAGGAGCAGCTGGCGATTCTCTATGTCACACACGACATCGCCTCGGCGCGTTACCTGGCCGACACGATCGTCGTCATGTATGCCGGCCAGCTCGTCGAGGCGGCTCCCAGCGTCCGACTAACCGACCATGCGGCGCACCCGTACACGCAGCTCTTGCTGTCCGCCGCGCCCGACCCCGCGAGGGAGGAGGCGCCCAAGCTCGCGGCGCGGGGAGCGCCGCCCAGCCTGCTCGCTCCGCCCAGCGGATGCAGGTTCCACCCCCGGTGCCCTTACGCGATGGACATCTGCAAACAGAAGGTCCCGCCGAGCTTCGCCGTCTCGCCAGGCCACATCGCTGCGTGCTGGCTTCACGCCGATCCCGCCGAACGGAGCGCGAGCGGCAACGGCCTGTTTCGACCCCTTGGGGACCACTCGTCAAGCCCGATCGGTCAGACCCAATAAAGAGGTGAGGAAGGATGGATGTAGCAGCGGCGTTTCGGTCCCCGCCTGCAAACGGGGCCGAGAGAACTATGAGCAGGCGCACGCCTGCTCGGACATGCGTTCGGGGTGGTCATGTGCCGGCAGCCGTCAGCATTGCGCGGCCCACAGGTGGCCGTGCGTCACGGAGGTGACAAACCTATGAATCGACGATTCTTCAAAGGCATGCTCGGGGCGGCGACGGTCGCCCTGGTCGTGAGCAGCTGCCAATCGGGTAACACCCCGCCTGCGGCGGGGGGCAAACCGCTCATCGCCGAAGGGACGACCGGGGTCACCTTCTCGGAAGACTTCAACCCCTACGACCAGAACTCGGTCGCGGCAGCCATGAACACTCGGAGCATGGTCAATGAGCCGTTGATCGAGTTCGACCAGCTCGATGCCACCGCGGCCGGCACCCATGCGTGGCTGGCGACTGCCTACGCATTCCAGAACAGCGGTAAGGACCTGAAAGTCACGATCCGCCAGAACGTGAAGTTCTCCGACGGCTCAACCTTCGGTCCGGCCGATGTCGCCGCCACCTTCAAGATGCTTCAGAACCCCAAGGCCAACACCCGCGGCGTTCCGGAGCAGGCGTCGGACGCCACGATCAACGGCAATGACGTGACTCTCCACTTCAAGTCGGCGCAGTACACGGGACTCTTCAACATCCTCAGCAACACGTTCATGCTCAAGGCGTCGATGGCGAACCAGATCGCCACCGATCCGACCATGACGATCAAGGTTCCGCTTGGCACCGGGCCCATGATGCTCGCGAGCTACTCGAGCTCGCTGATCAAGTTCAAGCCCAACCCGAACTACTGGGGCGGGACTCCACCGGAGTCTGAGGTCGACATCCCGTCCATCGCCACCAACGCCGCGGCGAGCGACGCGCTCGTGAGCGGCCAGCTCGACTGGGCCGGGAACGACATCCCCAACGTTTACGCGAACTTTGTCAACCTCAACCCGCTGACGAACCACGCCTGGTTTGCCGCAGGCAGCACCGTCACGCTCTGGTTCAACCTGAACCCTGGCAACGGCGGAGCGACCGGGATCAGTGAATCTGCGGTGCGCAAGGCGGTCAGCTACGGAGTCGACCGCAACGCTCTGGCCCTCCTGGGCGAATCGGGTTATGAGAACCCCGCGACCTCATCGAGCGGGCTCATCCTGCCCAACCAGAATGCCTTCCTTCCGTCCGACGGCAGCCTCAAGGGCGATCTGTCGATCAGCGGCAGCGTGCCCGACGCGGCCACGGCCAAGGCCGTGAATTTGCCGGCGGGGATGGATGTGTATGACATCCTCAAGACGGGTGGCTGGACGCCTCCGGTCACCTCTCACTACGACAGCAGCGGCGGAATCTACAAGTCAGGCGGGAACTGCGACGGCAGCAACAGGGCCAACTGCTGGACCAAGGGTGGCCAGATCATCGCGTTCTCCGTCTACGATCCCGTGCCGTTTTCCGACTACTGGGAGAACGCAGCCCTCATGTCACAGGAGCTCCAGGCGCTTGGCATGAACGTGACCACCAAGCCGGCGCAGGGCTACTCCGACTGGAACACCAACATCACGTCGAACGCTTCCGCGTGGCAGACAGCCATCCACTGGGGGAACGGCGGGAGCATCCCCTACATCCAGTACCAGAACTGGTTCGACAGCAAGGACGTGAACTCGGTGGCTCATTTCCAGGGTTGGTCCAACGCCGATGCTGACGCGGCCCTCCGGAAGTACGAGAGCACCGATCCCAGTGATACGGCATCCCTCTACCCGGTGGTGCAGCAGCTCGGGAAGATAATGTCCACCGAAGTTCCTGATGCACCTCTCCTCTACGGTGCCGACTGGAACGTTTTCAGCAGCGCCAAGTACACGGGGTGGCCCAACCAATCGCATCCGTACATGAACCCCTCACCAAGCGACCCGCAAATGCCGTACATCCTGATGCAGCTCAAGCCGGCGTCCTAGGCATTCGATAGTTCAAGCCCATCGCATTGATGATCGCGGCCGGCAACGTGCCGGCCGCGGCTCACCCATACCCACCCGCACCTAAGGAGATCGTTCATGAGCATCGTTTCGGTAGGCGCCCGCGGCGACGAGTCAGGCTTGCTGGCCCGCCTCACCCTGGAGCAGAAGGTTCGCCTCCTGACGGGAGCGGACTCCTGGAGACTCTATGGGGAGAGCGCGGTCGGGCTGCGGCCGATGGTTCTTTCCGACGGGCCTGCCGGGGTGCGCGGAACGGGCTTCGATCCTGCCAACCCTTCGTCCTCGCTGCCTTGCCCGATTGCCCTCGGCGCGACCTGGGATGAGCGTCTTGTCCACAACGTCGCCCTGGCGCTCGGCCGTGAGGCGCGCGGGAAAGGCGTCGACGTCCTGCTCGCCCCGACCGTCAACATCGTCCGTACGCCGCTCAATGGCCGCGGCTTCGAGTGCTTTTCCGAAGACCCTGTGCTCAGCGCGCGCATCGCGGTGGCATACGTGCGTGGTGTGCAGGAGGCCGGCGTGGCGGCGACGGTCAAACACTACGTGGCCAACGATTCCGAGACCGAGCGCCGAACCTATGACGCGCTTGTCACAGAGGGTGTCCTCAGAGAGCTCTACCTTCCGCCCTTCGAGGCGTGCGTCGCCGAGGCGGACGTCTGGCTGGTGATGGCCGCCTACAACTCGGTCAACGGCGCTTTCATGACCGCCAACCGACCACTTCTCCACGACCTGCTGAAGATGGAGTGGGGATTCCAGGGAGTGGTGGTTTCCGACTGGTCTGCCACCTACACGACCGCCCCCAGCGCCCACGCCGGCCTCGACCTTGTCATGCCGGGCCCGCGCGGACCGTGGGGCGATCAGCTCGTCGCGGAGGTCAAGGCCGGCACCGTGGCCGAGGCTGAGATCGACGACAAGGTCTCGCGTTTGATCACGCTGGCACGTCGTGTCGGCGCCCTCAACGGATCGATCGACGGCGATTCACATCAAAACCCGGCGCGAGAGCTTGTCGACCCCGCGCTGCTGCGCGAGGTGACCACTCGATCCTTTGTCTTGCTCAGCAACCCACGCGGGCTGCTTCCCATTCGGAGCGGTAGCCTCGACCGGCTGGCGCTCATCGGACCCAATGCGGTCGAGCCTCAGACCCAAGGCGGCGGCAGCGTGCGCGTTCTCCCGGTCGCCGGGACAGACCTGGCTGATTCGCTTGGCGACGCGCTGGACACCTTGGTCAGCGTGCATCAAGGGTGCGAGACCGGGCCGACGATCGCCGTCCCGCGTGACGGAAGCCTTCGTGATCCCGTTAGCGGGGAGGCCGGGGTGCGTGTGGAACTTCGCACGGCCGACGGCGCGGTCGTCCATGATGCGCGGTTCCATACGAGCGTCCTCACCTGGTGGGACAACCTGCCCGAAGCCGTGCACCTGCCGGGCTCGGAGATCGTGATGCGTGCACGCTACCGCGCTCATGTCGATGGTCCGCACATGCTGGGGGTCGCCGGCGTCGGACAGCTGCGAGTCCTGGTCGACGATGCCCTGCTCAAAGAGGTCAAGACCGAGGTGACGCGCGACTCGGTGCAAGCGTTGTCGAATCCACCGGAGGCTCGCGTGCTGTTGGACCTTCGTGCGGGGCGCGAGGTCGAGGTGCGGGTTGAGCACCGCCCGAACGCACGAGGGCCTGAGTTCGGTTTCGCCACGTTGCGGCTGGGCATCGCACCGTACACGGAAGAAGACAAACTCATCGCCGACGCGGTGGTCGCCGCAGCCGGCGCGGACGTGGCCGTCGTCGTGGTCGGGTCGGCAGAAGGCACCGAGAGTGAGGGCTACGACCGGGATACCATGGTCCTGCCGGGCCGGCAAGACGAACTGGTGCAACGCGTCGCCGCGGCCAACACAAGCACCGTGGTGGTGGTCAACTCGGGGATGCCGGTGCTGATGCCGTGGGCCGATGAGGTGGCGGCCATCATCCAGGTGTGGTTGCCCGGCCAGGCGTTTGCCGAGGCGCTCGCTGACGTGATCGCCGGCGTCGCCGAGCCCGGCGGCCGTCTCCCTGTGTCGGTGCCTCGCGCCGAGGCGGATTCACCGGTGCTGAGCGCCCACCCGCTGGCAGGCGATCTTGTTTACGCGGAGGGCCTGCTGGTCGGTTATCGCGGCTACGACCGCAAAGGTACAGAGGCGCTTTTCTCGTTCGGCCACGGCCTCGGCTACACCGATTGGGCCTATGAGTCGATCGCGCCGGCGGCCAAATCGATCAGCGGGGGAGATGACCTTCAGCTCGAGGTGACCGTGCGCAACTCCGGCGGGCGCGCGGGCCGCGAGGTCGTGCAGGTCTACCTTGAAGGACCCGACGACGACCCGCGCCGTCCGCTTCGTGTCCTGGCCGCTTTCGGCACCGTCGACGCCGAGCCCGGGATGACAGCGGCGGCGCGGCTGACCGTGCCGGCCCGTACTTTCGCCCGCTTCGACGAGGCACGGCGGGAGTGGGTGTGGCCCGCCGGGACCTACTTGCTGCGCGCCGGCTGCTCATCTCGAGACCTCCGGTTGAGCAGTCAGGTAGTGATGCGATGAAGTAGTCGAACGACCTGGCGGGGGCTTGATGGGCCCGCCGACAGGCGTGCGATACGATGGGAGGGTCCAGTTTGAATCGAAAGGGAGGTTCGTGATGCCGCTTTACATGGACGTTCATCACAAGATCGATGGCCTGACCGCAGAGGCGATCAAAGGAGCCCACGAGCAGGATGTGAAGGTTCAGGGAAAGCAAGGTGTGACGTACCACAAGTACTGGTTCGACCCGGGCTCCGGCAAGGCGTTCTGCTTGGTCGAGGCACCCAACAAGGAAGCCGCCAATGCCGTGCACCGCGAGGCCCATGGCCTGGTGGCGGATGAGCTGATCGAGGTGCAGGAAGGGGTCTGAACAGGCCGGGCGCTAACGAGCTGCAGCCGACGTACGCTGGCGTGGATGGCAGAGATAGAGATCACTCCCACAAGCCTCATCGTTCATATCCGCGGCGCAGATCGTTTCTTCGCCCTTAAGAGTCAGCTCGAGGTACCTCTCGAACACATCGCCGCGGTTGAGGCGGACGTGCCCGAAGCGCGGCAGATCTGGCACGGGCTTCGTGTTGGCGGCACCAACCTACCTGGGGTGATCACCGCGGGGCGATTCATCCACCATGGGGAGTGGGCCTTCTGGGACGTGCACGACCCCGACAAGGCGATCGCGATCCGACTACGTGACGAGCACTACGCGAAGCTGATCATCGGAGTCGATGATCCGGCCGCCACGGCCAAGGCGATCAGCGCCGCGATCCAGCGACTTTGATCGCAAAACCATTTGCGGGCTTAGCAGCCGCGGCAAACCTCGAGGCTAGTTTTTCTAGCTGCGCCACCAGCTCGGGCGGCTTGCTGACGGTGAAGTCTGCATCCAGCAATCCGAGGTAGACAGCCAGCATATCGACTGAGTTGGAGCGGGCATGCACGAGGCAAGTGTTGTCATCGAGCGGCTCGACCACGACCTCGCGAGGCACTCTCTCCGCGATCGTGGCGGCCGGAGCTTGCACCGTGACTCGAGCCTCGTACTTCATCGGCATGGACCGTACGCTGCGAGTGACGTAGGCAGCGATGTCTTCCGCGGGCGGCTCGCGAGGCGTGAAATGCGGACCGCTCTGATGCCTCGGTATGAGGCGGTCTACGCGAAAGGTCCGCCATCCGTGGCGGTCTCTGTCCCAGGCCACCAGGTACCAGCGACGTCCGAGATGGACCAATCGGTACGGCTCCACCGATCTCGTCGTTTCAGTGCCGTCGTGTTTGCGGTAGTCGATTCCGAGCACCTCGTTGTCCCGGCATGCAGCCGCGATCACGGCAAGCACCTGTGCGTCCACCGTCGGGCCTGACGTCGGGACGGCGACCGTGTAGGCATGCAGCGCATTGACCCGACGGCGCAGCCGGGACGGGAACACCTGCTCCAACTTGACAAGCGCTCGGACTGAGGTTTCCTCGATCCCCGAGACGCCGCCGCCGGCCGACGACCTGAGCGCCACGGCGACGGCCACCGCTTCTTCGTCGTCAAGCAGGAGAGGAGGCAGCGCAGCGCCTGATCCAAGCCGGTAGCCGCCTGCCACGCCGGGCGCCGCGTCAACCGGGTAGCCGAGCGCGCGGAGCCTGGTGACGTCGCTGCGGACGGTCCTGGTGCTCACCTCCAGCCGCTCCGCCAGCTGAGCACCGGACCAGTCTCGCCGGGTCTCGAGCAAGGTCAGCACACGGAGGAGCCGAGCGGAGGTGTTCAGCATTGTTTCTTTGATATTGAACTCTATTGCGGAAGGGAACTTGCCGCAATGGCGAATAGCCTTTGGGTTGTATTCGCAAGCCAGTCTGGAGGAGGTATTGATGACTCGAAGCTCGTCCCCGGCGCAGGTGGTGCTCGCCACAGTCGGAGTCGCGATGGCTCTGTTGCTGGCCGCGCTCGACCAGACGATCGTTGGCGTGGCGATGCCGCGAATCGTCTCCGAGCTGCATGGCCTCAACTACTACGCGTGGGTCACGACGGCTTACCTGATCACTTCGACTGCCCTCGTCCCGGTGGCCGGGAAGCTCGGCGACATGTTCGGCCGCAAGCCGTTTCTGCTCGCGGGCATGATCGGTTTCGTTGCTGCCTCGGCTCTTTGTGGGACCTCGCAGAACATGGTCGAGCTGGTGCTCTTTCGGGCATTGCAGGGAGTCTTCGGTGGCGTTCTGTTCGCGTCCACCTTCGCGGTCCTGGCGGATGTGTTTCCGCCGGCGCAGCGGGCCAAGATGAGCGGACTCTTCGGCGCCGTTTTCGGACTTTCGTCCGTTGTGGGACCGACGCTCGGAGGCTTCTTGACGGACGGCCCTGGGTGGCGTTGGGTCTTCTACGTCAACGTACCGCTTGGCATCGCGGCCGTGATCCTCGTCGCGGCCCAGCTCCCATTCGTGCGCTCGGCTGCCCGCATCCGCGACATCGACTGGGTGGGTACGGCCCTGCTCTTCGCCGGGCTCGCACCCCTTCTGATCGCGCTGTCGATGACTCGCGATCACGCATGGGTTTCACCGCAGGTGCTCGGACTGCTCGCGGGGGCAGGCGTGGCCCTCGTCGCGTTCTACTTCGTCGAGCGAAGAGTGGAGCACCCGGTAGTTCCCTTCCAGCTGTTCAAGATGAACGTCTTCGCGGTGCCGGCAGTGATTTCATTCTTCAGCGGGATCGGCATGTTCGGCGCCGTCATTTTCGTGCCGCTGCTCTACCAAGGCGTCCTCGGAACAAGCGCCACCAACTCGGGCCAGCTGTTGACACCGATGATGCTTGCCGTCGTGGTCACCAGCACGGCGACAGGTGCGTTCATGGCGTGGATTCCGGCTTACCGCTTTCTCGCCACCGTCGCATTGAGCGTGATGATCCTTGGCCTTGTTCTACTGGCGCGGGTTGGCCCTGGCGCGAGTCCGCTCGAGGTGACAAGAGACATCATCATCATCGGCGCCGGCCTCGGCGTGACCTTTCCATTCACGTTCATAGTGATCCAGGCGGGTTTGCCCCATCGACTCATCGGTGTGGCGACGAGCCAGCTCACCTTCTGGCGGAGCCTTGGTGGGACGATCGGGACGGCCGTCCTCGGCTCGATCCTGACCAACCGGCTGCCGATTCCATACAGCCGGCTCGGCCTGGCAAGCACCTTGCGCGATCTGTTCATGGTGGCCGCTGTGGTCGCGGCGGTGTCCGTGATCGCCAGCGTGTTCTTGCGAGAGGTTCCGCTCATTCGCGAGGCAGAGGGCACGCCAGTTGAGGTCGAGGCAGCGGCTTAGTTCACGACGTACAGACAGGGGTGGCCGGCGGCGGACCGCCGGCCACCAGCTCTATTTCGCTTTCTCGTCTGCGGGTTGGTAGATGAGAATGGTGACGCCGTCACCGACGGTCTTTGAGCTCGTCAGGCGAAGGCGCTTAAGGTCGCTGGTTTCGCCGAAAAGACGCTTGCCGGTCCCAAGGATCACGGGATATACCATCAGCCGCAGCTCATCGACGAGGTCATTGGCGAGGAGTGTTTGCACCAGCTGTGCGCTGCCGTGGACCACGATGTCCCCATTCAGCCGCTGCTTAAGCTTCGAGACCTCCTTCAGCACGTCACCCTTGAGCACCGTCGAGTTGTTCCACTCGGCCTTCTGGAGCGTTGAGGAAACGACGTACTTGGGCATGTTGTTGAACTTGTCACCGAATTCGCCTTTCACGGACGGCCAGGCCGAGGCAAAAGCCTCGTAGGTCACGCGCCCCAGCAACTGGGCCTCCGACTCGAGGGTCTCGTCGAGCTTGAACTTGTTGCCCTCTTCCCCCGTACTGATGTTGAAGGTCCATCCCTCGTGCTTGAAGCCGCTCCCGTCAGGTCCCGGGGCTTCCATGACGCCATCGACTGACACGAACTCGGTTACGACAATCCGTCCCATTTCTTTTCTCTCTATTCCACTGCGCGTATCCGTATTAGCGGTTGCGCAGGCGGTCGCTGACAAGCTGGCTCAGCTCTGCCGCGGCATTGAAGTCTTGAGTCAGCCGGTTCTTCGTCAAAGCGAACGCGACTCCGGTCGCTGTGTCGCCGAACGCAAAGCTGCCCCCTACGCCGCCGATGCCAAAAACACTGCTCGAGTCCATCGCGCCAGGCCGGCCGATGCTGTACCCCAACGCCCACTTGGTGGGCATCCCGAAGACCTCGTCCATGCCGCTGCTTGCCAAGGTGGTGACCTCGCGCAGCCTTTCGGTTGAGATGAGCCGGACGCCGTCCACCTCGCCGAGGAGCGCCGCGTACATGCGGGCGATAGCCCTCGCGGAGGTCTTGCCTCCAGCGGGGATGTCGGCCGCCAAGATGTCCGCGCGGTTTCCTAGCTGCGCGTTCGGCATCGTCAACATCGGTCCGGCCCTGAACATGGGAAGGTCTGGAGGCATCGCCGCCATGGCTGCCATCGCTTGGGGATCGATCGGTGCGTCCTCCAGCCGAGCCAGCCGGTGCTGTTGCGAGTGCGGCATCCCGAAGTACAGCTCGTCGCCGACACCGAGCGGGCCAGACACTTCCTCGAGCAGGACCTGCGAGATGGGTTTGCCCGTGGCGCGGCGAACGATCTCTCCGACGATGTAGCCAAAGGTGTACGCGTGATAACCGACCTTGGTGCCGGGTTCCCACCACAATTCGGAGCCGGCGATCGCGGCGCACATCTTGCCCCAGTCGCACAGGTCTTCCAGGGTGGTGTCAAGAGGTATGCCTGGCACGCCGGCGGTGTGGCTGAGTACATGTCGCACCGTCACCCTTTGCTTGCCGTGGGCGCCGAACTCCGGCCAAAGGTCGACCACCGGCGTGTCGTATCCGAACAGCCCGCGCTCCGCGAGGATGTGTGCCACGGTCGAGGCCGCGCCCTTTCCAATCGAGTAGTTGTAGAAAGGGGTGTCGGATTTCACCGGACGTCCGGTGGCCGGGTCCGCGGTGCCCGCAACGGCGTCAACGACCTGTTCGCCGTGCTGGAACACCGCCGCCTGCACACCTCTCTCCGCTCCGGAATCGACCAGCTGGTCGACGGCCTCTTGCACTTGCTTCTGAACCCCGCTCAAAACCTTGTTCATGTGTTCCTCCACTTTGTGCTCTACGCGGCGGCCTCGCAATCGGCCGGCTCCATCTGCGATTCCTTTGGGCTGCGCGTGCGCAGAACGGTTACTGCCAGCGCGAGCGTCACGACGACGGTGCCCGCACCGACCAACCATGCGAGGTGGTAGCCACTCGCCAGCGCGGCTGCACTGCCGGCGCCATCGTGGACTAGGTTCAGGGTGCGAGCCCCGGCCAGCGTCGCCAGGACGGCAAGCCCAAGGGCGCCACCAACCTGGCCGGTGGTGTTCAGGACGCCGGAGGCCAAACCCGCGTCGCTCGGTCCGGAGTCAGACATCGCGATGAGGGTCAGCGATGGGAACGACAGGCCGCCACCCAGCCCAAGGAGTGCGAGCGGGACAAGTAGATTAACGGCGTAGTCGGCATTGGTCGGTCCAAGGCTGAGCCACGCCAGTGCCGTCACGATCACGATCTGACCTGACACCAGCACCACGAGCGGTCCAAATCTGTTGATCAGCTGCGCCGAGAAGCGGACCGAGAACAACCCCATCACGATCGCGACGGGCAAGAACGCGAGTCCAATCTCCATCGGGCCGTAGCCAAGCACGCGCTGCAAGTCGAGTGACGCGATGAAGAAGAATCCGAGGAAGGCGGATGACATCAACGCCTGCACGATGTTGGCCGTGGACAGTTTTCGAGAAGCGAAAATGCGCAACGGAAGAATCGGGTTGTGCCCAAGCGCCTGGCGCGCGACAAACGCGGCAAGCAGTGCGATCGACAGTGCCCCGAGGCCCAGGGTACGGAGCGAGCTGAGTCCGTAATCAGACGACTGGACGATCGTGTAGACGGCCAGCATGAGGGCGACCGTGACGAGCACAGCCCCGAGAACGTCCGCTCCCTTGCCAACTCCAATTCCGCGGTCCGACGGCAGCAGGCGAGCCGCTATTACGGCGGTGATCACTCCGATTGGAAGATTGACGAAAAAGATCCAGTGCCAGCTGACGGCCTGTGTGATGAGCCCGCCCGCAAGAAGTCCGATTGCGGCTCCGGCGGACGCGATGAAGCTGAAAACGCCGAACGCCTTCGCCTGCTCATCCTGCCTGGGAAAGAGCGTCACGATCATGGCCAGGATCACCGCGGAGGTGACGGCCCCGCCGATGCCCTGAATGAAGCGGGCCGCGATCAACATCCGCGGGTCGAAGGACAGGCCGCAGAGCAGCGACGCAGCCGTGAAGATGCCGAGGCCGATGAGGAAGATGCGTTTGCGACCGAAGAGGTCGCCAAGACGGCCGGCAAGCAGCAAGAACCCGCCAAAGGCAATCAGGTACGCGTTGATCACCCACGCCAGCCCGGATTGGGCAAAGCCCATATCGCGCTGAATGGACGGCAGAGCGACGTTGACGATCGTCATGTCCACGACGATCAAAAGGAAGCCGGTGCACAGGATCGTCAACGAAAGCCAGCGTGAGTTCGTCATGCCTGTTTAGACGGCGGGGAGGTAGGAAACTCATCGTTCGTCGATGAGTTCTTGGCGCCGGTTCCGTCTTAATCAGCGATGAAGACTGTCAAGATCACACTTGACTGTGGCTCGATCGCACACCCGACTGTGTCCGCGATCGATCAGTTGGCCCGCCTCCAGCTCGATGCGCGTCGCTGCGGCTGCAAGCTCGAATTGAAGGACCCGAACCCCCGCCTCCTGGAGTTGATCGGGTTCCTCGGTCTGAGCGGAGTGCTATGCGTCCAGGCGAGGCGGCAGGCCGAACAGCGGAAACATTCTTGCCGTGTCGAGGAAGAAGGTGAGCTCGACGATCCGTCCGCCCGATAGCTCGAGCACCTGCAGCGCCCACGGCTCATGGCCACCTTGCGGGCTGGGCTTGTACTGCCCATACGCCGGCGAGCCGTTCGCGCTGACTGTGGGGATCACGCGCGAGCCGCGGCAACCGATTCCTGGTCCGAACCACCAGGCAAAGATGTCGTCGCGACCACGCAGCCACATGTCGTACGGCGGCATGGACTGAGTCGCGTCCTCGCGAATAAGCGATGTCAGAGCGTTGATGTCGTACTTCTCGAAGGCCGCGACATACCGGTCGAGCATTGCTCGATCGGTCTCGCTCAGAGCCGGCAACGGATCGGCAGCGCTTAGATTGCTCTGAGCGAGCGTGGCACGCGCGCGCTGCAGGGCGCTGTTGACCGATGCCACCGAGCTGTCGAGCAGCTCCGCCACCTCTGCTGCTTCCCAGCGGAGCACCTCGCGGAGGATGAGCACTGCGCGCTGGCGTGCCGGAAGCTGCTGCAGTGCCGCCACGAACGCGAGTCGGATCGACTCACGCTCCACCACAAGATCTGCCGGGTCCTTTTCCGGGGCAATCAAATTCTCTGGAATCGGCTCGATCCATTCTTTCGCTGACCTGGCGTTGAGATTGGATTCGAGTGGCTCGGTCGCGGGTCCCAGGTCCATGGGCCGGGCGCGACGC
>CATPBO010000111.1 GCA_955652835.1 Candidatus Dormiibacterota bacterium
ACACTGGCGGACGCGATGACGGTGATGTAGTCACCCAGGGTGATGTGGCCGGCCACACCTTGCAGCTCGCCTGTCGGAATCGTCATGGCGACGTAGCCGCTAGCCAGCGGCAGGTAGGCAGGAGCCGATCCGGCCGGTACCAGGCCGATGTCCTTGGCAAGCATGTCCGCAGTGATCACGGAGCCTTTACTGATCTGGATCTCCGCGATCAGGTTGACGACGTCTGTCTTATTCGAGTACACGTTGTTGACGCTCGTGAAAGTGCCTGACACCTTCTCGGTGTCCAGGTCGTCAGCGGTGATCGCGTGCCGAAGTGCGATGGCCTGCTTTGCGATGACCACCGTGGTGGTCGGCCCGCCACCAATGCCAGAGCCCCCACCGACCAGTCCACCGAGGAGGAAGACCCCGGCGCCGGCGAGGATGGCGAGTATCAAGCCGACGATGATGAATAGACGTCCACCGCCTGGACGCGGTCGTGATGGAGCTGTTGCGACGGCCAAGAGTTAAGTCACCTCCGATCGTGGATCCGAAAGAGTGCCGCCCATTGTAGCGATGGGCGCCGTATTTGAAGCCCTGCTTTCTACCTGGCTTCTGGAAGCAAGAGAGCCCCTTTGCGGGGCTCTCTTTTTGAAGGTGCTACTACGTTTGGTTCTCGTTAGCCGAGAGCGGCTACGACGTTCGAGAACACGTTCTTGATCTGGTTGCCCATCGTAAGAAGGATGACGATGACCACGATTGAAACGAGCACGAGGATCAGGGCGTACTCAACCATTCCCTGCCCTTCCTGACGAGTCGTAAGGCTCCGAAGCTTCATGTAAAGGTTCAACATCTGCGATTCACCTCCTTTTTAAGAACTACTGGCGCTGATATAGATGACGGGCCCCCGGCGCGATTCTTGCGGGGTTTATTTCGCCGTCAGCGGCGGTGATCCTACGCGGGCGTCCCGGGCCAGGTCAATGACTTAAGGAATCTGTCGCCCGGCGGTTCGGAGCGGCCAAAACAGGTTCAAAACCGCCCTCTGCGGCGCCAAACTGGACTGGCGCAGCGCCACTCCCGAGGGTTCAAAAGCGCCCGCGCAGCGTCCAAGAAGCGCCCGCGCAGCGTCCAAGAAGCGCCCGCGCAGCGCCCAAGAAGCGCCCGCGCAGCGTCCAAGAAGATAGATTTCGCCGGGAATGTCCAGGCCGGGCGTCGCAGAGGATGTGCAAAAGCGCTCGGGGGCGTACTGGCGCGACCTTGTCTTCAGCCGCTTGCTCCCCGCCCTGTTTTTCAGCGTCTTTCTGGCCCGCCAGCTCCTGTTCGTTTGGGACGGGCTCCGTTCCGTGCACCGGTCCTCCGATTACCTGTTTCTCGTGCAGCAGCTCCTGGCGCTGGCCTACTTCACGATGCTGGTCGTCCTGTATTCAACCCGCCTGCCCAAGCGCGGCACCGATCATCGGATGGCGGTCGTGTTCATCGCCTTCACCGGCACCTTCTCGGCGATCGCGGCGCCTTTCCTGCCCGGAGGCGGCCGCCGCGAGGGGCTCGTGCTGGTCGCCGACATCCTGGCCACGGCCGGGCTGGCGTACTCCGTCTGGGGCCTCGCCTACCTACGCCGCTCGTTCTCCATCATTCCCGAGGCCCGCCGCCTGGTCACCGGCGGACCGTACTCGCTGAGCCGCCATCCCGTGTACCTGGGCGAGGTGTTGGCCGCAATCGGCGTCAACCTCGCCACAGCCGGTTGGCCGGGGGCGCTGGCGGTGATCTATTTCATCGCTTGCGAGCTCCTCCGCATCCGCTGGGAGGAAGGAGTGCTCGCCCGCGCGTTCCCCAACGAATACCCGACGTACGCGCGACGTGTGCCGCGCTATGTTCCAAATCCACTCAAGGCCCGCAGCTAGGCTTGCGGCTGATCGAACGGCTCAGCGCGAAGACGCTGCTCCTGGGCGGCGTCATGATCGTGACCCTCTCGCTTTTCATCAGCAGCGTTCAGGATCCCGACTTCTGGTGGCATCTGCGCATCGGCCGTTGGATGGTCGACAACGGCCGACTGCCCTCGACCGACATCTTCACGTTCACGGTTCCGACTCACGTCTGGACCGATCACGAGTACCTCACCGAGATCCTGATCTGGCTCGTTTACAGCGCGACGGGAGTGGTAGGGATCAGCATCGCGTTCGGGCTTCTGACCTGGGCGGGCTTCTGGATCATCTACCGACAAGTCCGGCGGCAGCCGTGGGTGATCGTCGGCGTCGGCCTGGCGATCGGCGCTGTCGCGGGGTCACCGATCTGGGGTCCGCGGGCCCAGATGATCACGTTTACGTTGAGCTGCCTCGAGCTGTACTGGCTGCAGGGGTACATCAGCGGCCGCAGCCGTGCGCTGAACTGGGTCCCGCTCGTGATGGTCCTATGGGCCAACCTCCACGGTGGGTGGGTGATCGGATTCGTCTGGCTCGGAGTGGCCCTGGTCGCAGAGCTCATCGGGTGGGCCTGGGATCGAGGCAACCCGGCCCACCGGGCGCACGTTCGGTTCCTGGCCATCATCACGGTCTTTTCGGTCGTGGCGGTAGCAGCGACGCCGCACGGGTTCAGCCTGTACCCGTATCCGTTCCAGACCCAGGGCAGCGTTGCGCAGCAGAAGTTGATCGTCGAATGGTTCTCGCCTGACTTTCACGAGTTTTACCTGCGCCCGTTCGAAGTGATGATCTTCCTGGTCATCATCGGCTTCACGCTCCGGCGCCCGACGCTGTACGAATTCCTTCTCACGCTCGTGGCGCTCGGGCTCGCGCTGCAGTCGGTGAGGAACGTGGTGCTCTTCGTGGCGGTCGCGACTCCGGTGATGATCAACTCCTACTCCGCCTACTGGAAGGAGCTCTCGGCGGCTCGGGGCTGGAAGCTCCAGCTGCCGCCGCGAAGGATCTTCGCGGTCGTGACCGCGATCGTCCTGACGGTGATCGCGCTCGCGACGGCGCTGCGCATCACCGACAGCATCAGCCCCGACCGCCAGCAGAGCCTCACCGCGACGAGCTATCCGGTAGGCGCGGCGGACTGGCTTGCCTCCCATCCGACGGTTGGGACCAGGATGTACAACCAGTACGGCTGGGGAGGCTACCTCGCAAATCGCTTTTACCCGGATCCCAATCGCAGGGTTTTCATCTTTGGCGAGGCGGCGCTCATGGGCGACCCGCTGCTCAACCAGTACCAGGACGTGCAGACGCTGCGTTCAGACTGGAAGCAGGTCCTGGATCAGTACAAGGTCGACTACATCGTCTACAACCGCGGCGAGGCGCTGGCCAACGTGCTGACGACGCAGCCGGAGTGGACGCTCGCATACGAGGACTCGGTGGCGGTGATCTACGTCAGGAAGTAAGAGGCCGCCCCCACCCTAGCCCTCCCCCTTGCGGGGGAGGGGATTGGCAATTGCCTACCCCTTAATAGATTTTCCAGATCTTGAAGTTGGGTGTGTCGTAGGCTGCCAGGCCCAGCGCATCGGGGGGTGGCGCAGGTAGGTCGGCGGTCCACACGACATATCGAATGTGGTTGGCCTGGATGAACTGCCCGAGGTCACTCTTCCCGGTCAGAACTGCCAGGGCGGTCTGCGTCTTATTGAGGTAGTCGAACGTCTCGTCGTAGTGGCCGACGTAGACGGTGTCGCCGCTGTACGCCGGGACGTACAGCCCGACGCCAGGCATCGCCAGCACGCGGCCCGCGGGCTCGTTGTCAAGCCACGTCAGCCCGTCGTACTCGGCCCTCGTAACGGTGTATTGGGGGAGAGCGGCGACGGCCAGCGGCGCCAGGACCAGAAAAGCGCTGCCGATCGACGCGAAGGACACGTACGCGAAGGGCACCAGCGCCCGGGCCCGCGCGCTGCGGAGGCGCGGCACGATCGTCTCGTACATTCCCCGCGCACCGAGGATCACGAGTGGGAGGTACAGGCCGTCCAGGAATCGCCGGCGCAGATCACCGGCCGGGTTCGGTAGATAAAGGATGGCGGCAAGCAGAACCAGCCAGGCGACGAGGAAGAGGTCCTCGCGACTGCGACGGCGCAGGACGGCCGGCAAACCGGTCAACGCCAGGAGAAGCTGCGGAGCGATCGCGAAGAGCAGGCTGATGCTCTCGGGCGGAAGTGCGTTCTTGGAATGGAAGGTCCAGCGCTGCACCTCAGGGTTGCCGACGAAAGCGAGGTACGAATAAAGGATGTAAGGCGCCGGGATCGCGAATGCGACCGCCGCCGCGATCCAACCGCGCGGCGCGGCCGGGCGCAGGACGAGAGCAGCTGCGGTGGCGCCTCCCATCAGGATCGGCATCTGCGGATGGATCGAGGCCTGGCCGAGCCAGCAGAGACCGGCCAGGAGGCCGAGAACCAGGCTCCCGCGTTGGATCGCCTTCAACGTGAGGGCAACGCCGGCTGCCGCAAAGACCCCCGACCACGCGAAATGGGGCAATGCGAGCACCGAGTAGAACGCGGTCAGCTCTGGCATCCGCCAATCGAGCGTGTCGGTCTGGTGGCCGAAGATGACGGGTTGACCTAGAGCCTGGATCAGATACCCGAGCCCCAGGCCGACGGCGCAGAAGAAGAATGCGAACCGCCTGGCCGCCCGGTCCTCGATGAAGTGGCAGATCATGAACCACGCCGCCGCCATGAGGGCGAACGCCGCCGCCACCCTGGCGAGATGGAAAACCACGATCAGCGGCAGGTTGAGCACCGCGGCGATGTGACCGAGGACAAGCCAGAACATGAACAGATACGCAGCGGGGCTCGACTCTGTGGTGTAGCGGTTCTGCCAGGACCACGCGCCCTCCCACCCCTGGCGCATCTTCGCGAGGTACGTGTTGGCGTCGTCGCCCAGGTAGAAAAAGCCCATGAACACGTGGCCCGTCGGCTGGACGGCGTAGGCGTAGAGGTAGGGCAAGGCGGTGACGATCGCCAGCGCGAGGCCGGCGAGCAGGGGTAGGCGCCAGTGCTCCCAGCGGTGGTTCCTGCTCAAGCCCCTCTCCGTGGCCCTCTCCCCGATGGGGAGAGGGGAAACTGCTTCAGTCATCGCTTCAGGCTCAGCCGAAGCACCGTCCAAAGCGCTCGCCTTACCTCGCCGCGCGACACTTTGGAGGCGCCGGCCACGCGGTCTTCGAAGCGGATCGGTACCTCGACTACCGGGTAGCCCAACCGCTTCGTCCTGTGCACCATCTCGATCTGGAAGGAGTAGCCCTGCGACAGGACCTCGTCGAGCCCGATCTGGAGCAACAGCTCGCGTGTGTAGCAGCGATATCCCGACGTGCAGTCATGAGTTCTTAGTCCGAGCAGGATCCGGCAGTAGACATTCGCCGCCCACGACAGAAGCCACCGCTGAGGTGGCCACCCGACGATCTCTCCGCCGCGTATGTACCGGGAACCGACGGCGAGGCCTTTGCACCCGCGGGCCGCGTCGACGATGCTCTCGAGGTCTTTGACCAGGTGCGACCCGTCCGCGTCCATCTCCACGAAAAGAGCCGAGCCATCGGCGAGGCCGATCCGAAACGCGTCTTCATATGCGCTGCCCAGCCCCAGCTTGCGCGGCCGGTGCAGCACGCGCACGCCATCGTCCGCCGCCGCCAAGCGGTCGGCGATCTCTCCCGTCCCGTCGGGTGATGCGTCGTCGACGATGAGCACGTCGTGTCCTAAATGACGCACGCCGGCCACGATCCTTTCCAGGTTCTCGCATTCGTTGAAGGTCGGCAGCACGACCAGGACCTCGGTCGGGGCAGTCTTTCGCTCCGTTACCCGGGCCTGCTGGTTCAACTGCGGAACCTGATCCTCAAGACGTGCTTGAACATGTCGAGCGAGCTCTTGATCGGGCTCACCTTCGTCGGCGCCGAGTTGCGCCAGACCACCGGAACCTCGGCAATTCTCACTCCGTGCTTCTTGGCGCGATACAGCACCTCGGGGTCGTATCCAAAGCCATCCGTCGTAAGCCCGGCGAAGACTTTGTGCGCAACGTCAGCACGAAAGAGCTTGAAGCCGCACTGCGTATCCCAGATGCCAGGCAGCAGCACGATCTGAACCATGAGGTTGAACGCCTTGCCCATGAGCACGCGGTAGATCGGCTGCGACACCTCAACACGCGAGCCCCTCAACGCGCGCGATGCGATCGCCACTCCGGCGCCCTTGCTCAGCTCGGCCTGCAGCTTCTCGAGCTCCTCGATCGGAGTCGACAAGTCGGCGTCCGTGACAAGAATCTCTGAACCTGTAGCAGCGGCCACGCCTTCGGCCAATGCGCGTCCCTTACCGCGGTTTTGCGGCAGCGCCTCCAGCCGCACGCGTGGATTGAGCAGGGCGGCGGCATCCATGATCTTGCGCGTCCCATCGGTGCTGCCGTCGTCGACCAGGATGAGCTTGTAAGCGATTCCCCTGCCGTCGAGATACCGCTCGATCTGCTCGATGGTGCGAGGCAGCCGCTGCTCCTCGTTGTAGCAGGGGATGACGACGCTCAGGTCGGGTTGTCGCTCCGCGGCCATGGCTCGCCATCCTACTTGCCCGCGCCGAGGACCTTGAACGCGTACACAGGGAGCACAGCCATGCGGCGAATCCTCCACGGTTGGCGGATGAGCCGGTGCAACCACTCAAGACCCGCCCTTCTCATCCAGACGGGTGCGCGCGGCACGCGACCGGTGAGGTAGTCAAAAGCGCCGCCGACGCCGATCGCAACACCGACTTCGACGCGGTCTTTCATGCGGTCGATCCACAGCTCCTGCTTCGGCGCGCCGAACGCGACGAGGAGCACCTGGGTCTGATGTGCGCGAATCAACTGCAGCGTCTCGTCATCGGCTGAGGGATCCGGTGCACCCGAATGCGCCGCCACTTCGAGGCCTGGATGCTCAGCTCGCAAGCGCGCGGCGAGATCGGACGCGACGCCGGGGGCAGACCCAAGCAGGAAGAGCTTGAAACCTCTTCGGGCGCAGACGGCGGCAAGCAGCGGGATCAGGTCGACGCCGGTGACCGGCCCTCTCATCTGGCAGCCCTGCCGTCTTAATGCCCAAACCACGCCCGTCCCGTCAGCCAGGCACAGATCGGCCGATTCGAGGACCCAGGCAAACTCGGGTGCCTTGTGCGCTCCCATGATGAATTCGGGATTGACGGTGGCTACGAAATGATGGCCACCGGTATCGACAAGCTCCTCTATGCGCTCGAGGGCGGCTCCCATGTCGAGGCAGTCGACCCTCACCCCCAGGACCCTGACCTGCACCTCTACTTGAGCAGCTGCAGTGTCGGCCTCGCGTGTGGCGGCTGCGCAGCGGCTGCGGTGTTGATGTGAATTGCCGTGATCGTCATGTATGGCATCGGCTGGCCGAGGTTGAGTGAAAATTCGGAAAGCGTCTCGCCGCCCCCAACGCGAACACGCGTCCAGACGAAACGATCCGCGAGGCTGTGATCCAGCAAGGTCCCATCGGTGGTGACCGCCGTGTCATATCCAGCCTGGCTGACCTCGGCCACGGCCCGCGCACTGAATTTGCCGGACGGGTAAGCGAAGTCGAGCACCGGTCGACCCAGCGTGTGCTCGAGCCAGCGCTTGGAATCGACGAGCTCTCGCATCGTCAAAGCCGATGAGGATCGCGCCAGGTCGGCGTGGTCGACCGTATGCGAGGCAATCTCGATTCCGTTGCGGTCCATCTGAACGAGCTGCGACGCGGTCACATAACGCGGCTGTCCAACGAAGCTGCTGACGATGTACGCAACGGCCTTGAAACCGTGAGCCGCAAGGATTGGAAAAGCAGTCGTGTAGAGGTCGATATACCCGTCGTCCAGCGTGATCACCACCGGTCTGGCCGGGAGCGGCTCTTTGCCGGCAAAGTACGCCCGCACGTCGTTGAAGTCGACCGGATGAAATCCACGCAGTGACAGCCAGTCCATCTGGGCGGCAAAGTCGGCCGGCGAGACCGAGAGCTTGTAGCCAGCCCAGTCGCTCAGCAGCGACGGCGGGTTGCGGACGTAGTGATACATGAGGATCGGAAGCGTGATGTTGCGACGGCCCACAGGCACGATCTCCAGCCGCGAAACGAAGAACTCATGGCCCTGAATCGCCATGCCCGAGGCCATGAGCTGCGCCCCTACCACGTGCGAAAGGGATGGTTGCGGGCCGATTGGCGCTGCGATCGTGTCATCGGCGTGAAGGATGTAGCCCGTCGCCACCACCGTCAGCAGCACTGCTGCCGCCCCCACGCTGCTCCGCATCGACGATAGCTTAAGGTCGTACAGACAGTGAAGCCAGGGCCTTGAAGACGATCGCGGTCGACATCAACCCCGCGACCCGAGCCGTGATGACTGGCACCGAGGTTTACACGCGCGAGGTCTGCTCGCGCCTGGCGGCTGTTGCGCCCGAGCTGCGCTGGCGGTTCTTCGCCTCGCGGCCCCGCGCGGGTCTCGGTGTCGACGTCATGGTGATCCCGTTCCGCAGGCTCTGGTCGCAGGTACGCCTCCCCACCGCCCTCGCGGCCGAACGGCCAGACCTACTTTTCGTCCCCGCCCACGCCGTTCCCTTTGCCTGGCCCGGGAAGGCCCTGACGGTCGTACACGACCTGGCTTTTGAGCGCCACCCGCATGCGTACTCGGCGACGGAACGGGCCTACCTGCGGCTCACCACGCGGTGGGCGGCGCTGCGGTGCCCGCTCCTGATCGCGGTCTCAGAGTCCACCAAGGCTGACCTGGTGTCGGCTTACGGTGTGCGCCCGGAGCGAGTCCGGGTAGTGCCGTTGGGCGCTTCCGCGCCGACGGTGGCGCCGGCCCCGGCCTCGCGCCTCGCCGAGCTGGGCCTGAACGGCAGCTTCGTGCTTCAGGTCGGACGCATCGAGACTCGCAAGAACCAGGTCGCGGCGCTGGCTGCGGTCGAGCGGCTGGACGGTGTCACCCTCGCTGTGGCAGGTCCGGAGCGGAACACCGCGCTGGCGGCCAAGCTGCGTGCTTCCGGCCGGTGCCGCGTGCTCGGGAGGGTCGACCAGCCGACGCTGGAGCTTCTCTACAAGCGCGCCGACGCGGTCATCGTGCCGAGCCATTACGAAGGATTCGGCCTTCCCGTGCTGGAGGCCATGGCGCGCGGCAAGGTGGTGGTAGCCGCAAAGGCGTCGTCTCTGCCCGAGGTCGGTGGCGATGCCGCTCTCTATTATCACGATGCAGCGGATTCCGAGCAGCTCGCCAAGGTGCTCGAGGTGGCGCTCGGAGACGAAAAGCTGCGCACCAGCCTCGCCCGGCTTGGACGCGCCCGCGCCCGCGAGTACACCTGGGATCGGTGCGCCGCCGGCGTGGCGGAGGTCATCAAGGAGCTCGTCGGGTAGCGATCGCGTCGTCGATCGCGCGCCAGGTGAGGCGCGCCGACCGCGCCCAGCTGAACTGCGCGGCTCGCAGGATGCCTTTATGCCGGAGGTCGGCCGCCAGGTCGGTGTCGCCGATCAACGTTTCGAGCGCTTTCCGCCACGCCTCAGGTTGCTCGGCAGGCACGACGAGCCCGGCGCCGTCGACAACTTCCGGAAGGCTCGAACGGTCCGACACCACAACGGGCGTGCCGCACGCCATCGCTTCCAGGGGCGGCAGGCCGAAACCCTCGTACCACGCGGGATGGGCGAGGACGCGAGCCAGGTTGTAAACAGCGGGAAGGTCTTCCGGATCGAGCCCGTCGAGGTGATGCAGGCCTGGGCCCATTCGCTGCATGCGCGCTTTGATCGGTTCGTAGAGCCAACCGAAGGCGCCGACCACGACCAGGTCAGGACGGTCGCGCATCATCGCCCAGGCCTCGAGGAGAGTTTCGAGGTTCTTCCTTGGTTCGACCGTGCCGACGAAGAGGATGAATCGTTCGGGCAGCTGGAGTCGAGCGCGGGCCGCCGCCAGGTCCTCCGCACTCATGGGTGCAAAGCTCGCGGCCACGCCATGCGGCACGACCTCGATCCGCGACCGGGGTATGCCGAAGACGTCGACGATATCCTTCGCCGTGTTCTCCGAGACCGCGATCACGACGTCCGCCCGCAGCACCGAGCGCGGCACCACAAAACGCGTGCTGAGCGGCTGGCGGGCAGGAAACCACCCGGCATTGCGGTAGATAGCGAGATCGTGGATGGTGATCACAGAGGGACAGCCGACGTCGCCCAGCGGCAGCACGCCCGCCGGACCGAAGTAGGCATCGGGCTTGAGCTGCCGGATGCGGGCCGGCCACTGCAGGTGACGGCCGATCAGGCGCGCGCGTGGAAGCGGCCGGTAGCTGCTGTTGGGTACATGGACAAATGCGCCCGGCGGACCGAAGACGGTCAGCCGGCAGTCGGGCCGGTCGACGGACATCGCATGCAGGATCTGCGTCGTGTAAACACCGACGCCTGCGCGCGGCCGCTCCAGCCCGACCCCGTCAACCACGATCCGCAACCCGATCAAGGACTTACCGAAGGTACGACTGATTCCGTTTCAGGACCTCGAAGTTCTCTAGCGCCAGCCCCGTGCCTCTCACCACCGACGTCTGCGGATCGTCCGCGACGACCGCCGGGATGCCTGTGTGCATCGCCAGATAGCGGTCGAGCCCTCGAAGCTGAGCCCCTCCACCCGTAAGCACGATGCCGCGGTCGAAAATATCGGCGGCGAGCTCCGGCGGCGTGTCTTCGAGCACGTCACGCACGGCGCCGACGATCAGTCGCAGCGGCTCCTGGATCGCCTCGGTCACCTCGTTGGACGTGATTGCCACATTCTTGGGTAGGCCGGAGACCAGGTCTCGCCCGCGCACCTCGGTGACGAGCGGCTCTTTCATCAACACCGCCGAGCCGACGGTGATCTTGACCTCCTCGGCCGTGCGCTCTCCAATCAAAAGATTGTGCTTGCGCTTCATATAGGTCGTGATTGCGTCGTCGATTCGATTTCCCCCCACTCGAATCGAGTGCGCCACGACCATTCCAGAGAGGGAGATCACGGCAATCTCCGTGGTGCCCCCGCCGACATCGCAGATCGCGTTGCCCCTCGGCTCTGAGATCGGCAGGCCCGCCCCGATTGCTGCGGCAAGCGGCTCATCGATCAGCCACGCCTGCCTGGCTCCGGCCGAGATCGCCGCTTCTGTCACCGCTCGACGTTCGACTGAGGTCACACCTGACGGGACACAGATCATGATCTCGGGCTTGAAGATCCGCTGGCGGCCCTGGACCCTGCCGATGAAGTGGTGCAGCATGCCTTCGGTCACGACGAAGTCGGCGATCACCCCTTCACGCATTGGGCGCACGACCTGGATTGTGTCCGGCGCGCGGCCGACCATTTCGAGGGCCTCCCTGCCCACGGCCAGGATTCGCGTGCCATCGCGATTCACGGCCACGAGCGAGGGTTCGTTGATCACGATGCCCTCACCCTTGACGTAGATCAGGACCGTCGACGTACCGAGGTCAATCCCGATTTTCTTAGAGAGCATCACTCATAGGTGTGGCCGGAGTGGCCTGACTCCTCGTCCACGGTCACCGTCTCGATGCGCGCGCCGACCGACGCGAGCTTGTCCGCCATTTGCTCGTAGCCTCGCTCGACATGCCAGGAGTTGCGAAGCAGGCTGTCGCCTTCGGCACAAAGCGCCGCGATCACAAGCGCGGCGCCGGAGCGGATGTCCGGGATTGCGACGTGGGTGCCCCGCAGCCTGGATGGACCGTGGACCGTGGCGTGAATCCTTCCTTCGACATCGATCTGCGCGCCCATCTTGGCGAGCTGCTTGACGTGCTGGAACCGGTTCTCGTGGACGTACTCGGAGATAACCGTCCTGCCGTCGGCCTGAGTCATCAGCGCCATGTACTGTGCCTGCAAGTCGGTTGGGAACCCGGGGAACGTCCACGTCGACATGTCGTTGGGCTTCAGCCGCGTCCCGGGCTGCCGTCCCACGCTGAACCATGCGTCCCCCACCTCGACGTGTGCGCCCGCTTGCTCGAGCTTGAGGAGCACCAGGTTGAGATCCTCGGGACGGCTGCAGTCCAGGCGCAGCTCGCCGGCCGCCGCGGCAACCGCCAGGGCATAAGTTCCCGCCTCCAGGTAGTCGGCTATGACCGTGTGCTCGGCCCCGCCGAGCTCCTCCACTCCGTCGATCATGATCCGCTCGGTGCCGATGCCCTCGATATGCGCTCCCATCTTGACCAGCAGCCGGGACAGGTCCTGGACGTGAGGTTCGCGGGCGGCGTTGAAGATCTCAGTTCGCCCCTTTGCGAGGACCGCCGCGAGCAGGATGTTCTCCGTGCCTGTGACGGTCGGCAGGTCGAAGACAATCCGCGCACCCCGCAGCCGATCGGCCTCGGCGATGATCTCGGTTTCGGTCTCGGTGACGTGCGCCCCCATTTGGCGCAGGCCCCGAAGGTGCTGCTCGACCCGGCGCGCACCGATGTCGTCGCCACCGGGCCGCGGGAGC
>CATPBO010000112.1 GCA_955652835.1 Candidatus Dormiibacterota bacterium
CGGATACACGGTGCGCAGGTCGATGATCTCGACGCTCACTCCGTCCGCTTCGAGGTTCTTCGCCGCCTCGTTCGCGTAATGAACCATCAACCCGTAGCAGAAGACCGAGATGTCGGTCCCTTCACGAAACGTGCGCGCGACCTGCAGCGGGATGAGGTACTCACCCTTGGGCACCGCTTCCTTGAACATCCGGTAGAGGCGCTTGTGCTCGAAGAACAGCACGGGGTCAGGGTCGCGAATGGCGGCCAGCAGCAAGCCTTTCGCCTCGTATGGGCTCGAAGGGATCACGATCTTCAACCCCGGCGTGGCGAAGCGCGCCTCGATTGATTGGGAGTGATAAAGCGCCCCGTGCGCGTGGCCGCCCATCGGTGCACGCACGACGAGGGGCACCGACCAGTCGCCGTCGCTGCGGTAGCGATATTTCGCGATCTCGTTGGTGATCGAGTTGAACGCCATGTGTGCAAAGTCGGTGAACTGCATCTCGGCCACGGGCCGCTTGCCAGCGAGCGCGAGGCCGAGTGCGACGCCGGCGATCGATGACTCCGCAAGCGGGGTGTCGATGACGCGTGCTTCTCCAAACCGCTTGTACAGCCCGTCGGTGACAAGGAACACTCCGCCCTTCTGGCCGACATCCTCGCCGAGCACCATCACCCGTTCGTCACGCTCCATCTCCTCGGTCAAGGCCGAGCGGAGCGCGGCCACCATGTTCATCTCCTCCGTCTCGAGGTCGGGGGCGGGATCGATGGCCGACGGTGCGCCCACCCCATAAACATTCGTGAGCGCGTCTTCTGGCGCGGGGTCCGCCGACTCCATCCCTTCCTTCGTCGCCTTCGCGACCTCTTCCTTGACCCGCTCCTCGAATTCGGTGATCTCTTTGGCGCTCATCACGCCGTCGTCGAGCAGCTTCTTCTTGAACCGCACCAGGCAGTCGTTCTCCGCAAGCCGGTCGATCTCCTCCTGCGTGCGGTAGCGTCGCTGGTCGTCCTCGGACGAGTGCGCGCCAAGCCGGTCGACCAGGCACTCGATGAGGGTCGGCCCGTGCCCGGCTCGGGCGCGGGCGATCGCTTCGCTTGCGACCACGTAGCAAGTGACCGGATCGCGACCGTCGAGCGTGACGCCAGGGAACCCGTAACCCGCGGCGCGCTGCGCCACGTAGTCGATCGCGTATTCCTTGCGGAACGGGGTGGAGATCGCAAAGCCGTTGTTCTCGCAGACAAAGACCTCGGGCAGCTTGTAGATCGACGCGAAGTTGAACGCTTCGTGCGCGTCGCCCTCCGCGCCCGCGCCCTCGCCGTAGCAGGTGAGCAGCACCTTATCCGTGCCGTCCATCTTCAGCGCGTAAGCCACTCCGGCCCCGCGCACCATCTGGGTCGCGACCGGAGAGCCGCCAGACGTGATGTTGTGCCGCGAATCGGAGAAGTGGCCCGGTGTCTGTTTGCCACCAGAGGCGGGGTCGGCTTTTTTGGCGAGCACAGCAAGCATGAGGTCGAGCGGCGTCATTCCCATGCGCATGCACACGACTACGTCGCGGTAGTAAGGCGCCAGCCAGTCGTACTTTGGCTTCAGCGGCCAGCTGACCCCGATCTGCGCGGCCTCGTGACCGGCGCACGAGATGATGAAAGGGGCTCGGCCTTGACGGTTCAGAACCTGGAATCGGTAGTCGACCTGCCGCCCGAGCAAGATGTAGTTGAACCATTCCTTGAGCGTCTTCTCGTCGAGGTCGGTGTCCCGCCACGCGACCGGCTCCTGGTAGCGCCACTCAGGGCTGAAGGTTGGGCCTTTTGTCTTAACGGTCTGTGCCACTAGATGTGGATCGCATGGCCGTCCACGGCGAGCGCTGCCTCCATGACCGCCTCGCTGAGCGTCGGATGGGGGTGGATGTTGCGGCCCAGCTCCCACGCGTCGCCCTGGAACAGCTGCGTAAGCGCGGGCTCGGCGATGAGCTCCGTCGCGTTGGCGCCGACGATGTGTGTCCCGAGCATCTGGCCTGTCTTGCCGTCCGCGACGATCTTGACGAAGCCGCCGGTCTCACCGTGGATGATGGCGCGGCCCAGAGCAGTGAAGGGAAATTTGCCGATGCGGACCTCGCGTCCGTTTTCGCGGGCCTGCTTCTCCGTCATTCCAACAGACGCGATCTGCGGATGCGAGTAGGTGCAGCGGGTGACCAGGTCCTGCTCCATCGGTGCCACGCGCTGTCCTGCGATGTCCTCGACCGCGGTCATGCCTTCGTGGGCCGCCGCATGGGCGAGCAGGTAGCCACCGACCACGTCGCCGATCGCGTGAACGGTTTCGGCCGCTGTCTGCATCCACTCGTCGACCTTGATGAAGCCGTTCGGGTGCGTCGTCACCCCGACCTGCTCCAGCCCGATCTCCTTTGAGCGCGGTGCGCGGCCCACGGCGACGAGGAGCTGGCGCGCCCAGACCTCGCCCTGGTCGGTCTCCACGCTGACACCGTCGCGTGCTTTCTTCGCGCCTTTGACCTTCACGCCCAACCGGCAGTCGATGCCGGCCTTCTTGAAGGTCGATTGCATCTCCTTCGAGACCTCCTCGTCCTCGAGCGGCACCAGCCGGTCGAGCGCCTCGAGCAGCGTGACCTTCACGCCGAGCTCGTTGTAGAGTGTCGCGAACTCGACCCCGACCGCCCCGGCGCCGATGATGCAGATCGACTCCGGGATCGTCGCGGCGAGCGTCGCGTGGTCGGACGAGATGATGAACTTGCCGTCGAACTCGAGCCCGGGCAGCGTCTTGACAGTGGAGCCGGTGGCGACGATGAGGTGCTTCGCCTTGACCTGCTTGGAGCCCACCTCGATCGTGTTGCGGTCGCGAACCCGGCCACTGCCCTCAACCACCTCGATCTTGTTCTTCTTCATCAGGTACTGGACGCCCTTGTAGAGCTGGCTGACGACCGCGTCGCGCCGCGCGGCGATGCGCGCGTAGTCGAAAACCACCTTGTCGGCGTTCACCCCGAACTCCGGGCCGCGCGCCGACACCCGGTGGTACAGCTCCGACGATTCGAGCAGGGCCTTCGTTGGGATGCAGCCGATGTGCAGGCAGGTGCCACCGAGCTTGTCAGCCTCCACCAGGGCAACTTTCAAGCCCAGCTGGGAGGCTCGGATGGCGGCGGGATAACCACCCATGCCGCCGCCCAGAATCGCCACGTCGAAGTCGGTTGCCGGCACTTCCTTCTAAGTCTAGGTGGGTGTGCAGTTCGATCTGGTGAGATTGCCCCGGGCGATGTCGAAATCGCCGCGGTCGGTGATCGGCCGCCCGGCGGCCGGGTCGCCGTAGCGGTCGATGGCGCGGTAGTAGAGCGCCGGGACGTCGATCTGCGGCATGACGACCACATCGACCCATCCGGCGGGTTTCAAGCAGGGATCCGACCGCTCCGCGACCAGTGCCTGGAGGTCCGCGGTCTCGCGCTGCATCAGCGCGGTTTTGGCGGCTGTCCAAACGAACAGCAATACGCAGCTGTTGAAGCACGCGAGGAAGAGGCACGCGACAAGGGCCGGCCGCCAGGTGCCGCGCCAGGGCAGGTTGCGAGCCGCGTCGGCCAGGAGGATGAGCCAGAAGACGGCGCCCTCATAGATGTACCGGCCGGCGCCGGATTGCTGGTAGCCGAGCTGGGCGCGCGTCATGCCCGTCACCACGTACAGCGACACAAGCGCCGCCAGCACCCCGAGCGCGAGAGGGTCCGGCCTCCGGCGCCACCACGTCACCGCGACCACAGCTCCGGCCGCCAAGAGCGCCGGCGGTCCCCACGGTCCACCTAACCCGATCAACCCCGCTGCGCTCTGTCCAAGACCCCAGGCCGCGTAAAGGGGTACCAGCAGGATGTTGGCGGCAGAGTGCGCCGGGATGGACGCGGTTCCGTTGTGCCCAAATGCGAGGTACCACGCGCCCAACGCGATCACCACTGGGGCGAACCACATGAGCTCGCGCCGGCGAGCTGGGGTGAGTGCCAGCATCACCGCAGCGGCGACGCCGAAAGAAACACCGATTCCCGAAAACATCAGCGAGGCGGTCAGGAGCGCTACCGCGGCCAGCAGGTTGCGCGGGGAGGATGGATTCTCGAGCGCCAGCAACATGCCCAGGCCGCACGCGACGGCGCCGACGAAGGCGATCTGGAATGCCCACAGCAGGTTCTCCCATCCGGCGCCGAGGACAAGGAACATGGCCGCGCAGGCGAGGGCGATGACCTCCCCGGCGCGCCGGCGAACCAGCTCGAACAGCAGAAATGCGCTGGTCGCGTGCAGCGCCAGCAGGACGAACATGTACGGCACGTAGCTGTGCATGCCGATCGTCGAGAGGAGAGCGGCGTAGATGAGACGCGGCAGCATGACCGGGTGCTCGTTGTGAGGCTGAAGGAAAGAGATCCAGCCCCAATCCGGAGCGCTCTGGATGAAGTCCCACTCGTCGTAATAGAAGAGGTATCCGCGGGTCACGTAGAGAAGGACGCCCGCGGTCACGGTCGCCAGCGCGACCACGATCAGCCGCACGCGTGGTACCCGGACGGACGAGATCTTCATCGCGTCAGGCGGCCGAGCTTCAGCGGCTAGCCCCGCTCGGATAGTGGTACGGGTTTTCTAGGTTCTGGCCCGATGTACTCCGACTGCGGTCGGATGAGTCGGTTGTTGGCGCTCTGCTCCAGCACATGTGCCGTCCAGCCCGCCGCGCGCGAAACCGCGAAGGTGGGTGGGAAGTATTCCTTGGGCAACCCGATGGCCTGCAGCACGCCGGCCGAATAAAACTCGACGTTGGTCGCTTGTGGGCGCTCCGGGTGCTCCTCGTGGAGGATCTGCAGCGCGGTCTCCTCCACCTTGGAGGCGAGCTCGTAGAACTTCGGGTTGAGTCGCGCACACATCTCCTTCAGGATTTTTGCCCTCGGGTCGTACGTCCGGTAGATCCGGTGGCCGAAGCCCATGAATCGCACCTTCCGCTTACGAGCCTCGCGCATCCAGTGCTCGGCATTGTCAGCGGTACCGATCTGCTCGAGCTGATCCATCACCGCCGACGGTGCCCCACCATGCGCAGGACCTTTGAGGGCGCCGATCGCTCCGACCAGGCAGGAGGCGAGGTCTGAATCGGTGGAGGCGATGACACGCGCGACGAAAGTCGATGCGTTCATTCCGTGATCCGCGAGCAAGACCAGGTACGTGTTCAGCGCGCGCACGAGCTCCGGGCTCGACTCCTTGCCGTGGAGCATGTAGAGGTAGTTGGCCGCATGGCCGAGATCGGCTCGCGGCTTGACGGGTGCCAGGCCCAGCTGCCGGCGGTGGAACCAGGCGAGGATGGTCGGAAACGAGGCGGTCGCATGGATCGCGAGCGGGATGCTCGGCTTCGTCAGCCTGTGCTCGACCCCCTGGACGGAGACGACGCTCCGGAGGACGTCCATGGGGTCGGTGTCTTTGGGCAATGCGTCGAGCGTGATCGTCGCGGCCTGCGTCAGCGCGCGTGAGCCGGCCAGCTCCAGGGTCAGCGCGTCGAGCTCGGCTCGCGTCGGTAGGCGGCCGTGCCACAAAAGGTGGGCGACCTCCTCGAACGACATGTCCTCAGCGAGATCGGCGATCACGTAACCGCGGTAGACGAGCCGGCCGTTGGCGCCGTCAACCATAGAAATCTCCGTCTGCGCGGCGACGACGCCTTCCAGACCGGGGACGTAAGCGCTCATCGCTTGGCGAGCGCTACGGGCTTCTTTCCCGCTGCTGGTCCCGTCCACTCCGACGCCGGCCGGATGATGCGCAGGTCAGACAGTGCTTCCAGCACATGCGCGGTCCAGCCGGCCACGCGTGAGGTGGCGAAGAGGCAGGTGAACATCTCCTTCGGGATCCCCGCGCCGGTCAACACAACTGACGCCCAGAAATCGACGTTGGTCGCGTTGGGTCGTTCAGGGTGAGCTTCATGAAGGATCTGAAGCGCCAGCTCCTCGGTGCGGGCCGCGGTGCGGTGGAGCTCCGGCGCGGCGGTCCTCGCCATCTCGCGGAGAATCTTGGCTCGCGGATCGTAGGTCCTGTAGACGCGGTGGCCGAAGCCCGCGAAGCGTTCGTGGCGGGCGTGGGCTTCGCGCAGCCACTTCTCCGCGTTGTCGGCTGAACCGATCTTGTCCAGCATCGTGCGCGCGGCGAAAGTTGCACCGCCATGCGCAGCGCCCTTCAGCGCTCCGATTGCACCGACGACGGATGACGTGAGGTCGCTGCCAGTCGATGCGATCACCCTTGCCGCGAATGTCGAAGCGTTGAGCCCGTGGTCTGCGAGGTGCACCAGGTACGAGTCGACCAGATGCGCTCGTGCGCCGTCGGGCTCCGTGCCCTCCATCATCCAGAGCAGGTTGGCGGCATGCGACAGGTCATCGCGAGGATCCAGAACTTCCTTGCCCTGACGCCGCCGGTAGCTCGCGGCGACGATCGTGGGAAAGATGGCAGTCAGCGCGATCGCTTCCTCGAGCGTCGGTTTGGCGAGGGTCTTGCTTGAACCCTGCGCCGAGACGACTGTGCGAAGTACGTCCATCGGGTCGGTCGCCGGATCCATCGCCATGAGGGCGCCATGGGCCGGCTTGTTCAGACGGCGAGCGGCAGCCATCTGCTTGCACAGCGCGTCGAGCTGCGTCTGGTCGGGCAGATCGCCATGCCATAAGAGGTACGCGACCTCTTCGAATTCAACGACAGGCGCGAGGTCTTCGATCAGGTAACCGCCGCGATAGATGAGCCGGCCGTTGGCTCCATCGACCTCGCTGATGGCCGTCTGGGCTGCGACCACACCCTCGAGCCCGGGGCTGAACTCCGGCACGACGTGTAAGTGTACGGAGGCCCGGTTCACGACCACCGGGACTAGAGTTCGTCGGATGTTGATCGCCGCGCAACCTGTCTCGAGCGGCAACGCATCCCACCGCGGTTGCTGAAGCCTGCTCCCGTCGCCGTCATCGGGCAAGTCCGGAACCTGCAGCTGCTCGCGCCGTTGGCAGCGGCGCTTGCGCTGGTTCCGGTCGCCGTCGTGGTCCACTACCCCATGGACTTCGGCCTTGCCTACCAGGCTGGACAGGAGGCGTGGTCGAGCGGCCACCCCGAACGGCTTTTGACCTGGACGGCGACTCCGTTCCTCGCGCTCGTGATGGCTGCGATCACGCGAGTGGCATCGCTAGACGTGGCCACGGCGATCATGTTGGCCGTCAACCTGGTCGTCTGGGGTGGCCTTCTGCTTTCGGTCTGGAGCCGTCTGCTTGGCCGTGTTCCGTCGGCGTGGTGGTGGGCAGCGCTGGTTGCCGCAGCTGTCTTCGCGCCTGCGATCTCAACCATCTTCTGGATGCAGCCCAACCTGATCGTTCTTGCGCTGGCGCTGGGTGGCGTGGCACTCATTGGACGCCGCGATCGCACGGCCGGCTTGTTGATCGGCCTGGCCCTCGGGCTGAAGCCGATCTTGATCCTGCTCCCGTTCGCTCTCCTGTTGCGGCGCGAGTCGCGTCGCGCCGGGACCTGGGCGATCGCTGTGGCGGCAGTGCTCAGCGTGATCGGGCTTGGATTCCTTGCCTGGCGCGCGGGCGACCTCTCGGTCGCGAACCCGTTCGCGTACGTTGCTCAGTTCCAGGCCAAAGGACGTGGCCCGATCGTGGCTTGCGTGCCCGAGAACTATTCACCGATCGCGCTTCTATGCAGGTTCGGGGTGCCGTCATCGACCGCATTGACGGTTGCCATCGCCGCCGCGGTGCTGGTCGTCGGCTGGTTACTGGTACGGCGCCTCCGCGATGTGCCCGACCCGAGGTGGGAGCTGCTCGCGACTGCGGGCCTTCTGTCACCCATGCTGGGCCCGATCGGCTGGGCCATCTACCAGGTTTTGCTGGCACCCCTGATGCTCCTGCTCGCCTATCAGTTCTGGACCGGGCGCGCTCCGATGTTCCTATGGCTGAACCTGGGAGCCGTGTTCTTGCTGACCATCCTGATCTGGGATCCACTCGAGAGCCTTGCCCAGACTCCGGTACCGGTGCTGGTCGTGTCTTACACATTGAGCCAGTTCGCGCAGTACTTCCTGCTTTTGCTGTGGGTTCAATGGATGCGGATGCATCCGGTGCGAGTCGCGCCGGCATGACAAAGCTCAAGTCGGTCGACCTGCTGGTCTTTGCGCCACACCCTGACGACGAGGTCATTGGGTGCGCGGGGGTGATACAGCAAGCGGTCGCGTCGGGAAAGTCTGTGCGCATCGTTTTCACCACCAATGGCGATGGATATCCGCTCGCTGCGTCCGCCCTGTTCGGTAAGGCCGAGGCTGACCTGACGGGAGTTGACTTCGCGCGGCTCGGCGAGGCTCGAAAGGGAGAGGCGATCGCCGCGGCCAAGATACTGGGACTCGACGCGTCGAATCTTTTGTTCCTGGGGTATCCGGACGGCTCGATGGCGAAGACGCCGGCGCCTTACGACCGGGCCGCGGCGCAGGCTGATTTTTCGAGGGCGCTTCGAGACTCGCTGCCATCGCGGGTCTACGTCACCGATCGCGCGGACGAGCATCCGGATCATCGCATCACCTATCAGCTCGTCCGTGAGGCGGCGACGGCATCGGGCTACTCGGGAGAGCTCCTCACGTTCATCGTGCACAGCGGCGGGGTCGACTGGCCCTCGCTGGGGCCAGTGTTTGAGAAGGAAGCTTTCGGCGGCAGGACATACCCGGCCGGCGTCAGCTGGCCGCCGCCGATCCGCATCTCGCTGAGCGCCGGCGAGCAAGAAGTGAAGCTGCGAGCGCTGAAGGCTCACGCCACGCAGTGGGTGATCGACAATGGCTACCTCGTGCGGTTCGCGAAGTCCGAGGAGATCTTCTGGCCCGCGAGAAACCACCCGTGAGCCTGCGGGCGGCCACCTACCTGGCTCCGTGCAACCGGCCTCTGTACGAGTTCGTCGCCGAGGCATGCGGGGCTTCCGAGCTTATCGACGGCCGCGACTGGAGGGAGCTGGCTTCCGGCCACATCGACATTGCGTTCGTGTGCAGCCCTCCCGTGATCTGGCTCGGAGCCGCGGTGGAAGCGGTCGCTGCGCCAATCCTCACCGATCCGAGGTTTGGCGGTAAGCCTCTCTACTGCTCTGAGGTCATCGTAAACCGCGACTCGCCGTTTCAATCTCTCGACGACTTGCGTGGAGCGCGCTGGGCCATCAATGAGCCGAGCTCCTGGTCGGGATACTGGGTGACCCTGCAGCGGATTGGATCGTGGGACTTCTTCGGCGAGGTGGTCGAAGCTGGGTTTCACGAGCGGGCGCTGCAAATGGTCGCGAGCGGGGAGATCGATGGCGCGGCTATCGACAACCACGTGCTGGGCGTCGCGCTGCGAAACGCTCCACAGCTCGCCGCCATGCTGCGGGTGGTCGAGACTCTTGGTCCGTCGCCCAGCCAGCCCGTCGTCGTCAGATCCGGGCTCGATCCCGCCCTCAAGGAGCGAATCAGAGAGCGCCTGCTGGGGCTCCACGATCCCCGGATGAAGGAGTTTCTGGTCGAGGGCTTTGCGCCGCCTCCCGACTATTCACAGATCGCCGCGGTCGTTGGCAAGATCTTGTAGGGCGATGGGAAACGCAGCGTGGCTCCGAGCGTTGGCGCTGACTGCGCTGGTGGCGGTAGGCTGCAGCTCGAGCCAATCAGCTGCTACCGCTCCGAGAGCTGCGTCGGGAGCGCGATTGCAGAGTGCATGTCCAACCGTTGAACCAGCGCCACAGTTTGCGGCGTCTGCGCCATCGGACAGGAATCTGGTCCTTGCGACACTGAGAGGCAGCGATCGGTTGGTGGTTCGCGACATCACGGATGTCACCCACCCGAGCTCACTCGCAATATCCATGTACGGAAACAATCCGCAATTTGCCAGCGCGACCGATATCTCTTTTGTTCAGGGCCCGACGTTCATGAGGCTGCCGGTGTCCGGATCCCCGGCGACCGTCGCAGAGCCCTGTCATGGCGGGCTGTTCAAGGACAAGTTCGCCTGGAGTGCAGATGGCACAGCTGCGACGTACATATCGCGCGGCTCAGATGATTCAGCCTCTTTTCTTCATGTCGTCGGCTCGGGTCAGGATCGCGTCATCGATTCGATTGCGAACCTGCCGTGGACTCAGGGTTGTCCGTACACCAATTGCGGGGAGCAATTCGACACACGCCTCCTCTTCTCTCCGAACGCCCACTAC
>CATPBO010000113.1 GCA_955652835.1 Candidatus Dormiibacterota bacterium
GGCCCAGCTTCTCGGGGCTGTTGAAGGCGAAGGACACCGCGGTCTTCGACACGCCGGCTGCGCTCGCCACGTCAGCGATGTTGACTCGAGACACCCAGCGACCCCCATGGAAACCAGGTCATTCTCTTCCCCTCACCGAATCCGATAAACCGATTTACTAAAGCGGTTTAACGCGGATGGTATGTGCGCATTGCCCCGGTGTCAAGAACCAAGTTCAAGGGGTCCGGCTTTGGGTTGAGGGAACTAGCCACGGGACCTAAGGGTATCCCCCACCCGCCGTGCCCTTCGGGCAGGGGCGACCTCCCCGGCAAGCGGGGAGGTACTTTGCTGTGGAACACTCCGGCGGATGATTGACACCAACCGGTTTCCTGACGGTTTCTTGATTGGCGCCGCAGTGTCAGCCCACCAGGTCGAGGGCGGCAACAGCAACAGCGATTGGTGGTGGTGGGAGCACCTCGAGTCGACGCCCTGCCACGAGCCGTCCGGCGACGCCTGCGACTTCTATCACCGCTATCGCGACGACATCGCGTTGCTGGCAGGTCTTGGGCTGAACGCGTTCCGGTTCAGCATCGAGTGGGCGCGCATCGAGCCCGCCGATGGAGAGTTCTCGCAGGCTGCGCTCGACCACTACCGGCGCGTGCTCGAGGCGTGCCGCGAGCACCACGTGGCCGCGATCGTCACCTTCCATCACTTCACGCTCCCGAAGTGGTTGCAGGACTCCGGCGGTTTCGCGTCAGAGCGCTTTCCAGCTCTTTTTGAGCGCTACTGCGACCGATCTGCCGCGGCGCTGGGAGACCTCATCGCGTGCGCGTGCACTATCAACGAACCGCAGGGTCTTGGCTCGAGTGGTTATCTGCTGGGCATCAACCCGCCCGGCCATACCGATGACAGGGAGGGCGCGCAGCGCGCGATCGACAACCTGCTCGAGGCCCATACCATCGGCGCCGCGGCGATCAGGTCCCGATACACGATCCCGGTCGGGGTCACGCTGGCAATCCCTGACATCCAGTACGAGGACGGCGCCGAACCGGGGACGATGTCACTGGAGCTCGAATCGCGCGTCAACGACTGGTTTTTCGAGCGTGCCCGAAAAGACGACTTCATCGGCGTGCAGACGTACACGCGCTTTCGGATCGGACCCGAAGGAGCGCGCAGCCCCGGCCACGACTGGAGCGACCTCACCCGGGACCTGGTCGAGACCGATTTGACGACCCAGATGGGATACGAGGACTACCCGCAGGCGATCGGCCCTGCGATCCGCAGGGCTGCCAGGAGCTGCCCTGGCATCCCCATCCTCGTCACCGAAAACGGGATCGCCACCGCGCATGACGAAAGGCGCATCGCCTACATGGAGACGGCCATCCGCGAGGTGCAGGCGTGTTTGGCCGAAGGCATTGACGTGCGCGGCTACCTGTACTGGTCCTGGCTGGACAACTTCGAGTGGGCTTTCGGCTACGGGCCCAGGTTCGGGCTGGTCGCGGTCGACAGGCAGACCTTCGCCCGCCAACCAAAACCAAGCGCCGCCTGGTTGGGTGAAGTCGCCCGAAATCGTGCTCTCAACCTATGATCGCCTGGGGAATTAGATGCGACCGCAGGTTGAGAGCAACTCTGGTCTGTCGGCGGTGCTGCGCGGCGTTGTCGCCGACCTGCAGCATGTCTCCGGCGCGGAGATCGTGTCCATCTTCCTTTATGAGGAAGACACTCACACCTACTACGCCCCCTTCGCCACGGGGCAGCCGCAGGAGAGCCTCCTCGACTCCCTGACCGACATGCGCGAGCAGCTGGCTCGCTACCTCGGCGACGCCGACCAGGGCAAGGTGCCCGACGAGCTCGGCATTCACCAGTACGGCTCGACGGTCTGGCTCACCGTCACCCGTCAGCGGCTCGTGGCGCGAAACGCTCCTTCAGAGATCGACAGCACCTTCATCCGCCGCTACCAGGTCCAGTCCACGATCGGCCTTCCTCTGATTGCGAGCGACCGGCTGCTGGGCCTCGTATATCTCAACTATCGCTCGCGGGACCAGGCGCCAGACGACTCGCGACTAAAGCAGCTGGAGCAGCGAGCGGCCGCGGCAGCGGTTGTGATCCAGGCCGTCCTCGCGGGTGCGGAACGCACCGCGCTCGAGGGTCTCGCACGGCTGACCACGCTGCTGACCACCCCCGTCGGTGACGCGAGAACCGACGGCAAGGAACTGCGCCGCCTTCTCTCCATCGCCCTCGCCGACCTGCTGATGGCGAGCAACCTGGACGGCGCCGCGATCTATCAATTCGGCACGCAGCGCGCCACCCTCGAGCTGGTGACCGCGCATCTGCGCGTCGCCGCTCCCGTGCGCATCGAACGCCCCGACCAGTCAGTGGACTGGGAGACGGCAATCAGCAAAGCAGTCGGAGCTGCCGGTGCGGAGGCAGAGCTGCACCCGGTCGCCACGTACGCGCTTGGCAGCCAGGACGAACCGCACGGCTACCTCGTGCTGCTCAGCCGCGACCGGCTCGCGACGGTGCGCCGTGCCCCGCCGACCGACATGATGCTGAAAGCTGGAGCGGCCCTCATCGGTGGCGCGCTCGCGAGCCAGCGCCTCATCGCCGACCTCGAGAACAGCAACCGCCTGCTGGGCGCGCTCGGCGACATGACGAGCGCGATGCTGCAGCCGGGCTCGACCCGCCA
>CATPBO010000114.1 GCA_955652835.1 Candidatus Dormiibacterota bacterium
CCGTTACAACGTCAACGTCTGGCTCGCCATCGTCGCCGTCCTGATCTTCGCGGGGATCATCGGGACGATCAATGGAGTGCTCGTCGTTCGGACCAAGCTGCCGAGCTTCATCATCACCCTGGCGACCTTCTTCGTCCTCCGTGGCGTCGATGTCGGCGTCACCAAAATCCTCACCAACACGGTGCGCTTTGACATCTCCGACCAGGCGCCGGGATTTGCCAGTGCCCAGTCGATCTTCGGCAGCACCTTCCTCGCCCCCTACAACTTTCAGGATGCGGTGCTGTGGTGGATCGCCGTCACCGTCGTCGCCACGTGGGTGCTGACCCAGACCACGTTTGGCAACTGGATCTACGCCGTGGGCGGTGACGCAAACGCGGCCCGGGCCGTGGGCGTGCCTGTGTCTCGCACCAAGGTCATCCTTTTCATGTACACGGCTATGTCGGCGGCGCTGGTCGGCGTGATGGTGGCGCTGCGCTTCAAGGGCATCCAGTCCGGCCAGGGCGTCGGCCTCGAGTTCTTCTACATCATCGCCGCGGTCGTCGGCGGCTGCTTGCTTACCGGCGGCTATGGATCGGCGATCGGAGCGTCCCTTGGAGCGCTGATCATCGGTTTCGCTCAGATCGGAATCATCTTCGCCAACTGGGACTCGAACTGGTACTTCACGTTTCTTGGTGTGATCCTGTTCGTCGCCGTTGGCGTGAACACGCTTGTACGGCGGCGCGCCGCGAGCGCGCGGCGTTGAGGCGGCTGTGAGCGAAAGCGAAAACGGCACACCTCTGCTCGAGGTGCGCCACGTCAGCAAGTACTTTGGCAGCGTCATCGCGCTGAAGGACATCTCGATGGAAGTGCGCGCCGGAGAGGTGACCTGCGTGCTCGGCGACAACGGCGCCGGCAAGTCCAGCCTGATCAAGATCCTGTCTGGGGTTCATCCGTACGACGAGGGGGAATTCCTGATCGAAGGCAAGCCGGTGCATTTCGCCGGTCCACGAGAGGCTCGCGCGGCAGGCATCTCGGTTGTCTTCCAGGACCTCGCCACCGTCCCGCTGATGTCGATCTGGCGCAACTTCTTCCTCGGGTCCGAGCCAACGATCGGCTTCGGGCCGGCAAGCAAGCTGGACACCCGTTTCGCGAAGCGGGTGATGCGCGAAGAGATGCAGAAGATGGGTATCGACGTGCGCGATCCGAATCAGACGGTAGGCACGCTGTCGGGCGGTGAGCGCCAGGCCGTCGCCATCGCCCGCGCGGTCTACTTCGGAGCTAAAGTGCTGATCCTTGACGAACCGACATCCGCACTCGGCGTCAGGCAGTCTGGCATCGTCCTCAAGTACGTCGTGCAGGCGAGAGAGCGCGGGCTTGGCGTGATCTTCATCACCCACAACCCGCATCACGCCTACCCGGTTGGAGACCGGTTCGTCCTGCTCAACCGCGGACGGTTGATCGGCTCCTATTCCAAGAGCGAGACCTCGCTCGCCGCCCTCACCCAGATGATGGCCGGTGGAGAGGAGCTCGAGCGGCTCTCGAAAGAGCTCGAGAAGATGGCGACGGATACTGAGACCAGGCAGGTCGCCCAGGAGATGGCCAAGGAAATCAACCGACCGGGAACGTCCTGACGGATGAAAAGCACTCGCCTGACCATGGCGCAAGCGCTGGTCCGATTCCTTTCGGTCCAGCACCTGGAGCGCGACGGAATCGAGCACCAATTCATCCGAGGATGCTTTGGGATCTTCGGTCATGGAAATCTCGCCGGCATAGGACAGGCGCTCGCGCAAAATCCCGAGCTGCTCACCTATTACCAGGCGCGCAACGAGCAGGGCATGGTTCACGTCGCGGCTGGTTTCGCCAAGATGCGCAATCGCCTCGCCACGTTCGCCTGCACCACGTCGATCGGCCCGGGAGCGACGAACATGGTGACAGGCGCGGCGGCGGCGACCGTCAACCGCTTGCCCGTGCTGCTCCTTCCCGGCGACGTCTTCGCCTCCAGGCGGCCGGACCCCGTTCTCCAGCAGCTGGAGACATCCTGGCTCGGCGATGCGAGCGTGAACGACTGCTTCCGGCCCGTGACGCGCTACTGGGATCGCATCCAGCGCCCTGAGCAGCTGGTGCCGGCAGCGCTGGCTGCGATGCGAGTGCTGACAAGCCAGGCTGACACCGGCGCCGTGATGCTGGCGCTTCCGCAAGACGTGCAGACCGAGGCATTCGATTACCCCGCTGAATTCTTCGAGCGCCGCGTTTGGCACACAGGCCGTCCGCTGCCCGACGCAGCCGCGCTCGACCGCGCGGCGCAGACCATCCGGGCGGCGAAGCGTCCGCTCATCGTGGCCGGTGGCGGCGTCATCTACTCCGAGGCGACCGACGCTCTTCAGCGTCTGGTCAAGCGAACCGGGATCCCTGTGGGGGAGACGCAAGCGGGCAAAGGCTCGCTGCCATTCGACCACCCCGGGGCACTTGGGGCGATCGGCGCCACAGGGACGCTGGCCGCCAACCGCGTTGCGGTCGAGGCCGACGTGGTGATCGGCGTCGGCACGAGGTACAGCGACTTCACGACCGCGTCGAAAACGGCCTTCCAGCATCCGGACGTTCGCTTCGTCAACGTCAACGTTTCCGAAGCGGACGGCCACAAGCTGGTTGGCCTGGCCCTGATCGGTGATGCGCGGGCCACGCTTGAAGCCCTCGACGAGAGGCTTCACGGGTGGACGGTCGACGCTGGCTACAAACGAAGCTGTGAACAGCTCCGGGCCGAGTGGGACAAGGAGGTCTCACGCCTGTACAACCTCGGCCACGGGCCGCTGCCCGCGCAGTCGGAAGTGCTGGGAGCGGTCAACGAGCTGTCCGGGCCTCGGGACGTGGTCGTCTGCGCGGCTGGTTCGATGCCGGGCGACCTTCACAAGCTGTGGCGCACGCGCGATGTGAAGGGCTATCACGTGGAGTACGGCTACTCGACGATGGGCTACGAAATCGCGGGCGGCCTCGGCGTCAAGCTCGCCGACCCTGAGCGCGAGGTCTACGTCATGGTCGGTGACGGCTCCTACCTGATGATGGCGCAGGAATTGATCACGTCCATTCAGGAGCACCTCAAGCTGACCGTGGTCCTGGTCGACAACGAGGGATTTGCCTCGATAGGGGGCCTGTCTCGGTCCAAGGGCATGGCCGGGTTCGGCACCCGCTACCGATACCGCTCGGACGGCTCGCTCGGAGACGATGGTGCGCACAAGAACGGTGAGCCACTGCCCGTCGACCTCGCCCTCAACGCGCAGGGACTCGGAGCGCACGTCATCCGCGCTCGAAATATCGAGGAGCTGCGAGACGCGCTGGTCGCCGCCAAGGGAATCGACCGCACCGTTGTCATCCACGTGCCGGTCGACAGATACGAAGGCGTGCCGAGCTACGAGAGCTGGTGGGAGGTTCCAGTCGCCGAGGTGGCTGAATCGGACGACGTGAAGAGCGCCCGCGCTGAGCACGAGCACGGAATTGCGCGCCGCCGCTGGCACGTGTGAGCGATCTCGTAGTTCGCACGCGTCCAGCACCCGGTTCGGATGGGTTGCTCGTGGCGGTCACGCGCGAAACCGCCGGCTGGTCTTATGTGGGCTTCGAGGTGTATCGGCTGCCGAGGGGGACGCGAATCGAGCGTGCAACCGACGGGCAGGAGCTTTGTGCCGTCATTTTGTCGGGACGCGCAGACATCGCGTTCGGTCAGCACACGTGGCGCGATGTGGGGACGCGTCCGAGCGTCTTCGAAGGTGCTCCCGACGCGGTATACGCGCCGCCGGGCGGCTCGATCGCCATCACCGGCTCAAGCGAAATCTGCGAAGTGGCATTGTGCTGGGCACCTGCCGCCCAGGGCGTCGAGGCCGTGCTGCTGCCCTCGGCCGGCGTCCGCGCGTTCAAGCGAGGTTCCGGCCGAACTGAACGGACGATTCACAACATCCTGATGGAGGACCGCCCGGCCGAGTCCCTTCTCGTGACCGAGGTGCTGACGCCGGGCGGCAACTGGTCGAGCTACCCGCCGCACAAGCACGACACCGATGATCCGCCGAGGGAGACGTACCTGGAGGAGACCTATTACCACCGGATGGCGCGGCCGGAAGGGTTCGCCGTCCAGCTCGTGTACACGGACGACCGCTCGCTGGACGAGGCGATCCAGGTGCGCGACGGTGACGTCGTCATGGTCCCCCGCGGCTACCATCCCGTCGCCGCCGGGCCGGGGTACGACCTCTACTACCTGAACGTGATGGCCGGCCCGCGCCGCCGCTGGCTGGTCACCACCGACTCCGACCATCGCTGGCAATTGGATTGAGCCGAATAAAATTCCCCTGATGGCGGTGCCCCGGGACTCTGCCCCCGCCGTAGGAAGGCCTCCGACCATCCTCGACGTGGCCTCCCGCGCCGGCGTCTCAAAGTCGACTGTCTCGAATGTCGTCCGGGGGATGCCCGGCGTGTCTGAGACGACGCGGCACCGCGTTCGAATGGCAATCGACCAGCTGGGCTATCGTCCAAATGTCCTGGCCCGCCAGCTCGTGCAACAGCGCACCAACATCCTCGGTGTCGTTGTGGGCGACCTTGCCAACCCATTTTTCGCAGAGATGGCCAAGTCGGTCGAGAGGCACGCAGCTGCGCGCGGATATACGGCCATGTTCTGCAACACCGAAGGCAACAGCCAGAGTGAGCTCGCGGGCGTCGAAACGTTGCTCGAGTATCGGGTCGCCGGAATCGTGTTCCTCGCCTTCTCGGGTGACTCACGAACGATGAAGGAGAGGCTCGAGCACCGCGTGCCTGTAGTTTTCTGCAGCTGCACGGCTGACTGGGGTGACGTTGTGTCGGTCGACGACGTCCGCGGCGGAAAGCTCGGCACCAACCACCTCATTGAGGTGGGCCATCGCCGCATCGCGTATGTCTCGATTCCCGAGCTGGAGGATCAGTCCGACCTTGCGCGGTGGCAGGGCTACTGCGAAGCGCTGCGGATCTCGGGCCTTGGCCCACCGATGCGAGTCAGCTGGTCGCCGCCATCTGACCATGCAGTTGTGGACGGAGAGGATCGGACGCTGAGCGAAATCCTTACCGGTCAGGACCGTACGACGGCGGTCTTCGCCTCCAACGACGTAGCCGCTATCTCGGTGCAGGAATTCGCCGATAGGGTGGGCCTTCGCGTCCCCGAAGACCTGTCCATCGTCGGGTTCGACGATGTGCCGATGGCCGGGCTTGCACGAATCGCGCTGACGACGCTCGCCCAGCCGCGAGATAAGCTGGCAAAACTGGGAATCGCGACAATAGCCGACCGCATCGAGCGCAAATTGAAAGGGCCGCCCACGACCACATTGGTTGAGGTGGACCTCGTGGCCAGGAAGTCGACGGCGCCTCCCTCCAACCCAAGTTAGCCGGGCGTCCGGCGACAATCTTGCTGTGCGAACAATGCTGGGCAACGTCTTCTCGTGGACGGTCACGGCCCTTTTTGGGGTGATCACGATCCTGCTCGCCTTTGAAAGCTGGGCGCTGCTCACCAATCACAAACCGATATCCGACTATGTGCGGTCTGCAGTGCACTCGTCGCCGGGCGAGGCTTTGGTGATTGCCGTGGTGATCGGCATGCTGTTGGGTCACTTCCTCTGGGGACCGGCCTACGGCCGAACGTCACCGACGAACCAATCCAGGTGAATTTCAGTCCCGAAGCCATCCTCTCGCTGATCGCGACCGCTTTTGCCCTCGTCGCGTTTCTCTTGATGCTCGAGGAATCCATCGCCCTGGGACAGGGACGAGACCCGATCAGCAATGGGGTGCGGTCGGTGGCGCGCCGTTTCCCACGCGTCACTTATGCCCTGGCTGTCGTGATCGGGATGCTGCTCGGCCACCTTCTTTGGCCGTAGATACAGCCGCGCCGGGGGCGCAGAGAACGCAGTGGGCCGGGACGGCCATGGTCCTGGGTTCGGCAACGGCCTTCGGGACGCTTGCGATATTTGCCAAGCTCGGCTACGCGTCAGGGCTTGGGACGGAGCAGACTCTCGCCTTCCGCTTTCTGCTCGCAGCGATCGGGATGGTGGCAGTCGCGATGGTCGTCGGCCAGAATCCGCTGCGACTCCGTCGCAACCAGCTCGTCACGCTGTTCACGTTAGGCGCCATCGTTTACACCGGGCAGTCGCTCACCTACTTCATCGCCCTGCGCTCACTCCCGGCATCCCTGGTCGTTCTCATCGCCTACATCTATCCCAGCCTGGTCGTCGTGGCCGGATGGCTGTTTCTCCGCCGCGCTGTCTCCGTGTGGCATTGGGTGGCGCTGGCGGGAAGCTTTGCCGGAGTCGCGATGCTGGTGGGGGGTGCACGTTTTGAGCTTTCCTGGGCACTGGTGCTCGCGATTGCCTCGCCCACCATCTACACGGGTTACATCCTGATCGGCGAGCGCGTCATGAGCTCCGTGCCCGCCGTGGCTGCGAGCGCCGTCATCATGAGCGGAGCCGGGCTCGCGTTCTGCCTGCTAGCGGCCCTCAACCATGAGCTCGCTTTTCCTCGAAACGTAAGTGGGTGGGCCGTCGCTGTAGGCATCGCGCTGTTCCCGACGATGGTGGCCATCTCCCTGTTTCTGGCAGGTCTGCCACGAGTGGGCGCCGCTCGCGCCGCATTGCTCAGCACCTGGGAGCCGGTCGTCACCGTCCTGCTCGCAGTGGTGATTCTCGGCGACCGGTTGTCCATCGTCCAGGTGATCGGCGGCGTGCTGGTTCTGCTGTCCGTGATCGTCGTCCAGGCCGCGCACCTGTGGAGGCCCGGCCTGCCGAACGCCATGAAGTAGGAGATTGCGGCTCGGGTCGCCCACCACCCTAGTCCTCCCCCTGACGGGGAGGGGAGAGCTAGCTCCGCTTGATCACGATCACCGAGATGTCGTCGGCCGCGCGGTCGATGCGGTCGGCGGAATTCTTGAGATGGCGATAGATCTCCCTCGATTTCAGGATCAGGCTGATCTCACCTCCGCCGTCGAACAGGCGGCCCACCGCCTGGTGGTAGAGGCCGTCAATCCTGTTCTCCGAGCGCTTGGCTCTGACGGCATGCTCTGACGCAACCCCTGGATGGTCAAGCAGCTCGCCAACCGACGCCAGGATGTGGCGAGCTCCTTCGACGAGGACGCCGGCCATCTCGTGCAGCCCCTCAGGCGGCTCGATCTTGTATATCGAGAGCTCGATCGCCGTCTCGTTGGCCGCGTCCAGGATGTCGTCGATCGCGCGCGAGAGGGCGAACAGGTCCTCGCGATCGAAGGGCGTCGCATACGTGTGCGCGAGCTCGTCGATCAAGATCCTTCGTTTTGCGTCGCCCTCGCGCTCGATCTCTTTGATCTCTTCGATGAAATCGTTGTTCGCGGTCGGCTGCCGGCCGAACTTCTCCAGCGCCTGGAGTGCCCTCACGGTGAGCTCGGCCTGTTCGGACAACAGCTGAACGAACCGTCGATCGTTTGACCTCGCCAGTGCCTTGAACGTGCGGCCAAAGCTCACGGCGCTATCCCTGCGAGCCTGATTGCCAAATGCAGACCCGACGCTACGACCACAGCAAGCGGCAGCGTCAGCAGCCAGCTGCCGAGCATCTCCCTGACGATTCCCCATCGGATCGATGAGGCGCGCTGGGCCGCGCCGACCCCGACCAACCCGCCGTCGATCGTCTGCGTCATGCTGACCGGCGCACCGGCGGTTGCGAGCGCCGCAACCACAGTCCCCGAGGCAAGCTGCTGCGCAAGGGCCTGCACCGGGCGCACCTTCAGCACACCAAACCCGATTCGACTAGCCACTCGCCAGCCGCCGACCAGAGCACCCACGTAGAAAAATCCGAATGCGCCAATGATAGGGACCGGACTTGCAAACACCACCTGCTGATGATGATTGGCAAGCGAGATGCCGACCGCGATCAATCCGACGGACTTCTCCATATCGTTCGCCCCGTAGGCGAATGCCTGGACCGCAGCGGTGAGCAGCTGCAGCCTTGCGACCTCGAGCAGGGCGGCATGCGCCTGGGTACCGAGGAACTTCCGGATGGTCCAGTAGACGGCCAAAGCGAGCAAGCCACCGCCCAGCACTGATATGGGCATTCCGATCAGGACTCGCGCGACTCCACCCCAATGCACCACCGTGCGGCCCCCAGAAGCAAAGGCCCAACCGAGCATGCCGCCGACGAGCGCGAGGGTCATGCTCGTCGGGATACCGAAGCGCCATGAGAGCAGAACGACTGACAGCGGCGACACGACGATCAGGACGTATCCAAGCTCACCTTGCCCCCCGAGGTCGATGACGTTCGTCCCGATCGTCTGTGCGACAGCTGTGCCGATGACGAGCGGCCCACCAAGACTCACGAGCAGCAGGAGCGCCGCTACCGGTGGGGTGATGACGCGTCCAGAGGTGAACGACGCGAGAAGGTTCCCGCCGTCGTTGAAACCGGAGACCAGGCCAAACAAGCACGCCGCGACCAGCGGAGCTACCGCCTCGAGACTCAACGGGGCTGAATCGTAAGGCGCGCATCAGTTGAATCCGCGGAGACACGCATCACCTCAGCATGAGGAGAATGTGCGCATGCCATATACCATCGACCTCCGAAACGTGCAGGCCCCGCTCAAAGAGCAGTACCGCTCAGACCCAGCCTCGGCTCTTGTCGTGACCGAAGCCCAGAGCATCGCCAGCGACCTCTCGGATCCCAGGCACTGCACCGTTGCGCCGTTGGAGTTCCCTGAAATGACGATCCGAGCCGGGCTGCACCCCGCCGCCGGCGGAGCCGGCGACACGCCTTGCTCTGGCGACATCCTCGCGAGCGCCCTCGCCATCTGCGAGGAGAGCACCCTGCGGTCGGTCGCGGCGAACATGGGCGTCGAGCTCGAGTCCGTGCACATCGACGTCCGCATCCACTGGGACTTCCGCGGCACGATGGGCGTCGATCGCGAAGCACCTGTCGGCGCAACGGGAATCGAAATGCGCACCGAAGTCAAGGTCAAGGACGGTGTGGACCCAGAGCGCGCGAAGCGTCTCTTGTCGAGTGCAGAGCGCTACTGCTCGACGCTGCAGACGCTTCGAAACGGCGTCGAGGTGGCAACGGAGTTCTCGCTCTCGTAGCCGATGACACCCTTTCAGCAGCTCGACTACCTGTACACCCCGAGCAGTGATGTCGCAAAGGACGTGCGTTACTTCACAGAGGTGCTCGGCGGGCGCCTCGGGTTTGCCGTCGAGGGGATGGGAGCGCGCGTGGCGATGGTTGAGTTGACGAGCGGCCCGCCGCATGTCCTGCTGACAGATCACCTGGATGGTGATCGGCCGATCTACATCTACCGAGTCGAAGACCTCAAGAAGGCGACCGCCGAGCTCAAGAAGCGTGGATTGAAGAAGCAGCACAGCCTTGAGATCCCGATGGGACCCTGCTCGTCATTTGTAACGCCCAATGGTCATCGCATCGCCCTTTACGAGCTCGCCAGGCCCGGCGTGCTCGAGCACTTCATGGGTCGAAAAGACTTCTAAAGTTGTCACGGTGACTGCGATCGGATGACCACTAAACGCTGGATCCTGGTCGCGGCCGTGCTTGGCTCTGGCATCGTCTTCCTCGACTCCACCGTCGTCAACGTTGCCCTGCCGCGGATCGGCCGCGATCTGCCGCGCTCCTTCCTGGGCGTCCTCGAAGGCCAGTCGTACGTCTACAACGCCTATCTCTTGACGCTGAGCGCGCTGCTCATCCTCGCGGGTGCGCTGAACGACTTCTACGGTCGCAAGCGGATGTTCCTCTACGGCCTGATCGGCTTCGGCGCCACCTCGGTGCTGTGCGGCCTTGCTCCGACCATGGAGCTCCTGGTCTTGTTCCGCGTCCTGCAAGGCGCCGCCGGCGCGATGCTGGTGCCGGGCTCTCTGGCCCTGATCACAGCCAACTTCTCAGGTGAGGAGCAAGGGCGTGCTTTCGGTGTGTGGGCCGGCGCCTCTGGTGCGACCACGATCCTGGGTCCGGTCGTCGGAGGCCTGCTCGTCGACACCATCTCCTGGCGGGCGGCATTTCTCATCAACGTCCCGCTCATCCTCGTCGCGGCCTGGGCGACCTGGAAGCACGTCGCGGAAAGCCGCGACGAGAAGGCCACCGCGAACTTCGACTGGCTGGGCGCGGCCGTCGTCGCCCTGGCGGTCGGAGGCCTCGCCTTCGGGGCGATTTACGGCCAGCAGAGGGCCTGGCGGGACCCCATCGGGTATGTGGCACTGGCCGTGGGCGTGATCGCGACGACCGCGCTGCCGATTCTCATGAAGCGTTCGGCTCACCCACTGATCCCATTGGGGCTGTTTCGCTCGCGCAACTTCGCGGTGACCAACCTTTCGACGCTCTTGATCTACGGCTCGCTGTACGTGACCTTCTACTACCTCGCACTCTTTCAGCAGGGCACGCTCGGGTACACCGCGGCAGCCGCCGGCGCGGGCGGAATACCGGGCACGCTCTTTCTGATCTTCTTCTCGGCACGGTTCGGAAGCCTTGCCGCAAGGTTCGGGCCGCGCTGGTTCATGGCGATCGGACCGATGATCATGGCGCTTGGTGTCCTCTGGTTCGCACGGGTGCCGAGCAACAGCACCCCCTGGAGGCTCCAGGTCGGCGATCCGAGCACTTACCTGCCGCCGCTTTCGTATTTCACCGACTTCTTGCCTGGGACGCTCCTTTTCGGCGTCGGGCTGATGATGCTGGTGGCTCCGCTGACCACCGCGCTCATGACTTCGGTGCCAGTACGGAATTCGGGCCTCGGCTCGGCGATCAACAACGCTATCTCTCGGGTGGGCCCGCAGCTCGCGGGCGCGCTGATCTTCATCTTCCTGACGGCAAACTTTTATTCGACGCTGGCGACGCGGCTGTCCGGTGTCGACGTCTCGTCCGCCACGTTTCGGGCGCAGGTGAGCCCTCTCAACACCCCATCAGACCCGCACCTGGTTGCGCTGGTCCGTGACGCCTCGACATCGTCGTTCCACATCGCGATGCTGATCGGAGCTGGTCTCCTCCTGGTCGGCGCGCTGGTCAACGCGATCGGCATCCGGAACGCCGACAGTCTCAAGCGCCAGCAAGCAAGTGCGAGCGAGCCGGCGGCCCAAGCTGGCGCATAAACTGCGGCGGTGATCTTCAGGAGCCCTCGCCCCGACGTAACCATCCCCGATATTCCGCTGACTCCTTTCGTGCTGGGCCGAGCCGATCAGCTCGGTGACAAGGTCGCCATCGTGGAGGCGGGAACGGGGCGCTCCTACAGCTACAGGCAGATCGCCGATGGCGTCCGCAACCTGGCCGCGGGCCTGCACGCCCGTGGATTTCGCAAGGGTGACGTGCTGGCGATCATGTCGCCCAACCTGCCCGAGTACCCGATCGCGTTCCACGGCGTCGCGACCGCGGGCGGCGTAAACACAACCCTCAATCCGACCTACACGGCGGACGAGATCGCCTTCCAGCTCAACGATTCGCGAGCTCGCCTGCTCCTCACCGTTCCACCTCTGGTCGGCAAAGCCCAGGAGGCCGCCGCCAAGTCCAAGGTCGAGGAGATCATCGTGTTCGGCGAGGCGGAGGGTGCAGTTTCGTTCGCATCCCTGTTTAGCGATGGAAAAGCCGCTGAGGTCCACATCGATCCCGCCGACGACCTGGTTGCGCTGCCTTACTCGAGCGGCACAACCGGCTTTTCGAAGGGCGTCATGCTCACCCACCGAAACCTGGTCGCCAACCTGGTGCAAACGACCGCTTGCCTCGAGATCGAGGAAGACGAAAAGATCCTGGCGTTCCTCCCGTTCTTCCACATCTACGGGATGACCGTGATCATGAACCAGGGCCTTTACCGCGGCGCGACGCTGGTCAGCATGCAGCGCTTCGAGCTCGAGCCCTGCCTCCAGGCGGTGCAGGACTACCGCGTGACTCGTTTCTTCCTGGTGCCTCCGATCGTGGTCCTTCTGGCCAAGCATCCGGCGATCGACAAGTACGACCTCTCGTCGGTCAAACGCGCCTTCTCGGGCGCCGCCCCCCTTGATGCGGACACGGCGCGCGCGGCCAGCGAGCGCATCGGCTGCCGCTTGAGCCAGGGGTACGGCCTGACCGAAACCAGTCCCGTGTCGCACATCGTCTCCGATGACATGGCTGATGTCGTTCCCGGCTCGGTTGGATTGGCGGCGCCGAACACGGAGTGCAAGATTGTCGACGCCGCCTCCGGCAAAGAGCTCGGCCGCAACGCGGACGGCGAGATCTGGATACGCGGGCCGCAGGTCATGAAGGGTTACCTGAACAATGACGAGGCGACGAGGAACTCGATCGATGCCGATGGCTTCTTCCACACAGGTGACATCGGGCACCTCGACGACCATGACCAGTACTTCATCGTCGACCGCCTGAAAGAGCTGATCAAATACAAGGGTTTCCAGGTCGCTCCTGCCGAGCTGGAGGCTCTGCTGCTGACCAATCCACACGTCGCCGACGTGGCGGTCATCGGGGTGCTCGACGAAGAAGGGGAGGAAATCCCCAAAGCATTCGTGGTGCTGAAGGATCCACAGACGCCCGAAGAGCTCATGGAGTTTGTGGCGGCGCGGGTCGCGCCGCACAAGAAGGTCCGGCGCGTCGAGGTGGTCGACCAGATTCCGAAGTCTCCGACCGGCAAGATCCTGCGCCGCGTTTTGAGGGACCGCGAGAAGGCAGCGACCACCGAGTCCAGATGAGTCGCTTTCGAGAAGAGATCGCCGAGCAGCCGCTGCTGGCATCGCGCATGCTCGCGGAGACCCGCGGCGCTGTGGCTTCGATCGCCGCTAGACTGCACGCCACGAAGCCGCGCGGTTTTGTCATCGCAGCGCGCGGCAGCTCCGATCACGCCGCGCTGTATGCGAAATACCTCTTCGGAGTTCGCAACCGAATGATGGTGGCGCTCGCAGCGCCCTCCCTGTTCACGACATACCGCACGCCGCCCGACCTCGAGGGGCAGTGCGTGATCGGCATCTCGCAATCGGGCGCGGCGCCTGATGTCATCGCTGTGATCGAGGAGGCTGCACGTCAGGGCATGGTGACCGTCGCGGTGACCAACGATCCGGACTCGCGATTGGCGCAGGCCGCCGAGCTGCTCCTCCCGCTGGGGGCCGGGCCCGAGCGCAGCGTGCCCGCCTCCAAGACGTACGTCGCCAGCCTCATTGCACTTGCGCTGATCTCGCAGGCCCTGGACCCCGATCCGTCGTTCGAGGCAGCGCTGGGCCAGGTGCCGCCGGCGCTGGCGGCGGCCATCGAGCAGGACGGCGAGCTGGACCGCCTCGTGCCGGTGCTCCTGGGCCCACGCGCCATCGTTCTCGGCCGGGGTTTCAACTTCTCGACTGCGGAGGAGATCGCGCTCAAGCTCACGGAAACCAGCTACGTGCTGGCCCGCGCGTGGTCGGTCGCGGATTTCGAGCACGGGCCGATCGCTGTTGTCGAGCCAGGCTTCCCGGTGGTGCTCGTTGACGGGCGCGGACAGGTGTCCGCCGACATGCAGGCCATCGGGCGGCGCCTGACCGAGCAATCTTGTCGAGTCATCTGGCTGCTCGATGGAATCAGCGACCACGGTGCTCCGGGAGAGACGGTCAGCCTCGATTCGGGCTTGCCGGAGGAGCTGACGCCTTTGACCCTGGCGGTGCTCGGGCAGCTGCTGGCGCACCGCGTCGCGGTTGCCCGCGGGATCGATCCCGACAGGCCGAGAGCCCTGAACAAGGTGACGCGGACCTGGTGAAGGAAACCTAGCCCCGCGTTATCGGTTAAGCATGGCCAGAGTTGAGCGCTACGGCCCAGGCGAGGAGGCGGATGACTTCGTGCCTGGCGACTTCATCCTCGCCCACCGGCACAACTTCATCGCGGGGCTGATCAGCCAGGCGCAGAAGCGCCGTTTCAAAGGCGCCGACGCGGTCTATGCCCACTGGAGCCACTCAGCGACGATCGTCGAGCAGGATGGCGCTCTGGTCGAGGCCGAGGTCAATGGGGTACGGCAAAACCCGATCTCCAGGTACCGCGCCGACGAATATCACCTCGTGCGGCTGGGTTCAGAGTTTTCCGCGGAGGGCAGGGCGCGCGCCGTGGCCTATTCCAAGGCACAGGTCGGCCAGGGTTTTGGCTTCCTCGACATGTTCGGAGTGAGCCTTTACCTCCTCTTCGGCTGGCCGCTGCGGCTCGTCCGCCGAGGCCACGAGATCTGCTCCGGCCTCGTCGTGCGCGCACTCCAGGCGGGCGGCCTCGTGCCCGAGCTCGACGCGGCGCTGACCCTGCCGGCCGACCTCGCCAAGCTGTTCGACGTGCGGCCCTAAGCTGAAGCCAGGGTGGCGAAATTGATCGACCGGGAGATGGTCGAAGAGCTGGCCGGGCAGGGCGCACAGCTGGTAGAGGTGCTCCCGGCGGAGGAGTTCGCCGAGGATCACCTTCCGGGGGCGGTCAGCCATCCGCTCCGGCAGCTGGACGAGGAGGTCGATCAGATCGATCGCCGGCGTGCGGTGATCGTGTACTGCTGGGATGCCGGTTGAGACATGGCGCCCAGAGCCGCGGCGCGGCTCGAGAGCCTCGGCTTCGGCGAGGTCTATGAGTACAAGGCCGGAAAGCTCGACTGGCTGGCCGCCGGGCTCGCAACCGAAGGCGAAAACGCGCGCCGTCCGCGCGCAGGTGATGTAGCGCGCAAGGACATGGTCGTCTGCGCACTGAACGATCGCCTGGGTGAGGTGCGCGACCGGGCCACAGCGGCCAGCTGGGATGTGGCGGTGGTCGTCGACGAGGGCCAGGTCGTGCTCGGGCTGCTGCGATCGAAACAGCTGGAGATGGACGCGCAGCTGCCGGTCGCGGAGGCCATGCACCCTGGGCCCAGCACGTTTCGTCCGTATGTTCCGATGAAGGAGATGGCCGACTACATGGTTGAGCACGATCTCGAAAGCGTGCCGATCACAACATCGGATGGAAGGCTGGTTGGCGTCCTGGACAAGTCCGACGCCGTAAAGCACGCGGCGAGCGGAAGCGCCGCCGCACGAAGGATGATCACGTCCTGATGGTCTCGGCTTGGGCCTCCTGAACTAGGGCGACCGCGACCACCTCAACCGGCTTGTTGTGCAGTACGGCCAGGTTGGATCGCATCGGCACCGAGAAGTGGAACTCAGAACCCGCGCCCGCCTTGCTGTCGAACCAGATCTGGCCGCCATGCATCTCGACGATCTGGCGAGCCATCGGAAGACCCAGGCCCGTGCCCATTACCTTGGTCGTCGGGTTGACCGCGCTCCACTGATAACGGGCGAAAAGCTGATCGTCGAAATCCGGTGGCATGCCGACGCCGTTGTCCTTGACGCTCACCACGACCTGCCCGGGTTCTCTGCGGCTCGAGACGACGATGTCTTCGCCTGAAGGCGAGTACTTGATCGCGTTGTCGAGGAGAATCCTGAGCAGCCACGCGAGCTTTCCCGCGTCACCGTCGATCAGAGGGAGGTCAGGGTCGAGGTCGAGCTCGATGCGATGTTTCGTACCTGACGCCCTGGCGATCGCGACCGCCTGGCTCACGGCGAGGCCGAGGTCGATAGGAACCAGGTGAATCTCGACCTTGTCCGCCTCCATGCGGTCCAGGTCCAGCATCTTGCCGAGCATCCCATCGAGCCTGTGCGCATCGTTGTAAATGTCGCTCGCAAAGCCCTTGACGGTTGTCACGTCGAGCCAGTCCGCGTCTCTCATCAGCTCGCTGAAGCCCTCGATTCCGACGAGGGCGGTCCGAAACTCGTGGCGGACCATGGTCAGGAACTCGCTCTTCAGGCGGTTGAGCCGCTCGAGAACGTTGATGTTGGCCACCGCCGCGACCTCCGCCTCGTGCCGTGCGGTGGTGTTCGTGAACATGGCGATGAAGTAATCGACCTCGCCATCCGACTTGCGAACCTCTGTCGTGCTCCAGTGCAGCCACATGGTCGTGCCGTCGCCGCGCACCGCCTCCGTCTCCGATTCGGTTGAGGCGACCGTGCCGTCGGACAGCGACCGAAACTGCTCGGCGGCTCGAGCCACCTCCTCAGCTGGCAGGTACGTGGCCAGCGGCACACCGACGAATTCGCTTTCGGGCCTGCGCAGCAGCTCTGCGAATCGGGGGTTCGCCTGGATGATTCTCATGTCCAACCCGAGGCGGACCACGCCGAGCGGCGCATACAGGATGATGTCGTTCAAGGTGGAGGCGTCCAGCCGGCTCTTGATCAGCAGTGACAGCGATTCGCCGTGCGCGTAGATCTGGCTGATCATCACGAGGATCGCGAGCGCGCCGACCAGAACCGTCAGGAAGATGTCCAGAGGGTGGCCTGAGACCGCCAGCACAATCGCACTGAGCCCCACTCCAAGCAGCGCCAGCCAGGGCAGGGCCAGCTGCCAGAGGTCGATCGGACGATCTTCGGCGACTCTTGCCCCTTCACTCGACGGCCACAGCGCGGCGAGACCGATCATCAGGTAGCCCCCCACCCAGCCCACGTCCAGCACGCTGCCGATTCCACCGTAGTTGCCGGTGGCCGTCAGATACGCAAGGGCGCTGTCGGCCAGGGAGTTTGCAGCCAGTCCTCCAAGGAGGAGGAGCAGTCGTCCGTGGGCTTCATTCTTCGCTCGACGGATGGCAAGGACCAGGATCGTGCCGATGAGGATGTCGCCGACCGGGTACGCGAGGTTGACGGTCCTCTCGAGCAGGGGGTGTCCGGCATCCTCGTACACGGTCCGCAATCCCAGCGTCCAGCTGACGAAGATCAGGGCGAGAAAGACGATCCCCCCGTCGAGCCACAGTCGGAGGCGGGTTGACGTGCCTCGCGGGGTCGAAAAGAAAGCCACGACCCCGGCCGCGGCCAGCGGTATCGCCGCGAGGAAGCCGGCGTCGGCTGCGGACGGGTAGGGAACGCTGCCCGCGCCGAGTTCGTAGACCGTCCATACGACCTGGCCGGCGCCCCATGTCGCGGCCGAAGCCGAGAGCAGAGTCCAACCAAGCCGTTGATGGCCGCTGCTATGCCTGGCGGCCATTCCGCAGGCGGCGGCAGCGATGAACGCCGCCACGAACTCGGAGATGTCGTCGATCGCGATCGTGACGCTGTCACCGCCGATTCGAAGCTCAATCCACACGACAAAGGCGATCACCGTCACCACGGCGAAAGCCGCCGCGAAGAAGAAGACCTTCCGATCTCGAGCTCCGCCCTGCAGGGCGGGCCATCTCAAGCTCAATTCCTTGTTGCGCGAAAGCGTGGCATGCATGGCCGCCGCGGTCGCCGGTCCGTTGGCTGGGCACCTGGCCCTCAGTTCACATGGGGCGGAAGGTGACCAAGTTAATGTGTTGGCGTGCCTGAGCATGAGATCGGGGTGGTCGGTCTGGCGACGATGGGGGAAAACCTGGCCCGCAACCTGGCGTCACACAAGGTTCGGGTCGCTGTCTACAACCGAACCCGCCGGCGTACCGACGATTTCATGGCCGTACACAGCGGCGAGGGCGACTTTCGACCGGCCGGTTCGCTCGACGAGCTGGCGCGGCTGCTCCAATCGCCGCGCGCGATCCTCCTCATGGTGAAGGCAGGGTCGGCCGTCGACGAGGCGATCGATGCGCTCTCGCGTGTGCTGCAACCCGGCGACACGATCATCGACGGCGGCAACTCGCTGTTCCACGACACCCGCCGACGGGCGGCGGCTGTCGAGCAGGCGGGTCTCGGATTCATCGGAGCCGGCGTTTCAGGTGGGGAAGAGGGGGCGCTTCGCGGACCGAGCATCATGCCTGGCGGCACGCGCGCGTCCTATGAGCGTGTGGCCGAGATGCTGACCGCGATCTCGGCCAAGGTCGAGGGCGTCCCTTGCTGCACGTATATCGGCCCAGACGGGGCCGGCCACTTCGTGAAGATGGTGCACAACGGGATCGAGTACGCAGACATCCAGCTGATCGCCGAGACCTACGACTTCCTGCTCCAGGTCCTCGGCATGAACGCCGACGAGCTCGCAGCAGTCTTTCGCGAATGGAACCAGGGCGAGCTCCAGTCTTACCTGATCGAGATCACCGCCAATGTGCTCGCGAAGCACGACGGGGACGCCCAGTCGTCACTGGTGGACGCGATAGAGGACGAGGCCGAGCAGAAGGGCACGGGACGGTGGACGAGCGAGTCGGCGCTCGAGCTGGGTGTGCCGCTGACCGGCATCACCGAGGCTGTTTTCGCCCGCATGCTGTCGAGCCAAAAAGCGGATCGTGTCAAGGCGGCCACCATCCTGGCTGGCCCGGCTGGAGGCGGGAAATCAAGATCCGACCCCGGCTTGATCGATGACGTGCGCGACGCGCTGTACGCGTCGAAGATCGTCGCGTACGCGCAGGGTTTTGAGCACCTACGCGCAGGCTCGCAGGAGTTTGGCTGGGATCTCGACCTCGGGTCGCTCGCGACGATCTGGCGCGGCGGCTGCATCATCCGGGCGCAGTTCCTCGACCGCATCAAAGACGCTTACGCGGAATCCCCGGACCTGCAGAATCTCATGCTCGCCCCGTTCTTCCAGCAGGCGCTGGCATCGGCGCAGCGCGCGTGGCGCTCAGTCGTCATGCAGGCGGTCGACCAGGGAGTGCCCATCCCCGCCTTTGCCTCATCACTGGCGTATTACGACGGGTATCGGCGCGCACGCGGCCCGGCAAATCTCATCCAGGGCTTGCGCGACTACTTCGGCGCTCACACGTATCACCGCACGGACCGCGATGGGGCCTATCACACGCGCTGGGCGCAGGATGGTTCGGAGGTTCGTACCGACTAGGCCGCCTTCGCTCGCACCTTGCGTTTCAGCAAGGCGAGGACTGCAACCTCGTCAGCTTTGAGGTTTCGGTACGCCTTGCTCGACACGACGCTCAAGATGCTCTCGAGCGACCCGTCCATATACGTGTCAATCACCCTAGGGTGGACGTACGAGCGGCGGCACACGGCGCGCGTATGCCCGAGCCTTCGCGCGACGCTGTCGATCGCGGCCACCACGTTGCGTTTGGCCTCCGCATCGGACTCGAAGGCCGCCACATCGCGCAGAGCGCAGGTGGCCAGGACGGTGGCTGACCACGTGCGGTAGTCCTTGGCGGTGAAATCCTCGCCGCTTATCTCTTGCAGGTACTGGTTGACATCATCCGAATGGACCGTGTGACGTTCGCCCGCGGCGCCGACGTACTGGAACAGCATCTGGCCCGGAAGCTCCTCGCATCGCTTGACCACCCGCGCAACACGCCGATTCGTGACGCCGACCTCTACCTCGCGCCCGCTCTTGCCTTTGAAGAGGAATCGCACTGTCGATCCTGTGATAGTCACGTGCCGGTCGCGCAAGGTGGTGAGACCGAAGGAGCCGTTCTCACGCGCGTACTCCTCGTTGCCGATCCGGGCATAAGTCATCTCGAGCAACCGCACGATGGTCGCGACCACCTTCTCGCGCGGCAGGCCGGGCTGCCCCATGTCACGAGCGACGCGGCGCCTGATTCGTGGCAGCGCGCGAGCAAAGCCAACCATGCGCGAGAACTTGTCGGCATCGCGAACCTCGCGCCAGGTGGCGTGGTAGATCCGCTGCTTGCGGCCCCGGGCATCGCGGCCGGTGGCCTGCAAGTGCCCTCTCGGCCGTGTGGACACCCAAACCTCCTTCCAGGCCGGCGGGATGACGAGGCCGCGAATCCTCTCCAGGGTGGCCCGATCGGTCACCCGTTTGCCGTCCGGATCGAGGTACGTGAACCCTTTGCCCTTGCGCACACGCCGGATGCCGGGTTCGACGTCGGAGGCATAGACGAGCCCGGCCTCAGCCGCCTCGGGCGGCCGGACCTTCAGGCCGCGTTCGGTGGTGTTGCTCCGGGACCGCTCCATGTCTGCTGACCAGCCAGCGACAGGCTACGCTTCCGGGCCCACAGCCGGGCGATCAATTCCTCGCGTGGCGTCAGATCGACACAGGCAAGGCCAAGCCTCCAGACGCTGGCCTGGACAGCAACTGGCAGTGGCGCGTCGCACGGGTGCGGACGGGCTACCAGCTGCAGCGCCTGGCCGACCTGGACCAGCATCCGCTCGTGTTCGCTCACTATCCCAAAAACGCGCGGGACCGCTCCTTACCGGACCAGCTCCTCCCGGGTTTCGACGAACGCCTTGACCGCCCTTTCGAGGTCGGTTTTCGAGTGTCCTGCCGACACCTGGGTCCTGATGCGTGCCTTGCCCTGGGGGACGACCGGGTACGAAAACCCGACCACATAGACCCCTTTCTCGAGCATGACCTCAGCCATCCGCGCGGCCAGCGTCGCGTCGCCAATCATCACCGGGACGATCGGGTGGTCACCTGGCAGGATGTCAAAGGCCGCCTCGGTCATCTGGTTGCGGAAGAAGACCGTGTTGTCGCGCAGCCTCTGCCGCAGCTCGCCCGCCGACCTGATGAGCTCCAGCACCTTCAGGCTTGCGGCCACGATCGATGGCGGGACGGAGTTGGAGAACAGGTAGGGCCTCGAGCGCTGCCGGAGCATGGCGACGAGCTCCTTACGCCCCGACACGTAGCCTCCGCTCGCGCCGCCCAGGGCTTTGCCCAGCGTCCCGGTGATGGCGTCGATCCGGCCCATGACTCCGTGGTGCTCGTGCGTGCCACGTCCATTAGCGCCCATGAAGCCGACGGCGTGGGAGTCGTCGACCATGACAAGAGCGTCGTAGCGCTCGGCCAGGTCACAGATCTCGGGCAGCGGTGCGAGGTAGCCGTCCATCGAGAAAACCCCATCGGTGACCACCATTCGGAATCGGGCGTCAGCGCTGTCCTTCAACTGACGCTCGAGGTCTTCCATGTCGCGGTTTGCGTAGCGCAGTCGTCGCGCCTTGCAGAGGCGTATGCCGTCGATGATGCTCGCGTGGTTGAGGCTGTCCGAGATGATCGCGTCGCGCTCGTCGAGGAGCGCCTCGAAGATTCCGCCGTTAGCGTCAAAGCATGATGAGTAGAGGATTGTGTCCTCGGTTCCGAGGAAATCGGTGAGCGCTGCCTCGAGCTCTTTGTGGACCTCCTGCGTGCCACAGATGAACCGTACCGACGCCATACCATAACCCCAGCGGTCGAGCGCGTCCTTGGCGGCCGCAACGATCGCGGGATCGTCGGCCAGCCCGAGATAGTTGTTGGCGCACAGGTTCAACACCTCGTGATCCTGGACACTCACGACTGACCCTTGCGGGCTTGTCAGCACTCGCTCCTTTTTCTCCAGGCCGGCAGCACGGATCTCTTCGAGCTGAGCCAACAAGTGCGATCGCACGCGGTCGAACATCTACCTACACCGCCTAGTTCGCGGTCCAGTCGAGCACGACCTTGCCGCACTTACCCGAGTGAGCGACGGCGAAGGCCTCCTCGAACTGCCGGTAGGGAAAGCGGTGCGTGATGACGGGCGAGATGTCCAGGCCGGTTTGCGTGAACACGGACATTTCGTACCACGTCTCGAAGATCTGGCGGCCGTAAACGCCCTTGACGGTGAGCATCTTGAGGACGACCTGCGACCAGTCAATTGCAAATTCATGATCCGGCAATCCGAGGATCGCGATGCGACCGCCATGCGACATGTTCGCGATCATGTCGCGCAGGGCGCTCGCCTGGCCCGACATCTCGAAGGCAACGTCGAATCCCTCTTTCATGCCGAGATCTTCCTGCACCTGAGTCAGCGTGGTGGTGCGGACGTTGACCGCGCTGGTCACGCCGACCCTGCGTGCGAGCTCGAGCCGGTAGTCGCTGACGTCCGTGATGACAACAAAGCGTGCCCCGTTGTGACGCGCGACCATCGCCGCCATGATCCCGATCGGTCCTGCGCCGGCGACCAGCACGTCCTCCGCGACCACACGGAACTGCGTTGCGGTGTGAACGGCGTTGCCGAAGGGGTCGAAGATGGCGGCCACATCGAGGTCGATCTTGGTCAGGTGTGGCCAGAGATTTACCGCGGGCATGACTATGAGCTCGGCAAAGGCGCCATCGCGTTGCACCCCGATCCCGACTGTGTTTGCACATAGGGCTCGTCGCCCCGCCATGCAGTTGCGGCAGCGCCCGCATACGATGTGTCCTTCGGCTCCGACGACCTCACCGGGATAAACCGACGCGACGCCTTCGCCCAGCTCCACGACCTCACCGACGAACTCGTGTCCGACCACGAGCGGCGGATGGATGGTTGCCTGGGCCCACTCGTTCCAGCTTTCGATGTGGAGGTCGGTGCCGCAGATGCCAGTGCGCAGGACGCGGATCAATACTTCGCCAGGGCCTGGCCGCGGATCGGGTACGTCCTGCAGCCACAGGCCTGGCTCTGCCTTGGCTTTGACCAGCGCCTTCACTGCAGGCAGGATAGCGGCCGATGGAAGGGGCGCTCTCCTCCGGCTACCTCGTCCCTTCAAGGACGAGATTCGGAAGGTCACCCCACCCGACCACCACCATCACCGTACGTTCTAGGCCTGACGCGCTGACTCGCAGTCGGGGCAGATCCCGCTGAACAACAGCTGATGGCTCGTGACTTTGAAGCCGGTGCTGCTCGCGACCGCAAAAGACGCGTCCTCCAGGACGCATCCCGGTACCTCGACCACCCGGCCGCAGACATCGCAGCGGATGTGCTCGTGGTGCTCGTCGCTAACCTCGTAGTGCACCTTGCCGTCGCCGAGGTCGATGCGCTTGATCAGCCCATCCCGCTCCAGCCCTGAGACGGCCCTGAACACAGTCGAGTAGTCGGCGGCCCCCAGCGCCTGGACGACGGACTCGTGCAGCTCGTCAATCGACCAGAGATGACGCCCTTCGGCTGCAAACAGCGTCTTCACCTGGTCGCTGACGGGGCTCGGCCTGGCCACTGTTCCCAACTATACGCACCAAACTTGCGCAAGTCGGTTGTGCAATACTCTTGCGCGTATGCGGCGACGGGCGATCGGATTGTTGTGCTTGGCAGTGCTGGCCGGGGCGTGCGGCGGACCCAGCGCCGGCCCAATCGGCGCGATCAATGTGGTCGCCGGGGAGAACTTTTGGGGCAGCGTAGCCCTGCAGCTCGGCGGTTCCAAGGTCAACGTCCAGAGCGTGGTCACAGATCCCAACGCCGACCCACATCTTTATGAGAGCAGCGCTAACGATGCCCGCGCCTTCGCCGACGCGAGCCTTGTCGTTCTCAACGGCGCAGGCTATGACGCCTGGGGCCAGAAGCTGCTCGATGCCAACCCCAGCGTGCACCGCCAGGTGCTGGATGTCGCGCAGATGCTCGGCCTGAAGGTGGGCGACAATCCCCACTTCTGGTACAACCCCGACTATGTCGTGCGCGTGGCGGATCGCATCACAGCGGAATACAAGTCGATCGATTCCGCAAACGCGACGTACTTCGATCAGAGACGCACAGACTTTGCGAACGCGCTCGTTCCCTACACCGACGAGATCCGAAACATCGAGCAGAAATACTCCGGCACACCTATCGGTGCAACCGAGAGCATCTTCGTGTACATGGCGTCGGCGCTGGGCCTCAGCTTGACGACGCCGGCTGGATTCATGAATGCCGTCGCCGAGGGCAACGACCCGCCCACATCCGACGTCGTCACGTTCCAGAACCAGATCACGGCGAACCAGATCAAGGTTCTCGTCTACAACGTGCAGACGACAACCGCAGTGACCACAACCGTAAAGGCGCTTGCCGCCGCGCACCGCATCCCAGGCGTCGGCGTGTCGGAAACGCTTCTGCCCGAAAACCTGACCTTCCAGGATTGGCAGCTGAAGCAGCTCAAGAGCCTCGAGGCCGCACTCTCGTCGACGCGCTGACTGATCCAGCGATCGTCGCGCGCGAGCTGACGGCGAGCTACGGCTCGCGTCCGGTCTGGTCTCGCGGCACGTTCGCCATCCCGTCAGGGTCTTTCACCGCGATCCTCGGTCCCAACGGCGCGGGGAAGTCGACCCTCATCCGCATGATCCTCGGCCAGCTGCAGCCCGCGGGCGGTCAGCTCGACGTGCTAGGCGAGCCTCCGCGCCATGGCAACCCGAACATCGGCTACGTCCCGCAGGGCTCCGCGTTCGATCCGGAGCTGTCCATCCGCGGCCGGGACTTCGTCGGTCTGGGGGTCGACGGCCATCGCTGGGGGGTGCGGCTCGGGGGGCGGCGTGAATCCGCGGCCGCAGCACAAGCAGCCATCGATGCCGTAGGCGCGAGCGGTTACGCAGACCGGCCTCTGGGAAGCCTGTCAGGCGGTGAGCAGCAGCGCCTGTTGCTCGCGCAAGCCCTGGTGGGGCGGCCTCGCCTGCTGCTGATGGACGAGCCGCTGTCGCACCTCGACGTGCGAAATCAGGGAGCCATGGTTCAGCTGATCACGGAGGTCTCTCGCAAGAGGCAGCTCACCGTCCTGCTCATCGCCCACGACGTGAACCTGCTGCTGCCTCACATCGACCTGGTCCTGTACATCGCGCAAGGCAGGCTGGCGATGGGCCGGCCGGCGGAAATCATCACGTCGCAGCGCCTGACCGAGATCTACTCCTCGCCGGTCGAGGTCCTCACCGACAGCCGCGGCCGGCTGTTCGTCGTCGGGTTGGAGGAAGAGGTGAGCCATCCACATGCGTGAGCTCGAAATCCTGCTGACAGTCTCCAACACCGCCCCGACGCCCGGCTGGAATCTGTTCGACGACCTGGCCGCGCTCTTCCACTACGCGTTCATGGTGCATGCCTTCGAGGCGGGCACCATCGTCGCCATCATCGCCGGGGCAATCGGCTACTTCGTCGTGTTGAGAGGTTCCGCATTCGCCGCCCATGCCCTCTCACACATCGGGTTCGCTGGAGCAACCGGTGCGGTGGTGCTGGGGATCAGTCCCGTCTTTGGGCTGCTGGCGTTCACCCTCGCAAGCGGCGCGACGATTGGAGTCTTGGGAAACCGCCTGCGCGGGCGAGACGTAACCATCGGGATAGTGCTTGCCTGGACACTCGGCCTCGGCGTGCTGTTCATCTCTCTTTATCGCGGTTATGCGACCGAGGCCTATGCCTTGCTGTTTGGAGAGATTCTCGGCATTAGCTCCACCGACGTCGTGATCACGCTTGTCGCGGGCATCATCACCATCGCCGGCCTGGTAGCGATCTACCGTCCACTCCTTTTCTCGTCTGTGGACGAGGACCTGGCGAGCGCCAAAGGCGTCCCGGTCACCGTCCTGTCGATCGCCTTTATGGCGATCCTCGCTGTCGCCGTCACCGAGGCTGTTCAGGTGGTGGGCGTGCTGCTGATCTTCGCGCTTATCGTCACGCCGGCCGCCATCGCCGTGCGGTTCACGAGCCGGCCGCCCGCCGCGATCCTCATCGGCATCGCGCTGGCGCTCTGGTTCACGTGGCTCGGTCTGGCCATCGCCTACTACTCTCCGCACCCCGTCAGCTTCTTCATCACGTCTCTCGCGTTTGCCACGTATGTCGGGGTCAGGCTGTCAGAACCAGTCAGGAGTCGTCTGCAACGAAGTAAGGCGGCAGCGCCGGTGAGCGGTTAGCTATGTTTTTCCCGGCATGCGACTTCGAATTGGGATCGTGTTGTTGCTGGTTGTCGCCGGCGCGGCGACCTGGAATTACTTTCGCCCGATTCCAGCCGTAGCCGCCACCGGGACGGTACCTGCGTCGGAGGTGGTCGCCGGAACGCCGCCGACCCTGCCGTGGCCGAGCCATGGGTCGGGCGCAGTCGGTGAGGAAAAACTCGGATTCATCGCAAGCTCTGGAAATGAGCAGCCCATACCGGCCGCCAGTGTCGTCAAGGTGATGACCGCACTTGTGGTCCTTGAAGACAAGCCTCTCCAGAAGGATCAGGCGGGCCCGACAATCGCGATCACCGACGCCGATGTCGCCACGTACAACGCTGATGCCGCCAACAAGGAGTCGGTCGTCGAGGTCCGAGTGGGTGAGCCGCTGACGGAGCTCCAGGCATTGCAGGCCCTGCTCATCCCTTCCGCAAACAATCTGGCGGAGACCCTCGCGCGCTGGGATGCGGGTTCGATCGAAGCCTTCGTGGCCAAGATGAACGCCAGGGCGGCTGCACTCAAGCTAAGCCATACCAGGTTTGCGGACACGAGTGGCGCCAATCCAGGCAGCATCAGCACTCCGACCGACCTCATGGCGCTTGGCATGGCGGCGATGAAGCAAGAGGTGTTCGTGCAGGTCGTCGGGATGGCCCAGGCGCAGCTTCCCGTGGCCGGGATCGTCTACAACGTGGACAGCGTGCTCGGCCAGAGCGGCATCATCGGCATCAAGACTGGTTCCGGCTTGAACAGCGGCGCGAACTTTCTCTTCGCCGCCAATGTCACAGTCGACGGGCACCAGATCACCCTCTACGGATGTGTGATGGGGCAATCGACCCTCGACGCCGCCTTCACCTCGGCCAAGAGCTTGATCGCATCGATGCAGTCGGCCTTGCACGTCCACCGGGAGATCGCGCGCAACCAGGCCATCGCCACCTATCTCATGCCATGGGGTGCGCAGTCGGACCTGATCTCATCGGTCGACGTCGACCTGGTCGAGTGGCCGGGCATGGTGAAACGGCAGCGACTCGACACACGTTCGATCGTCGTCGACCAGCCGCTGGCGGCCGGCACCAGGGAGGGCACCGACCACCTGGTGCTTGGGGATTACAACCTGGACATCCCGCTGGTCACCGCCGACCCGCTGTTTCCGCCTGGTCGCTTCTGGCGCCTCACGCGGCTCAGCGTCTGATCAGCTGACTCGGCACGAACCTGCATAGGAAGGTAGGACCCCATCCCACCCCGCGTGATTCGCGTCGCGCCATGCCTGCCCGATCTCGCCGAGACGCTCCCATCCGCTGTGTTCAATCTCGACCCTCGTCGACGAGTTGGGAAGCTCGCGAAACACGATCTCGACATCGGTCGCATTCGCGTTGTCCGTGGCGATATGCCAGAGGTAGCGCAGGCGGCGGGGTGGATCCCATTCCACGATCTGGCCCCAATCGATCTCGCGGCCGCTGCGCGTGCGCTCAAAGATCCGCCCGCCCACGCCGGGCTCGAAGACGATCTCCGATCCCGCCTCGTGTGACGCGGTATGTTCGACCGGCCACCAGGACGAAGCCTTGCGGGTCCAGGTAGCAAATGCATGGTCTGGCGCGCAGGCCACGACGAAAGACATCCTGAGCGGTTCGATCATCGCCGAGCTTTGGCAGGCTTGGTGATCTCAGCAAACAGTCGGAAGCCGGTGCCCACATGACCCCATACCTGCGACAGGTACTTGCGCGCCACCTCGGCGCCGTCTTCGTCGAGACGGTACAGACGCCGCGCGCCGATTTGCTCGTCGGCGACGAGGCCGGCCTTGTTCAGCAGGCGGAGATGACGTGAAACGGCCGGGCGGCTGATGGGCAGCCTGTCCGCTATCTCCTGGACCGAGCGAGGCTTTCCCGCCAACAGCTCCACGATGGCACGCCGGTATGAATTGCCGAGCGCATCGAAGGGATCGCCTTTCGGCATGGCAGCCTTCATCTGGAGTATGGTAACGGTCGCGTTACGGTAACAGAATTGTTACGACAGGAGGAATGAAGTGGCCAGCGCGAAAGTGAAGGGATTGGGGACCAAGGAATCACCATGGCAGCTGACGACGCCCAGCGGGTCGTCTGAATACCTCATGTACAAGGATGCGTCGCTCGACCCGCCGGCGATCGTATGCGTCGTCGGCAAGACAGAGCTGCGTTACCAGCTGCGTGCAATCGAGGACCTGCACGCGATGCTGAAGAAGCACGGCGACTGGATGCCTTTGGGGAGTGCCGATGAACAGAAGCCGGCGGCCGAAGGCACGGTGGAAGCCTGGGGTCGATCAGCGAAGAACCCGGTCGGCGGTTGGTACGGTCTCAAGAAAGGACTCCGTGGTAGGTTCGGTATGTATATGCCGCCCCTGATGGAAGCGCTTGGCCTGGCCGAGGTCGAGCACAATCCCAAGAACAACCGGATGCGAGCGAAGTGATTGCCCCGCTGCATGAGGTGCGGATCCAGTACTGCGTTCCCTGAGACTACCTTGACCAGGCCGTGAGCCTGGCGGCCGAGGTGCTGAGCCGGTGGGCGCCGATCATGCGTGCAGTCGAGCTTCAGAGTGGGAGCGGCGGAGTCTTCGAGGTGATGCTGGATGGCGAGCTCGTATTCAGCAAGAAGGCGGCACGCCGGTTTCCCAAGCCTGGGGAGGTGGCCGGGCTTTTCGAGAAGAAGCTCGGTCCGGCGTTGGACTGGCGAAAGTCTTCCACGTAACAGTTCAAATTCACCTGTAACGATCTGACCCCTTCCGACACCAAGCACTGATGGCCGGTTGTGCAACCTTTGCCTTTTAGGTCGCGCTCATATCCTTCGCCGGCGGAGGCTGAACACATCCACGACTCGGAGCTCGAAGCGCTCAAAGCCGGTGACGAGGCCGCATTCCAGTCACTCATTCACCGCCATCACGGCCCGATGCTGAGGCTGGCGATGAGCCATGTGGGTGATCGGGGCGTGGCGGAGGACGTCGTGCAGGAAGCCTGGCTCACGTGCTTGCGCAGCCTTGACCGATTCGAAGGGCGATCGTCGCTGAAGACCTGGATCTTTGGAATCGTGATCAACGTCGCTCGCGCCCGGCGGCGCAAGGAGGCCCGCATCCTGCCATTCGCGTCGTTCTGGCGGCGTGACGATTCGGATAGCCGCCGGCCGACAGTAGATCAATCGCGCTTCGGCTCAGATGGAATGTGGCGGGCCGGCCCACACAGCTGGGACAACGTTCCCGAGTCGAAGGTGCTTGGCGGCGAGACTCTTCAGAAGGTCAAGGCGGCGATCGAGTCCCTGCCGCCCAAGCAGCGCGAGGTCATCCTTCTGCGCGACGTGGCCGGGTTCGAGGCCGTCGAGGTGAGCGCGCTGCTAGGCATCTCTGCGGCAAACCAGCGGGTCAGGCTGCATCGGGCCCGGGCTGCGGTGCGAAAAATGCTCGAGGAGTACCTCGGATGAACTGCCGCCAGGTTGTGGAGCTGATGACCGATTACCTCGAAGGCACGCTGTCGGCCGCCGACCGCGCCCGATTCGAGGAGCACATCGCGGGTTGTGACGGCTGCCGCGCGTACCTGGCGCAGATGCGGGTGACGAGAAGGCTGGTCGGCAGGCTTGCCGACGAGCCGATCCCGGAACCCGTCGAGCGCGAGCTGCTCGAAGCATTTCGAAACTGGCGGCTGCCGTAACGCGACGCCCTCCAGCTGCACTCATCACCGACCGGCCACGTGGGTGGCCTCGGATGATCGCAAGGAGGATGCGTTGTTGCGAGCTTTGCTTCGAATCGGGAAGGCGACGGCGGCGCTGGTGGTGGCCGCGAGTTTAGGCGGCGGCCTCTCGTTGAGCGTTGCTGCCGAGGAGGAAACTGGGGGCCACGTTTACGTCAACGACAACACTGCTGGGATCAACACGATCAGCGGGTTTGTGCGTCACGCGGATGGCAGCCTGACCCCGCTTGCCGGCTCTCCATTCGCTGCAGGCGGGCAGGGGACCGGCACCATCGTCGGCTCCCAGGGTGCGCTGCAATTGAGCGGCGATGGACTCTACGTGATTGCGGTCGACGCAGGCAGCAACCAGATTTCGGTGCTTCGCATACGACGCGATGGTTCTCTGCGTGCGGTTGGACGGCCTGTCTCATCGGGCGGTGTAGAACCGGTGAGCATCGCCGTTCACGGCAACCTCGTCTACGTGGCTAACGAGGGCGACAAGACCACCGGCACAGGCAGCAACTACACAGGATTCAGGCTCACCGACGGCGGGCGCCTGGTTCCGCTGAGCGACTCAACGTTCGAGCTGCCGAGCACCGCCAATCCAGGAGACATACTTTTCAACTCGACCGGGACGAATCTCATCGGCGTCGAGGTCGGCACCACCGTTGCCAGCACGTTCCGCATCGACAGCTTCGTCGTCGATGAGGAAGGGCGGCTCACTCCCGCCGAAGATTCCCCATTTGCCGCCCAGGCAGCGGGGCCATTTGGAAGCGAGTTCTCTCCGGCCAACCCCCGCCACCTCTATGTCTCGAACGCGCATGGCGGCCCGGGCAATGGCTCGGTGTCGGCCTTCAACGTGACCCGATCCGGCAATCTCAGCCCGATTGAAAGCTCGCCTTTCGCTGACGGCCAGACCGCCCCGTGCTGGGTGGAGATAACCAGCGACGGGAAATATCTCTTCACCGTCAACACCGGCAACACAACGATTTCCAGCTACCGCATCCTGGCGGATGGTTCTTTGAGCTACTTGAGCTCGTCCGCGTTCAAGGGAAAGCCAGGCATCCGACCGTTCGACGCCCGCCTGGGCCCGGACGGCCGCACTCTGTATGTCGTCGACGCAGCGACTGCCGCAGTAAGCGCGTTCGCAGTCTCCGGAGGCACCTTGAACGAGCTTTCCGGGTCGCCCTTTGCCCTCCCGTCGGGAGCGACTCCGTTCGGAATAGTGGCGAATTAATCGGCGACGACCAGGTTTCCGACAGCGCGGCGGTCCAGCGGCCGCCGCGCCTTACTATGCCTACCAAGGAGGTGGGGTGATGGGCTTTATCTCGCGCGGGTTTCGTGGCAAGCGGCGCGACAATGTGTCCAGCTCGCGCGTCCCGCCAGGTCAGCATGTGGTCACCGACTTCCCGGTCCTGGCGGCGGGACCGACCCCGCGCGTTTCACTGGACGTGTGGACGTTCTCCGTCACCGGCGAGATCGACGAGCCTAAGCAATGGACGTGGAAGGAATTTCGCGCGCTGCCCACTGAAACCCTCACGGCGGACATCCACTGCGTCACCAAATGGTCGAAGCTCGACACCTCCTGGACAGGCGTGTCGGTCGATACTCTGCTTGACGGCGTCGAGTCGGCCGCGGACTTCGCCACCGTTTTCTCCGACGGGGGCTACACCACGAACCTGCCGCTCGATGACCTGACGGGAAAGAAGGCATGGGTCGTGTACGAGTACGACGGCCAGCCCCTGCACCCCGAGCACGGTGGGCCGGTGCGCCTGCTTGTGCCACATCTCTATTTCTGGAAGAGCGCGAAATGGGTTCGCGGCATCACGCTGCAAAACGAAGAGCAGCCGGGATTCTGGGAGTCGAACGGATATCACATGCGGGGCGATCCTTGGCGCGAGCAGCGGTACTGGGGAGATTGAGAATCCAGTGGCAGCTTGGCCAGGTGGCCGAGCTGATCCAGGAAACGCCTCGTGTGGCGAGCCTTGTGCTGCAGGTGCCGGAATGGCCGGGCCACGACGCCGGGCAGCACGTTGACGTCCGCTTGACCGCGGACGACGGCTACCAGGCCCAGCGCAGCTACTCGATCGCGTCGGCGCCGGAGGATCCACGCCTGGCGATCACCGTCGAGCGGCTCGAGGACGGCGAGGTTTCGCCATACCTGGTCGGCGAGGTGAAGGTGGGGGACAAGGTCGAGCTGCGTGGACCGATCGGGGGCTATTTCGTGTGGAAGGCAGGCGAGGCGCGGCCGTTGCTCTTGATCGCGGGAGGGTCGGGCATCGTGCCGCTGATGGCTATGGTCCGGCATCGCGCTGCCGCAGGTGGCAAGGTCCCGACGCGGCTGCTTTACTCGTCGCGCAGCGCGGAGGACATCATCTACCGGGACGAGCTGGACCGGTGCGCTTCAGCCGGCGACGGTCTTGACGTTGCGCACACGCTGACGCGCGCACAACCCACCGGCTGGAGCGGCTACGGAAGGAGGATCGATCGCGAGATGTTGCGGGAGGTCGCGTGGCCCAAAGAGCAAGCACCTGCAGTGTTCATCTGCGGGCCGACCGCGTTCGTCGAGACAGCGGCGTCTCTGCTCGTCGAGTTGGGGTACGACCCGTTGTCGATCAAGACCGAGCGATTTGGCGCCACAGGAGGATGACCATGGAGATGTCCGAGGCGAAGCTGGATGGAAACGCGATCGCGGGACTCCTGCGTGAGATTTTCACCATGGAGATGACCACTTCAGAGACGACTTGCGCGGGTTGTGGTTCAGTCAGCGTGGTGGGGCGGGTCGACGTTTACCTGAACGCGCCCGGAGTGGTCGTGCGCTGCCCATCCTGCGAGCAGGTCCTGATGCGCATCGTGCACGGGCGGGGACGTTACTGGCTCGACTTGCGCGGGACGCGCTGCCTGGAGTTCGTGGCGCCCGACTGACCAGCCTATGCTCCGGGCTTTTTCATCGCCCAGGGGCCGAACTTGATCACGCCGATCAACATCCATACGAACATCCCAAGGCTCAGGATCGATGCCAGCTCGCTCACGAGCACGGCCGGGAGGGGTATGGGTGAGGTTTCCGGCTTGAACAGTGTCGGAAGGTTGGTTAAAGCGCCCAGGCCGCCGAGCCCAAAGAGGATGAGAGCCGCCCAGAATATCCAGCGCCAGCCGAGATAGCTGCCGGCGGCGACGACCAGCTCGCAGATCGCGAAGAAAACGATCACGGCGATGGTGGTGCCGATCGCGATGTTGACAACCGTGTCCACGCTCGTGCCGGATGGGATCTGTGTTCCTTGAGCCCTGATCGCCTTGAGCATGGCGTCGTGGTTGATGAACGCAATCGCGGTCACCACCGAGTACACCGCTTCGAACGCGAACAGGCCGGCGGCCGCGAGCTGCATCGGGCGCGTCCAGGGCGTCGGCTCGCGCGTGCCTGGCGGTATGGGTACCCACTGCTGCCCGTCCCAACGGAACTGGCCGTCTGCCGAAACCTGGCCGGCCGCCGCGCTCGGGTTCTGGCTCACAGCGGCGTTAGCGTACCCCCGAACTGGGTGGGCTACGCAAAGTAGCCGGTGATTGTTTGCCAGGCCTGGCGACCCAGATCGACCTACCGACCGTTGTCCTACTGAGCGTCAGTAAGGAATCGGTGACCCAAGCCGGTAAGCCAGTTGGGAGGAGGGTTCCCCAGTGGTTGTACGTCCGGTACCTCAGATCAAAGGGTGGTTGGATGCAGTCGTGGTCTTGGGCCACATGGTCAAGGACCGGGAGTCGCGCGGCCACAATCATCGCGTTGCTCAGCTGTGCGTGAAGATTGGACGCCAGCTGGCGATGACGACGGCAGAGCTCCGGGTGCTCGCCCAGGCCGGCCTGCTGCACGACATCGGCAAGCTCGCCATCCCAGACCAGATCCTGGACAAGCACTCGCCTCTGGACGAACCGGAATGGACCTTGATGAAGACGCACCCGGAAATGGGCCTGTCCCTCCTGGGCGACGGCCGATCGAAGCGGGAGATCCTCGCCGTGCTCTACCACCACGAGCGTCTCGACGGCAGTGGCTACCCATATGGGCTGGGCGCTGAATCGATCCCCATCGAGGCCCGGATCGTGGCGGTCGCTGACACTTACGATGCCTTGACATCTGACCGCCCTTACCGAAAAGCCCGCACGTCGGTGGAAGCACGCGGGGTGCTGAAGGAAGAGGCTGGGCGGCGGCTGGACGCGAGGGTGGTGTCGGCGTTGTTCACCACGCTCGACGCGCAGATAGGCACGTCGCCGGAATTGATCCGCAGGACGTTGCTCGCCGTCTGGTAGTTGCCTGGTGCCGGCCAGTCGCTGAGATCCGTCACGATTGACAGGTGAAGTTCGGGGTCGCAATTTTTCCCACCGACTACGCGATATCGATGGCGGAGCTCGCGCCGGCCGCTGAACAGCTGGGCTTCGAGTCGCTGTGGGTGGCCGAGCATTCACACATCCCGGTGAGCCGTAAGTCTCAATGGCCTAGTGGCGGGGAGCTGCCCAAGCACTACTGGCACACGATGGATCCGTTTGTCGCGCTCACCGTCGCCGCTTTGGCCTCCAAGACGATTCGCGTCGCCACCGGCATCTGCCTGCTAATCCAGCGCGACCCCATTCACACTGCCAAGCAAGTCGCCAGCGTCGACCTGGTTTCCAACGGACGATTCATCTTTGGCATCGGCGCGGGCTGGAATCGCGAGGAGATGGAGGACCATGGCACCGTCTTCAGCACGCGGTGGAAGCTACTGCGCGAAAGGGTCGAGGCGGTGAAGGCGATATGGACCCAGGACGAGGCTGAGCACCACGGCGAGATGGTGAGCTTCGGACCGATGTGGTGCTGGCCAAAGCCGGTCCAGAAGCCGTACCCGCCGGTCATCCTCGGCGGCAGCGGGCCGAAGATCCTCGAGCGTGTCGTTCGCTACGCGGATGGCTGGATGCCGAATCGCGGCGACGTGATCGAGCGGATACCAGAGCTCCAGGAAATGGCGCGCGCAGCCGGCCGCAGTCCCATCCCCGTGACGTGCTACCCCAAGCCGATCGCCAGCGAGATCGAACGCCTTGCGAAGGCGGGCGTCGAGCGCTGCATCTACTACGTGCCGCCGGACGGCAGGGACCAGGCGCTGGCGAAGCTCGAGGAGCTTGCCAAGATGATCGGCCCGTACAGGGAAAGCTAACGACCGCCGAGCAAGGTCGGCGGGATGCTGTCCCATGTCCCGCCTTTGCGCCGATACGCGATCCCTGAGAGCATTTCGAGGACCACGCGGTTGGCCAGGAAGGACGTGATCTCCGCGGAGTCGTAGGCCGGCGCGACCTCCACCACGTCGATCCCTACCACCGGCAGCTCGATCGCGATTCGCCGCACCGCGTCGAGCAGCTGGCGGCCGGTCAGACCGCCGGGTTCTGGCGTGCCTGTTCCAGGTGCCATGCCGGGATCGACGACGTCCATGTCGACCGACACGAAGACCCCGTCGCAGTCATCGACCGCGATCGCGAATGCCTCGGTGAGCACCTCATCCAGGCCGCGGCGCACCACCTCGTGCATCTCAAACGAGCGCATCCGCTGCTCCGCCATCCACTGCAGTGTGGGCGGCTCCGGCCAGTAACCCCGCAGGCCAACCTGGAGAAAACGGTCGCCTCGACAAGCGCCTGACTCGATCAGCCGGCGCATCGGCAGACCGTGCCCGATGAGGCTGCCAAATTGAATCGTCCCGGTGTCGGCGTGGGCGTCGAAGTGGATGACCGAGACACGGCCCCAACCCTTGACCCGCGCCACTCCAGTCACGTCTGGCCAGGCGATCGTGTGGTCGCCACCCAATACCACCGGGATGGCGCCGGCCTCAGTCGCGACGCGGACGGCATTCTCCAGGGCATCGAGAGGAACTCTTCCCTCGACGCCTGCCATCTCGATGTCGCCCGCGTCCACGACGCGCATCTCACGGAGTGGGTCGACCCTCAGCGCCAGGTGCGGCCGCGAGCTGTCGTGAGGCAGGTAGTCGGTGGTCCGGATCATCTTGGGCCCGAAGCGGGCGCCCGACCGATATGACGTGCCGGCGTCGTATGGGGCGCCGATGATCACGACGTCTGCGCCCGCCAGCGTGGCCGGCTGGGCCAGGTCACAGCGTTCCACGCCAAGAAACGTCACGTCAGGGCCGTACATCCCACCCAGGCGCGACACCGGTGCTAAATCAGGAACTGAGGTCTTTGGCCATCTCGGCGAAGTTGTCCACGTAGCGCTGGACGTCTTCGACCGAGTGCTGCACGGAAAGCGTCCAGTTCTCCTCGGCCCCGGGCGCCATCATCACGCCTCGGTTGCACTGGTAGAGCCAGCTCAGGTAGGCCAGCGACTTGTCGATCTCGAGGTAATCGCGATAGTTTCGGACCCGCTGAGCGCGGTACGTGACGCCGCCGCGCGCTGAGAGCGTGATCACGTGGTACGGCAGTTCGTGCTCGCCGATCACCTCGTCGAGGCCCCCCTGCAGCGTCTCCGCCAGCGCGTCGAAATGCGCGTAAGCCTTGTCGTCAAGGATCTCGAGCAGCGTCACCTTGGAGGCGGCCATAGTCAGCGGGTTGCCATTGAAGGTGCCCACCTGAACGACGCGCTTGTCCTCGATCACGCCCATCACATCCTCACGGCCGCCGACCGCGCCGCAGGGCAGGCCGCCGCCGATCGCCTTGGCCAAGGCGATGAGGTCCGGGGTCACACCGAACCGCTCCGATGCTCCGCCGGGAGAAATCGTAGCCCCCGTCTTGACTTCGTCGAAGATCAGGAGCGCCCCGTGCCGGTGCGCCAGGTCCTTGATCGCCGCCAGGTAGCCGGCGTCGGGTAGAACAATCCCGATGTTCATCATCACGGGCTCGACGATGACCGCCGCGACCTCGTCGCGATGCCGGGCGAAGGCCTTCTCGAGCGCAGGCAGGTCGTTGAACGGGACCACGCTTGTGAGCCCGACGATGGCGGCCGGTATGCCTTCGCTCTGGGGCACTGACGCGGGCGCGTCGGGCGGCCCCATCAGGGCAGGCGGCGGCTCGACGGAAACCATCACAGCGTCATGGTGTCCGTGGTAAGACGACTCGATCTTGATCAGCCGCTCGCGGCCGGTGAAGCCGCGCGCCATCCTGACGGCGTCCTCGGTCGACTCAGTCCCTGAATTTGTGAAGCGCCACTTCGGCTGACCGAAGCGGCGGGCGAGCTCGCGGGCGACGGTCACGCCATCCTCGACCGGCTGGGCGAAGTGCGAGCCGAGGGCGATCTGCCGCCGCACCGCCTCGACGATCTTGGGATGTGCGTGGCCGACCACCATGACGCCGAACCCGTTGTGGAAGTCGACGTACTCGTTGCCGTCCACGTCCCAAACGCGACTGCCCTTGCCCTTCTCCATGAAGACGGGCTGGGGAGATGCGTCCTGAAAAGATGAGGGCACGCCCCGAGGCATTACCTGGCGAGCTTCCGTCCAGAGCTTCCGGGAGCGGGGCCGAGCCTGGCGGAACCTCTCTTCCTCGCCGTGGATGAGCTCGGCGACTCGGCTTGCCGGCATTTCGCGCGTGGTCGTGGTCGCCATTCGTTCGTCCTTCTTGACAGCGATGGGCCGTGGATCTCTAATTGTGGCCAATTTCATTTCAGCGTCAAAAGCCGGGGAGGGTTTGGATGGGGGACACTGCCGCTGTTGCCGAGCTTGTAGCCGAGAAACGCAAGCTAAAGAAGTCGCTGTTCCGCTTCGACATGATCTTTTTCACGGTATGCGCCATCGTGGCTCTCGACACCATCGGACAATCGTCTTCGTACGGCGCCCAGGCGGTCTTCTGGCTTGTCGTCTCGGCGGCCACTTTCTTGATCCCCTATGGCCTGATCACCGCCGAACTGGGGACCGCGTTCCCGACCGAAGGCGCCACTTACGACTGGGTAAGGCTTGCCTACGGACACTTTTCGGGAGCCGTGGTCGGAGTCCTTTACTGGCTGAGCAACCCGATCTGGCTCGGCGGCACTCTATCAGCGACCGCCATCGCTGCGATGGACGCCCTATGGGGCACACACTTCGTGAACAACCTGGGCGCCGAGGTCGTCATTGGCATCCTCTTCATCTGGACAGCAGTCACGATGAACATCCTCTCCCTGCGATATATGAAATGGGTGCCAAACCTGGGGGCAATCCTCAGGCTGACCCTTCTTGGTTTCTTCGCGATTCTCGTCATCTCATCCGGCTTTCAGCACGGGTTCCAGGGCAGCCTGTCCGGATTCATTCCGACGGCCGATATCACCGTATTTGTTGGCGTGATCGGAGTGCTCGTCTTCCAGTGGGTTGGGTTCGAGCTGCAAACCAATGCGAGTGAGGAGATGGACAACCCGCAGCGGGATGTTCCGCGTGCTGTGATCTCCGCAGGTTTGCTGTCAGCTGCCGGCTACGCGGTCCCGATTATTGGCGTGATCCTCATCCTTTCGTCCAAGCAGCTCAGCGGCGTCTCCGGTTTCGTCTCTGGCTACCAGAGCGCCGTCAGCGGTGCGTTAGGTGGCGCAGCTAGCGGGTTCAACGTCATTGTCGGCGCGGCTTTTGTCTTTGTGCTCTTGTCGAGCGGCACGACCTGGCTCATGGGCTCGGACCGGCTGATGGCTATCGCCGCCCTGGCTGGTTCAGGCCCCAAGCAGCTCGGCTACTTCTCCTCCCGGTTCGGCACGCCTGTGGTCGTGAATGTCCTCTCAGGGGTTATCGCGACGATCTTCATGTTTCTGGCCTTCAACTTGACGAGCGGCAACCTGGGTGCTTTTTTCAAGGTCGTGCTCGGTCTCGTCATCTCGACCACCACGTTCTCGTACATTCTGATCTTCCCTGCGCTGATCACCCTCCGGCGAAAGTATCCGAATGTCCGAAGGCCTTACAGGGTCCCGGGGGGCAATCTCGGCGCGTGGGTGGCCGTGATCCTCACCCTGTTCTGGGTCATCGCCGCAACCGTCTTTTCGGTTTGGCCGAGTCTCTTCACGTCTGCCTGGGGCAGCGATGTTTCGGGGCTCAGCAGGTCCAACTTCGAATTGGCGACGTTCGGGGTGCTCGCCGTTCTGGCTGTACTCGCGGTCATTTTCTGGGCAGTGGGCCGGAGGCACGTCGTGAACACTCAACCTGGGGAGGCGGTGGGCCCGACGCCCATCCCGGCAGGCGCACCCGGGCTTTGATCTTCAGCTGACGGGCCGGGTCGCAGCGGCCCGTCAGCTTTCGTACACGACCCGGCCGCCGACGATCGTGGCGGTCACCTTCAGCGCATGCAGCTCTGAGGTCGGCGTCGCGACGATGTTGCCGTCGAGCACGGCGATGTCGGCGAGCATGCCGTCCGCCAGCGTCCCTTTCTGATCCTCGGCGTGCTCCGCGTACGCGCCGCCAAAAGTCCAGGCCGCCACCGCTTCGGCAAGCTTGAGTCGCTGGTCGGGGAGCCAGCCGCCGGCTGGCTTGCCTGCCCGAGTCTGGCGGGTGACCGCAACGTGGAGGCTTGCCGCCGGGTCGAGGGGCACAACCGGCCAGTCAGTGCCAAAGGCGAGCCGGGCCCCTGAATGAAGGATCGAGCGCCACGGCCAGCCGAAGGCAGCCCGCTCCGCTCCGAGATTGGGCAACCAGATCTCGAGCAGGTTGCGATTGGGCTCGGCGTGCTGAGGCTGCATGCTGGCGATGACGCCGAGCTCGGCGAAGCGGGGGAGATCGAGCGGCGAGGGCGCCTCGATGTGTTCGATGCGATGCCGGAGTTCAATTGTCGCGCCGGCGAATGCATCGAGCGCCTGCCGGATCGCCGCGTCGCCGATGGCATGCACCTGGACCTGCCAGCCGCGCGCGTCGGCGGCCTTGACGGCTTCGGCCAGCTCATCCGGCGCCCACTGCGGCTCGCCGCGTCCCGCCGTTCCTATATAAGGATCGAGCAGCGCGGCGGTGCCTGACTCGACGACTCCGTCCGCGAACGCCTTGAGGATGCCTGCTGCGATCCAGGCGTCGTTCCTGCGGCCGTGAGCCAGGTCGTCGTAAAGGGTCAGCCGCTCCTTCCAGGCTGCGGAATCGAGTCCGGGAACCATGTCGAACGCCAGGCGCACGCGAAGCGTCAGCTCATCCGCGTCGCGCAGCGCATCCCACAGCTCGAGCTCGTCCTGCCCCTCGCCGGCTTCTTGAACCGAGCCGATTCCGTGTTCGGCGGCCACGCGCATCCCCGCCCGCAGAGCTTCGAGGTCCTCGTCCCTGGACCGTGCTGGGATGTGGCGCGTCACGCCCCGCATGGCCGCCTCCTTGAGCACGCCGGTCGAAAAGGCCCCGGAGATCTCCAGTGCCCTTGTGTTCGCCCAGCCGGTATGCGCGTCGAACGACTCGAGGTAGGCGGGCCGGTCGGGGACCAGACGGTCCAGGAGCTCGACTGCCGGCGTGCCCCCTGGAAACGCCGAGTAGAACCAGCCCCTTCCAATTACCCATGGCCCGCTGTGACTCGCCGCGTATGCATCGATCCGGCGCTCGACCTCTCCCTGGGTCTCAGCCCCGTAGAGATCCAGCTCGGCCAGGGAACGCGACGCCATCAGGAAGTGGACGTGTGCGTCATTGAAGGCGGGCAGGATGCTGCCGCCGCGGGCGTCGATGACGCGCGTGTGCCGGCCGCACTGGGCGCGGACGTCGTGGTCCGAGCCGGTGGCAAGGATGCGGTCGCCCATGACCGCAACGGCGGTGGCGCGGTGTCGCGGAGGCCATACCAGTCCGTTGACTACCGCCAGGGATGACATAAGGGGCCCCCGCGAACTCACGGCGAAGCCTCGGAGTTCGTGGGGATGATCGCCACGGCGGCATTTGTAGCGCACGCCGCGCCACAATGTCCGGTGATGGCCAGGGTGGAGTCCAGGCTCGAGACCAACGTAGCGCGAGCTTCGACGCTGCCCTCGACCATGTACCTGGACCCGGCCGTCCTGGAACTCGAGAAGGACAGGATCTTCGCGCGCACGTGGCAGCTCGTGGCGCACATGAGCGAGCTCGCGCGAGTCGGTGATTTCAAGCCAACCACGATCCTCGACGAGCCGATTCTCTTGACCCATGCGCAGGACGGAAAGCTGCGCGGTTTCTACAACGTGTGCCGCCACCGCGCCGCGCAGGTGGTGACGACGCGCGGCAATCGAAAGTCGCTCCAGTGCGGATACCACGGCTGGGTCTACGGTCTCGACGGCAAGCTGCAGGCCGCGCGAGAGATGGAGGGCACCGAAGACTTCGACAAGGCCGACTTCGGCCTTGTGCCGATCCGGGTCGACACGGTGGGCCCCTTCGTTTTTGCGAACCTCGATCCCAACGCAGCCCCGCTGGCGGAATGGATCGGCGCCATCCCGTCAGAGATCGCGAACGCCGGATACGAGATGTCGAACATGCGTCGCGTCGAGCGGCGCGATTACGAAATCGCGTGCAACTGGAAGGTCTACGTGGACAACTACCTGGAGGGATATCACCTCCCCATCGCGCATCCGGGTCTGTTCAAGGAGCTGGATTACGACCAGTACCGCGTCGAGACATTTCGCTACTACTCAAAACAGCACGCGCCCATCCGTGAGCTGAAGCCAGGCGAGGTGCCGGGTCGTGATCGCCGCTACATCCGCATGCCGGGCGCGGAGGACAACGCTCTCTACTACTGGATCTTCCCCAACACGATGCTGAACATCTACCAGGACAACATCAGCACCAATGTCATCCTCCCGCTGGGAGTCGACCGCACCCTAACCATCTTCGAATGGTTCTTCGCGGAGCCCGGCACCGGCGCGGGCTGGGAATCGATGCAGCAGACGATCGCGTTTTCGGATGAGATCCAGCAGGAGGACATCGCAGTCTGCGAGCAGGTGCAGAAGGGCCTACGGTCGCGCTCCTACAATCGCGGGCGGTTCTCAGCGTTGCGCGAGAACGGTGTTCACCACTTCCAGTCGCTGGTGACCGAATTCCTGGATCGCGACTGACCGGACGCGCCGCTCA
>CATPBO010000115.1 GCA_955652835.1 Candidatus Dormiibacterota bacterium
AGCGGCGGGTCATGCTGAAAAAGGGGTCGCGGACCGGGTACCGCTGCGAGCCGGCGAGCACGACATGCTCGAGGATGTGCGCAACCCCGGTGGAGTCCATCGGCACCGTCGGGAAGAAGACGGCGAAGCCATTGTTGTCGTCCTTGCTTTCGATGTGGATGTGCCGTGCCCCAGTGCGATCGTGCTCGAGCTCCAGGTACGCCCCATCGAGCCGGTCGAGAGGTTCGCGGCGCCGGACGGTGTAACCGCCGATCGTTTCGATGCTTGTGTCAGCTGTCTTTGCCACGTGGACCCTTGAGTCTAGGATGTGATGAAAGATGGTGTTCAGTCCGGCCGAGCTCGAGTTCCTGCGCTCACAGCGGATCGGGCGCTTCGCCACCGTCGGGCCTTCCGGATGGGCGCACGTAACCCCGGTGATGTATGCCGTGGATGACGAGGGTGCGCTCGAGTTCGACGTCGATGGAGTCAAGCTGCGCAACATCCAGGCCGAGCCTCGGGCGGCGATGGTCGTCGACGCGATGGGTCCGAAGCGTGGTGTCGCGATTCAGGGCCACGCTCGTCTGATCGCGCCGGAGCGCGCGCGGCTCGAACCGGTTCGGAAGTTCAGCTGGGGGCTGTGATATCCCCGACTAGGGTTCGGTCGCGCGTGCTGCTTGGCCTGGGGTTGGCTCTGGCGGTGGTCCAGACCGGGTGCGGCTCGTTGTCGTCGGCCTCGCCCAGCCCCGTACGCTCGGCGGCCCCGCCGGCTTCTGCCGGCCCTGTCCTCGCCGCCGATTGGACCGAGTACCACCGCAACAGCGCTCGCACCGGTGTCGGGCCCGCGACCCCGGCGCTCAGCTCGCCAGCTGCTGCGTGGACGGCGCAGCTCGATGGCGACGTATATGCCTCGCCGCTGATCGTCGCCGGTCACGTGCTCGCCGCGACGGAAAACAACACTGTGTACTCACTCGACCTGTTCAGCGGATCCGTGGTCTGGAAGATCCACCTCGGCGACCCCGTCGACGCGGCATCGCTGCCGTGCGGCAACATCGGCCCGGTGACCGGCATCACGGGGACGCCGGCAGCCGACCCGGTCGCCGGCCGTCTCTATGTCGTCGCCTTCCTCCGCACCCACCATCACATGCTCTTCACGCTGAGTCTCGTCGATGGGTCGGTTGTCTCCCAGCTGGATGTCGACCCGCCGGGATCCGACCCGTCGGTGCAGCAGGAGCGAGGGGCACTGGCACTCGGTTCCGGCTACGTCTATGTGCCGCTTGGCGGGCTGTTCGGTGACTGCGGGCCCTACCACGGGTACGTCGAGGCGGTGCCGCTGAAAGGTGGCGGGGTCCTTTCCTACAAGGTGCCGACCACGCGGGAAGCGGGCATCTGGAGCGCCCAGGGCGCGACGGTCGGACCCGATGGCAGTGTGTACGTGGTCACCGGCAACGGTGCTTCGTCATCAGCGTTCGACTACAGCAACTCGGTTGTGCAGCTCTCACCGGACCTGCGGACTGTACGTTCTTACTTCGCGCCAGGGAACTGGGCCGCCCTGAATGGAAGTGACACGGATCTCGGCTCGGTCGGGGCGACGGTCATTCCACCACTGGGCGTCGCGCTGGCGATCGGCAAGGAGGGCGTCGCCTTTCTGCTGAAGCTCGGAAGCCTGGGTGGGATCGGCGGTCAGGTCGCGCGGGCGCCGGTCTGCTCTGGGTCGTGGGGCGGCACGGCCTGGACCGGATCCACTGTTTTCGTACCGTGTGCCGACGGCCTGTACGCGCTGTCGGTCACCTCGAGCTCGGTCGCTGTCGCGTGGCATGCGCCGCACCCGATTCTTGGGTCGCCGATCGTCGCGGCGGGCGCGGTGTGGGCGCTCGATCCCGACGGCACTCTATATGCGCTCGATCCTTCGTCCGGCGCTGTCGTTTACTCGAAGAGCATGGGCTCGACGCAGCATTTCAGCACGCCGGCGGCAACCGATGGCTTTGTTGTCGCGCCGGCCGGGACGAGCGTGGTGGCTATCTCGACCGGCGGATAGCGCTGCAGGGTTCGCCGTGCGGGCCCTCCAACCTCCCTGGCGAGTGCCTGCGCGCAAGCGACGATAAGGATGGGACCTACTGATTGCCCCCAACTCGCGCTCCGAACCGCGCGTCAGAGTACGGCCGAGGTCAAGCCTTGGCAACCCAGGTTGTTAAGAAACGGCTATCCCTGGATGCTACGGAGGAGGTTGGCCATCTCGATCGCCGCCTCGGCCGAGTCGGCGCCTTTGTTGTTTTTCGGACCGGAGCGGGCAAATGCCTGCTCCTTGTCGTCCGTCGTCAGCACGCCGAAGGTGATGGGTACACCGGTGTCGAGCTGTACCTGCATGATGCCGGCAGCCGCCTGTCCCGCAACCAGCTCGAAGTGATACGTCTCGCCTCTGATCACACACCCAAGGCAGACGATTGCATCGTGGCCGCCCTTCTCTGCCAACGCCAGCGCGGTGACCGGAAGCTCCAGCGAGCCCGGCACCCAATAAACGTCAGGATCCTCGACTCCGTGCTCTTCGAGCGCGGCGAGAGCGCCACGCAGTAAGCGCTTCGACACGTCCTCGTTGAATCGTGCGACGACGACGGCGATGGTCAGATCGGCTCCGCTCAGGTCTGGCTTGGCACCCTTCTCACCCACCGCTTAAAGAAGGTGTCCGAGCTTGTCTTTCTTGGTCTTGAGGTATCGCTCGTTGTGCGGGTTGGACGTAACGCTGATCGGGACCCGCTCGACCACCTCGAGACCGAACCCCTCCAGCCCGTAGATCTTTTTCGGATTGTTGGTCAACAGCCGAATCTTGCGCACGCCCAGGTCGTAAAGGATCTGGCTCCCAATTCCGTAATCTCGCTTGTCTGCGGGATGGCCCAGGGCTTCGTTGGCCTCAACCGTGTCGAGCCCGCGGTCCTGCAAGTTGTACGCGTGCAGCTTGTCGAGAAGGCCAATACCGCGGCCTTCTTGGTGGCGGATGTAGAGAATCACGCCCACGCCGGCGGCCGCGATCGTCTCCATGGCAGCGTGGAGCTGCGCACCACAATCGCATCGCAAGCTCCCGAAGATGTCACCAGTGAGGCACTCGGAGTGCGCGCGCAGCAGTACAGGCATCTTCGAGTCGATGTCGCCGAGAACCAATGCCAGGTGGTTCTCATGACGCAGGATGTCTTCGTAGGCGTAAAGCTTCCACATCCTCGGCTCTTTCGCGCCAATGGGAATCGTTGCTTCGACTCGCCGCACCACCAGCTTCTCGTTCCTGCGCCGGTACGCGATGAGCTGCTCGACCGTGATGAGCTTGATTTCATGCTCGTCAGCAAAGCGCTCGAGCTCGGGCATGCGAGCCATTTCGCCGTCGGGCTTCATGAGTTCGGTGATCACGCCGGCGGGATAGAGGCCGGCCAATATCGCAAGGTCGACCGCCGCTTCGGTCTGGCCCGCGCGAGTCAGCACTCCTCCGTCGGCGGCGCGTAGAGGAAAGGTGTGGCCGGGCATCGAGAAGTCGGAGGCTTTCGCCGATGGGTCGAGTACCTTGCGGATGGTGGCGGCGCGGTCGTGCGCCGACGCGCCTGTGGTCGTGTTGTCCTTGGCGTCGACGCTCACGCTGAATGCAGTGCCGAGCCGGCTGGTGTTGTGCTCAACCATCGGCGCGATGCCGAGCTCGTCGAGGCGCCGCGCAATGACCGGCATGCAGACAAGGCCCGAGCCATGTCGCGTCATGAAGCTGATGTGCTCAGGCGTCACCAGCTGAGCGGCCACGACTAGGTCCCCCTCGTTCTCGCGGTCCTCGTCGTCGACCACGATGACGAATTTGCCCGCCTCGAAGTCGGCGATCGCCTCAGGCACGGAAGCCAGCCCCATTTGCCTGACGAATGTTACCGGCGGAGGTTTCGGGCCACGTACCGGGCAACGACGTCGGCTTCGAGGTTGACCATCGACCCTCGTTTGTAGCCACCTGCGAGCGTCGCTTCGAGTGTGTGCGGGATCAGCGCGACCCTGAATGTGCCGGGAGGCTTGTCTACCGCCGCCACAGTGAGGCTCACGCCGTCCACGGCGATGGATCCTTTGACGGCGACGAATCTTGAAACGGCTGCAGGAAGCTCGATGGTGACCTCCAGCCCTGACGCTGCACGTTCTACTGACCTGACGGCGCCGGTCGCGTCGATGTGACCCTGAACGAGATGACCGTCCAGCAGCGAAGTGGCGCTCAGAGGCAGCTCGAGGTTTACCTCGCTACCCACGCGCAGAGCACCCAGATTGGTCCGGCGCAGGGTCTCAGGCACGACGTCTGCGTAAAAGACCGGTCCCCTCTTTTTCACGACGGTAAGGCAGCAGCCATTCACAGCGATACTGCCCCCGATCTTCAGCCGGCGGGCGACCCAGGCATGGTCGATGCCGATGCGATTCGCGTCGGCCGCGACCACCTTGGAGACGGCGCTAACGATCCCGGTGAACATCAATGTATCCCGTGATCATGAGGTCGTCGCCGAGCCGGGCGAAATCCAGCTCGCGGAGTTGGGTCGACGCGACCAGATGGTCCACCCCATTTCCAGCGAGCGGGCCAGGTGCCTCCTTGCCGCCGATCAGGCGGGGGGCGACGTATGCGAACACCTTGTCAACCAAGCCTTCGGCGAAGAACGATGCGTGGACCTCCGCACCTCCCTCGACCAGCAGGCTGAGCATCCCGCGGTTGCCAAGCTCGTCCAGCAGCGCCGGGAGGCTTACGCGCCCGTCGGCCGCGGCGGGTAGGCGAAGGATTTCGGCGGCTCCCACGCGACCGGGCTTGGTCGTGGCGATCAGCGTGTTGGCACCGACGATCTTGGCGGATTGCCGGATCCGAAGCTGTGAATCGACGACTACGCGCAGTGGCTGGCGCGATCTGTCGCCGTTGACTCGGACCGTGAGCTCGGGATCGTCCGCGATCACCGTGTTGACGCCGACCAGGATCGCGTCGTGCGCGTGCCGGAGGCTGTGCGCGTGCGCGCGTGACTCCTCGCCGGTGATCCACCTCGACTCGCCTGTTCGCGTCGCAATCTTGCCGTCGAGGCTCATGGCGAACTTGGCGGTCACGAAGGGGCGGCCGGTCAGGCGATGCTTGATGTAGAACTCGTTCAGCTTGCGGGCCCGATCCTCGAGCAGGCCGACTGAGATCTCGATGCCGGCGCTCTCCAGCATCGCAAGGCCGGCACCACGCACGCGCTCGTCGGGGTCTGACATCGAGACGACGACGCGGCGCAGACCGGCGTCAATCGCGGCCTGGGCGCATGAAGGGCTGCGGTGCTCGTGCGCGCAGGGCTCGAGGTTGACGTACAGCGTGCCGCCTCTGGACCGCTCGCCGGCGGCCGCGAGGGCCTCTTCCTCGGCGTGCGGCGATCCAGCCTGGCGGTGGAAGCCCTCGCCGGCTCTGAGTCCATCCGCATCGAGTACGACAGCGCCCACCATCGGATTGGGGCTGGTCGCGTAGTCCGCCTGGCGCGCGAGGTCGATGGCGCGGGCGGCCCAATGCAGGTCTAGGTCGCGGTCGCGATCTGTGGGATTCAGTGCAGGCAATATACCCGCGCCGGATCAAAAGACCGA
>CATPBO010000116.1 GCA_955652835.1 Candidatus Dormiibacterota bacterium
CCTAAAGGCGCGGATCCGGGCGCTCGAGGACTTCGACGCTGCCCGCTTCCGCGCCTTTATGCGGTCGGTTCGAGCGATCCTGACCCGGAGTGCCCGCCGGCTTCAGTCGATCGAGCCGGTCCTCGAGGCGGCGGGCCTGGAAGGTCGAGCATTCGGCGGCGTGCAGGAGATCCCGCTGGACAGGGTGGTCGGCTCGGCAGCGCCGTCAAAGACGGGAGACTTCGATCCCGGCTTCCTACCCGTCAACCGGCGGACGCGTGACCGCTGGACCCGGATCTACCTGGCGATGGTCGAGGGTGACGAGCTGCCTCCGATCGACGTGTACAAGGTCGGCGACAACTACTTCGTGATCGACGGGCACCATCGCGTGTCGGTCGCGCGCACCCTCGGCCGCGCCACCATCAACGCCCGCGTCGTTGACGTCAAGACCCGGGCGCCGATCAGAGGCAAGGTCGACGCGGCCGCGCTGCTGAGGGCAGCCGAGTACGCGGCCTTTCTCGAGACGACGCAGCTGCACCGCCTGCGGCCGGAAGCGCGCCTTGAGTGCAGCCGGCTGGGCCGGTACGACGAGATCCTCAAGCACATCATCGGCCACGGCTACTTTCTCTCCCTCGAGCAGAAGCGCAACGTGCCCTTGCCGGAGGCGGCCGCCAGCTGGTACGACAATGTCTACCGGCCGGTTGCCGAGGCGATCCGGAAGCACCGCGTGCTCGAGCAGCTGCCCGGCTGGACTGAGGCGGATCTGTACGTCGAGATCACTCGTCGATGGCTCGAGCAGAGCAAAGGCGGGCAGGCATCTGGCCCCGATCCGGCGGTGCAGGCCTTGCTAAACGAACACGCCACCAACTGGTGGAGGCGCCGCCACGCGATCCGGATCACCGACCGGCGTCATAGCGGCGACGAGTGATCGGCATCATCTTCGGCCCGCCTGGCAGCGGCAAGGGAACGCAGGCCGCCAAGATCGAGACAGAGTTCCAGCTGGCCCACCTGTCGACCGGCGAGATTCTTCGCGCGGAGGTGGCCCGAGGCACGGAGACGGGGAAAGAGGTCGGTCGGATCATGGCCGCCGGGGACCTGATACCGGACGACATTATCGTCAGCATCGTCCGCCAGCGGCTGCCGGAGTCAGAGGCCGGCCCAGGTGTGCTGCTCGACGGTTTCCCACGCACGCTGCAGCAGGCGCAGGCGCTGGACGAGATGCTGGCGGAGGAAGGCCATCGTGTGGATTTCGTGATCGCACTCGACGTGCCGGAAGACGTGCTCGTCGAACGGATCCTGCAGCGGGCGGCGGTCCAGGGCCGCGCCGATGACACGAGGGGGGCCATCGCCGAACGGATGCACGAGTACCACAAGCTCACCGAAGCCGTGCTGGACCACTATCGAAAGAAGGGCGTCCGGGTGGAGGTCGTCGACGGCCAGGGTGATGTGGACGACGTTTTCGAGCGCATCCGCCGGGCCATCGGCATATCCTCTCGGTAGCTGGGAAAGGTGGCAAGAAAAGCGCGCGAGTCGGATCTCGGTCAATCCATGAAATCGGCCGAAAACGGCGATGGCCAGCTGCGCCCGGCCGGCGTCGATGCCGAGCCGATGTTTGCCGAACCGCGGATCGCGAGCGCGTTCCCGCCCATCGCCGACTACGCATTCCTCTCCGACTGCGAGGTCAACTGCCTTGTTGCCCCTAGCGGCCGGGTCGAGTGGATGTGCCTGCCGCGGCCCGACAGTCCGAGCGTGTTCGCGTCAATGCTCGACCGCGCCGCGGGGAGCTTCCGGTTCGGCCCGACCGGCGCCCAGGTTCCCGCCGGCCGCCGCTACCTGCCGGGGACCCTGGTCCTGGAGACCACCTGGAGGACGCGGACCGGGTGGCTCATCGTCCGCGATGCCCTTTGCATCGGTCCCTGGTATCACAGCCAACGCAGGTCAGGCACCAACCGCCGGCCGCCGACCGACCAGGAGGCCGAGCACATCCTCCTGCGCACGGCGCGCTGCGTGGTCGGAGATGTCGAGCTGAGCCTCGACTGCCAGCCGGTCTTCGATTACGGAAGGACGTCAGCCACCTGGGAGTACGCCGGACCGGGCTACGGCGAGGCGATCGCCAGCGGAGGGGAGTCCGAAATTCCGCTGCGTCTGGTCACGGACCTTCGTGTCGGATTCGAGGGGCCGGGCGCGCATGCAACCAGGACTCTGCGGCAGGGCGAGCGCGCGTATGCCGCGCTGGTCTGGCCGCGGTCGCGGCACTCGACCGCCAAGGAATATTGGGAGGAGCACCCTGCGCCGGCGACCGTCGAGGAGGCGTTCCAGCGGGTGGAACGAACCGCCGACTACTGGCGCGAGTGGATCAATCGCGGTGACTTCCCCGAGCACCCCTGGCAGAGCTACCTGCAGCGCAGCGCGCTGACCCTCAAGGGGCTTACCTACAGTCCGACCGGCGCGCTCCTCGCGGCGCCGACCACCTCGCTGCCGGAGACGATCGGCGGCGAACGCAACTGGGACTACCGCTACACGTGGATCCGCGATGGGACCTTCATGCTGTGGGGCCTTTACACGCTGGGCTTCGCGCGCGAGGCCAACGACTTCTTCTATTTCATCGCCGACGTCGCGGCGGGAAAGCAGGACCTGCAGATCATGTATGGCATCGGCGGCGAGCATGAGCTGACAGAGAGGACGATCGATCACTTCAGCGGCTACGACGGCTCGCGGCCGGTGCGTGTCGGTAACGCCGCCTACCAGCAGGTGCAGCACGATGTGTGGGGGGCGGTGCTCGACTCTGTCTACCTGCACACCAAATCGCGTGACTTCCTGCCCGAGGTGGTGTGGCCGATCCTCAAGCGCGCCGTCGAATGTGCGATCGAGCACTGGAGGGAGCCAGATCGCGGCATCTGGGAGGTTCGCGGAGAGCCGCAGCACTTCACATCCTCCAAGCTCATGTGCTGGGTGGCGCTCGACCGCGGGGCGCGGCTCGCCGAGCTTCACGGCGACTTTGACCTCGCGACGAGCTGGCAGACGATCGCAGACGAGATCAAGAGCGACCTTTGCGAGCACGGCGTCGACGATCGGGGCGTCTTCATCCAGCACTACGGCTCCAGGGCGCTGGACGCCTCGGTGCTCCTCATCCCGCTGGTTCGTTTCCTGCCACCGGACGACCCGCGCGTACGCGCGACGGTGCTTGCCATCGCCGACGAGCTGACGGTCGATGGAATGGTTCTCCGCTACCGCACCGACGAGACGGATGACGGCCTCTCCGGAGAGGAGGGCACCTTCACCATCTGCTCGTTCTGGCTTGTCTCCGCGCTCTGCGAGATCGGCGAGCTGGACCGGGCGCGAGAGCTGTGCGAGAAGCTCCTGTCCTACGCGAGCCCCTTGCAGCTCTACGCCGAGGAGATCGACCCGCGCAGCGGCCGGCACCTGGGCAACTTCCCGCAGGCTTTCTCACACCTCGCGCTGATCAACGCCGTGATGCACGTGATTCACGCCGAGATGGGGATGCCGAACAAGTTCGGCGTCGGAGCGCCGTCCCCGCAGCCTTAGGCCGAGATGAGCGCCTCGTCTCCCTGGCCCCGATCATTTCGCACGCTTGGCGTCAGACGTACGCGAATCTGGCACTCCTAGCGAACGGGTGGCGCCAAACGCGCGGAATCCGACACCTTTACTTAGCCGCCGTCGCCGCCCTCGCCCTCGCCCTGCTCCGGCTCGCTCGGAGGGGCGGGTTTCAAGAACAAAGCAGCCAGCGGGGGCAGGGTGAGCGTCAGGCTGTGTCGGTGCCCGTGCACGCTGATCGGGACCGCTTCCACCCCGCCCAGGTTGCCCTGGCCGCTGCCTCCATACAGGGGCGCGTCGCTGTTCAGGAGCTCGAGCCACCGGCCCGCCTGCGGGATTCCGATCTGGTAGTTGTGGCGTGGCACAGGGGTGAAGTTGAACACGCCGACCAGGATGTCCTGAGGCGAGCGGCCTTTTCGGATCAGGCTCACGATGCTCTGGTCGGCATCGGTGACGTCGATCCAAGCGAAGCCGGCGGGGTCGAAGTCAAGCTCGTGGAGCGCCTTCTCGTCCCGCAGGATCCGGTTCAGGTCTCCGACCCACAGACGCAAGCCTCCGTGCATCGGATTGTCGAGCAGGTGCCAGTCCAGGCTCTTGTCGTGGTCCCACTCGCTCCACTGCCCGAACTCGTCGCCCATGAACATCAGCTTCTTCCCGGGCTGCGCGTACATGTACCCGAACAGCAGCCGGAGGTTCGCGAACTTTTGCCAGTCGTCGCCCGGCATCTTGGAGAGGAGCGATCCCTTCCCATGAACGACCTCGTCATGCGAGAGGGGCAGCATGAAGTTCTCCCCGAACGCGTAGAGCATCCGGAAAGTGAGGTTCTGGTGGTGGAACTTTCGATGAATCGGCTCCTCTGACATGTAGTACAGGGTGTCGTGCATCCACCCCATGTCCCACTTCATGCCGAAGCCGAGGCCGCCGAGATACGTTGGGCGTGAGACCAGCGGGAACGAGGTGGATTCCTCGGCGATCGTCTGCACCGCGGGCTGCTCCTTGTAGACCTCGATGTTGAAGCGGCGCAGGAAGTCGACCGCGTCCAGGTTCTCGTTGCCACCGAACTTGTTCGGGATCCATTCACCGGCCTTGCGCGAGTAGTCCAGGTACAGCATCGACGCCACCGCGTCCACGCGCAGTCCGTCCGCGTGGTAGCGGTCGAGCCAGCACAGCGCACTGCTCAACAGGAAGCCCCGGACCTCGTTGCGGCCATAGTTGAAGATCGAGCTGCCCCAGTCGGGATGCACGCCGAGGCGAGGATCCGCGTGCTCGAAGAGGTGCGTCCCGTCGAAATTCTGCAGGCCGAACTCGTCAGCCGGGAAGTGGGAAGGCACCCAGTCGAGAACCACCCCGATGCCATTCTGGTGCAGGTAGTCGACCAGGAACATGAAGTCCTGGGGCGTGCCGTACCGGCTCGTCGGCGCGAAGTAGCCAGTGCACTGGTATCCCCACGAGCCGTAGAACGGGTGCTCCATCACCGGCATGAACTCCACGTGCGTGAAGCCCATCCGGCTGACGTAGTCCGCGAGGCGGGGCCCCAGCTCGCGGTAGGTTAGAGATCGGTTCTGCTCTTCTGGAACGCGCATCCACGAGCCAAGGTGCACCTCATACACCGCCCACGGCGCTCCGCGCCCGTTGCTGAGGTGCCGGTTGGCGATCCAGCTCTCGTCACCCCACCGGTAATCCAGGTCCCACACGATCGATGCTTGCCGCGGCGGCTGCTCGGAGTACGTGGCGAAGGGATCTGCCTTGTCGGCCCCTACGCGGGTCACGCGTGAGTGGACGTGGTACTTGTAAAGCGCGCCGTGCTTGACACCGGGTATGAATCCTTCCCAGATCCCGGACTGCTCGCGCGGAAACAGACCATTGGCCGTCTTGTCCCAACCGTTGAAGTCACCGATAACGCTGACCGCGTCGGCATTTGGCGCCCAGACAGCAAACGAAGTCCCCTCCGGATCAGTCGAAAGATGGGCGCCCATCTTGTCGAAGAGATGGCTGTGCGTGCCCTCATTGAAAAGGTGCAGGTCGAACGGGCTGAGCAGGGATCGCGCGATCACGGTGGCGTCACCACCTCCAGGATGCCGCGGAGCGGAATGTGTACCCAGTCAGGAC
>CATPBO010000117.1 GCA_955652835.1 Candidatus Dormiibacterota bacterium
ATGATCTGGTCCGCGTCGGTGATCGTCGAGACGCGCTGGCTGACGATGACCACGGTGGCCTGGGCGGTACGGGGACGTAGGGCGGCGCGCAGCCTGGCGTCAGTGGCGAGGTCGAGCGCCGAGAACGAATCGTCGAAGAGGTAGATCTCCGGCTTTCGAACCAATGCCCGGGCGATCGATAGGCGCTGGCGCTGTCCGCCGGAAACGCTGGTACCGCCCTGTGCGATGGGAGCGTCGAGTCCACCTGGCATCTCCTCCACGAAGTCGCGAGCCTGGGCGACCTCCAGCACGTCCCACAGCTCTTCGTCCGTGGCCTGCGGGTTGCCGTAGCGGAGGTTGCTCGCCACGGTGCCAGTGAACAGGTAAGGCTTCTGCGGCACCAAACCGATGCGGTTCCAGAGCATCTCCGGATCCAGGTCACGCACGCCAACGCCGTCGATCAGTACGGTGCCCGAGGTGGCGTCGAACAGCCTGGCGACCAGGGATACCAGGGTCGTCTTGCCTGCCCCCGTGCTGCCGATGATGGCCGTGGTTTGTCCGGCCGTGGCCTTGAACGAGATGTTGCGCAGCACGGGAGCGGCCGCGCCGGGATATCGAAATTCGACGTCGCGCAGCTCCAGCTCGGCGCGGGACCGCAGCTCACGTATGGGGTTCTGGGGCGGAATGACCGAGGACTCGGTGGTGAGCACCTCGCCGATGCGATCGGCGCAAACAGCTGCGCGCGGAATCATGATCGCCATGAAGGTGGCCATCATCACCGACGTCAGGATCAGCATCAGGTACATAAGGAACGCGGTCAGGGCGCCTATCTGCATCTGGCCGCTGTCGACGCGGCCGGCGCCGAACCAGAGGACGGCGATGCTCGAGGCGTTGAGCACCAGCATCACCGTCGGGAAGATGAGAACCATCAGTCGCCCGGCGCGCAGAGCCGTCAACGTCAGCGCCGCGTTTGCCTCTGCGAACCTCTCAGCCTCGTCACGCTCCCGGACAAAGGCGCGCACCACACGAATGCCCGAAAGCTGCTCTCGCAGCACGCGGTTGACGACGTCGATGCGGGTCTGCATGGCGCGGAACTGCGGCACCATCCTGACCACGATCACGCCGATGGACGCAACCAGCACGGGGATGCAAACGAGCATCAGCCAGGACAGGCCAATGTCCTGCCGTAGGGCCATGACGATGCCGCCCACGCACATGATCGGCGCGGCGATCATCAGGGTGCACGTCATGAGCACGAGCATCTGCACCTGCTGCACGTCGTTGGTGTTGCGCGTGATCAGCGAAGGCGCCCCGAACTGCGCGACCTCGCGTCCGGAGAACGAACCCACCCTGTGGAAGATGGCCGACCGGACATCACGGCCAAATGCCATCGCCGCGCGTGCACCGAAGTAGACGGCGGCGATCGAACACGCGATCTGAACGAACGTCACCGCCAGCATCCAGCCACCGGTGTGGAGGATGTAGCCGGTGTCGCCTTTGGCCACTCCGTTGTCGATGATGTCCGCGTTAAGGCTGGGCAGATAGAGCGATGCCATCGTCGCCACCAGCTGAAGCGCGACCACGGCGAGCAACGGCGACGAGTAGGGCCGCAGGTACGTGCGCAGCAGCTTGATCAGCATGCTTGTCTCGTCATTCGGACCCTCTGGCGCGTCCGATCAACGCGGCGCGATCGATCCCGGCGATCGCAAGCGCACGCGGCACAGTCCCCAATTCGGCTTCAAGGATGCCGGCCAGGAGATCGCTGCTGCGCAGACGCGCTCGACGCCGATGATGGCGCGACCCGATCAAGGCGCGCCTCAGCGCCGCCTTGGCCGACGTGCCGAGCGACAGCGAGTTGTCGAGCTCAGTCGCTTCGACCAGCTTCTTGTCCGGGGCGTTCATGCCGGCAAATGCCAGAGTCCGGTGACGCTCTTCGTTCAGGGCGGAAGTCAGTCGTTCGTGATCCAGGCCGGACTCTTTCAACAGCCTTGCGGCGTCGCTGTCGGGGTTGGTCGCCAGGGCGAGGAGCATGTGCTCGGCCTCAATGAACTTCGACCCGTCTAGCTTCGCCTCGACCTCAAACTGGAGAACCAGGCTCGGCGCGATCTCCCACGAAACCAGCAGAGGAGCAAGCCTCCTGGCGCCAAGAAGCCTATTCACCGCTGCGCCTCCGCAGCTCGATCTGAGCCAACAACAGGCGCCTTAGATGTTTCTTGTGGACCGCCTGGCGTGTGACTCCAAGGGCTTCAGCCACTTGCGACCAGGACCAGCCTGCCCGCATCGCCCTTTCGACCTCGGCGTCCTCGAGCCGATCGGCCATCGCTCGCAGCGCCGACGCAGCCGCCAGGCCATCGGCCGGGCCGTCAAGAGGGGAACGATCCGCGGGGGGCATCTACGCAACTATAGTTGCTTAAGGCCAACTGTGTCAACTTCGGTTGCTTGGCTCAGGGTACAGTACACCGGATGACCAGGGGCGTCGAGATCACCGAAGCGGATCTGGCTCTGATCCTGGAAGCGCTGGATGACGCCGCGTTCTATCGAGACGCCCGCTCACACGTGCTCAAGAGCGCGGTCAAGAGGGGCAGCAGGCGCTCGCCGGTATCATCAGAGTCCGCCGCGCCGGCGGATTCCGAAGGCCCCGCCGGCGATGTCCACCGACGCCAGTCGCAGGCGTATTCAGCACTCGCTGCGAGGCTAAGGCGGCAAACGTAGCCCTCTAGTCTTTCGCGGGCTACGACTGGACGGTGATGACGATCTTCCCCTGGGCGTGTCCCTCCCCGAGGTACCGGAGAGCGTCGGCCACGTCGCTCAATTCGTGACACCTGTCTATCACCGGTCTCACTCTTCCGGCCTCGAGAAGCTTTTGCAGAACCACCATGTCCGGCTTGTTCACCTTCGTCACAAAGAGAGCGACCTTCTGGCTGCTGCGCGATGCCGCCAGACGAACGCCGGCCAGGTGACCCAGAGGTCCGATCAGCCGGTTGGTCTTCGGTCCTCCCACGACGACGAGGATCGCCTGTGGGTTGAGTACCGGCTTGCACTCCGACCACGATCTGTTCCCAGCGATGTCGATCATCAGGTCGTAGCGGTGGTCGCTCCGTGTGAAGTCCTCGTGGGTGTAGTCGATGACGTGATCGGCGCCGATCGATCGGACGATGTCGACATTCCTCGTGCTGCACACACCGGTCACTTCGGCTCCGAACGACTTGGCAATCTGCACGGCAAACGTGCCCACACCACCCGATGCACCGTTGATCAACACCTTCTGCCCGTGTTGGATGTGCCCGTGGTCGCGAAGACCCTGCAGCGCGGTGAGCGCCGCCACGGGCACGGACGCCGCCTGCTCGAAGGTCAGGCTCACCGGTTTCCGCACCACTGGACCATCCTCGGCAACGCACACATACTCGGCGAAGGCCTCGCTTGTCGCGCCGAATACGTCGTCACCTGGTTGAAATTGCTTTACGTTTCTGCCGGCCGCCTCAACCGTCCCCGCGAAGTCGATGCCGAGTCTCCGGGGTTTTGGTTTCGTCAGCCCGAACGCAAGGCGTGCGATGTATGGCGTTCCTGTCATAGAGTGCCAATCCGCTGGATTCACTGAAGTCGCGCGGATGCGTACCAGGACCTCATCGTCTTTGAAGCTCGGCTTGTCGATCTCCTGGAGCTCGAGAACCTCGGGTGGGCCGTATCTATGTCTGACGATCGCCTTCATCGAGCTCAGCCGGCGTCGATCGTCAGGACGACGTTCCCGGTCTTCTGCTCCGTTTCGACGTACCTCGTCGCCTCGACTATTTCCTCCAGCGGGTAGCACCGATCGATGACCGCCCGGTACTTCCCGGCCTCGATGAGCTCCTTGAGGAGCAGGACGTTCTTCTTCGTGTAATGAGGTGGTATCGGGAACAGCACCCTCTTGTTTCCGACCCGCGAGGTCCACAGCGCCAGAAAGGCATTCCCTAACCCGTCGGTTGCCACGTAGGCGCCCCCCCGCTTCAGCGAGCCTTTGCACCGGCTGAACGAGTGCTTGCCCACAGCGTCGAAGATGACGTCGTAGGTTTCGCCGTTCTTTGTGAAGTCTTCCTGCGTGTAGTCGATGACCCTGTCGGCCCCCAGCGATCTCACAAGCTCGACATTCTTCGTCCTGCACACCGCAGTGACGTCGGCGCCGAAGTGCTTGGCCAGCTGCACGCCTGCGGTGCCGATCGATCCCGACGCCCCGTAGACAAGAATCGTCTGCCCACTCTGGGGTTTTACCGATTCCAGGCACATCAGGGCCAGGATTGCTCCGTCGGTGACCGACGCAGCCTCTTCAAATGTCATTCCTACCGGCTTGTGCGCCAGGGGGCCGCTCTCCGGAATGCAGACAAACTCCGCATGTGTCCCGGACTGGAACGCTGCGGTGCTGCCGAAGACCGGGTCACCGACGGCGAACAGGCTGACCGCTGCGCCTACGGCTTCGATCTCACCCGCCAGCTCGGTGCCGAGGATCCGCTGCTTCGGTCGCCGGACGCCAAAGATGAAGCGGATGAAGAATGGCTTGGCTCCACGAATGCCGCAGTCGGTCCGGGTGACCGTCGTGGCGTAGATCTTGATGAGCACCTCGTCGGCCTTGGGGATGGGCCGCTCCACGTCTTCGAGTCGCTGCACGTCCGGGGGCCCGTACCTGTCGACGACTACGGCTCTCATCGGTTCCCCTTTGCGCCGTCTAGAGACAGAACCACGTTCCCGGTCTTGTGCTCCGTTTCGACGTACCTCGTCGCCTCGATCACGTCCTCCAACGGGTAGCGCCGATCGATGACCGGCCGGAACTTCCCGGCCTCGATGAGCTCCTTGAGGAAATGGACGTCCTTCTTCGGCTGTCGAGGTGGCAGCTGGAACACAACCCTCTTGGCTCCCTTCCGCGAGGGCATGAGCGCCAGCAAGATGTTCACGGGCCCATCGGTTGGCAGGTAGAGACCACCCGGCTCCAGCGAGCCGCGGCACCGCTTGAAAGAGTGCTTGCCAACGGCGTCGAAGATGACGTCGTACGTTTGGCCGTTCTTGGTGAAGTCTTCCTTCGTGTAGTCGATCACCCTATCCGCTCCAAGGGATCTGATGAGCTCGAGGTTCTTCGTACTGCACACCGCGGTGACGTCGGCGCCGAAGTACCTGGCCAGCTGCACCCCCGCGGTGCCGATGGCCCCGGACGCGCCGTAGATGAGGATCCTGCGCCCCTTCCGGAGATCTGCCTGTTTCAGACACATGAGTGCGTTGAGCGCTCCATCGCAGATCGGCGCAGCTTCCTGGAAGCTCATACCGACAGGCATGTGCGCGATTCGAGCGCCCTCCCGCACGCACATGAACTCCGCGTGTGCCCCGAACCTGAGCCCGGTTGAGCCGAAGACCCGGTCACCGACCGCGAACTCTTTGACGGCCGCGCCGACTGCTTCGACCTCTCCGGCAAACTCGCTGCCCAGGATGCGCTGCCTCGGCCGGCGCAGGCCCGAGACCATGCGGCTGAGAAGCGTCATGGCCAGGCCGCTACGTCGGTTGGCTTCGCGGATGTGGACATCCGACCGGTTGACCGTCGTGGCGTGGACTTTGACGAGGATCTCATCCTCTTTGGGTGCCGGACGCTCCACGTCTTCGAGACGGAGCACGTCCGGAGGCCCGTACCTGTCGTAGACAACGGCTCTCATGGGTTCCCCGCTCCGCCGCTGACGATCAGGACGACGTTCCCGGTCTTCTGCTGAGTTTCGACATACTTCGCGGCCTCAATCACGTCCTCCAACGGGTAGCACCGATCAATGACCGCTCGGTACTTCCCTGCCTCGATCAGCTCCTTGAGGAAGCCGACATCCTCCTTTGTGTAACGAGGCGGTATCGGGAAGACCACTTTCTTGTCTCCGAACCGTGAGGTCCACATCGCAAGCACGAGATTCCGGAACCCGTCAGTGGCCAAGTACTTGCCGCCCGGTTTAAGTGAGTCCTTGCACCGCTTGAACGAGTGCTTGCCGACAGCGTCGACGATGACGTCGTACGTCTCGCCGTTCTTCGTGAAGTCCTCCTGCGTGTAGTCGATGACCCTGTCGGCGCCGAGCGATCTTGCCAGCTCGACGTTCTTCGTCTTGCACACCGCAGTCACGTCAGCGCCGAAGTACTTCGTGAGCTGCACCGTGGCGGTGCCGCAGGACCCGGATGAGCCATAGACGAGGACTTTCTGCCCCTTCTTGACATCACCTTTCCTCAGGATCCACAACACGTTGAGCGCTCCATCGCAAACCGCCGCTGCCTCCTCGAAGCTCATCCCGGCTGGCTTGCGCGCCATCCAATCGCTCTCGCTCATGCACGTGAATTCCGCGTGGCAACCGAACCCGAGCCCAGTGTCGCCGAAGACGCTGTCACCCACGGCGTATTCGGTGACGGCTGCGCCGACTTCTTCGACCACTCCGGAAAACTCGCTGCCGAGGATCGGCTGCCTCGGCCGGCGGACGCCCGAGACCAACCGGCTGAGAGCCATGACGGCCAGGCCGCCGCCTCGGTTCGCTTCACGCGTGTGGACGTCCAGACGGTTGACCGTCGTGGCATGGATCTTGACGAGGACTTCATCCTCTTTAGGAACCGGCCGCTCGACGTCTTCGAGACGGAGCACGTCCGGTGGTCCGTACGTGTCGTAGACAACAGCTCTCATGAGCCTCCCTTCCCCCTCTCGTTTGGCTGCGAGCGCCGGATCGGACTGCTGTACTTCCACATCCGCCCTGCTCGATAAAGCTCCGCGGGCTTGCCGCCGGGCGCGCCGGGCCGGGCCCGACGCCCGGTCGGAATCACCCAGCCGTCCTCCGTGACGACGCTCCTTCGGAAGTTCGCGCCATCGAGATGAACGCCCCACACAGCCTCGTAGACCGCCCTCAGCTCGGCAATGGTGAACGTCGGTCCGACGAATGCCGTTGCGATGCCCGTGAGCTCAAGGTCGTACCGGACACGTTCGACCGCGTCGCGCACGATTTGCGCGTGATCGAAGGCCAGCTCGATCTTCCCGTTCAGCGCCTGGGACACCGGCACCAGAGCGGCCGCTGCAGCGTCCGTGCCCGCGACAACCGCACCCACGTCGCGAAGCACCGCCAGGTAGGCGACCGTCACGACATTCATTCGAGGATCGCGCCCAGGATCACCATAGGCGCCGAACTGGGTCAGCAAGCTCGTGCTGTCGACGCCGGTCTCCTGGGCAAGTTCTCGCTTCGCCGCCTCGTCGAGTGTCTCGGTGGGGCGTTTGAAGCCGCCCGGGATCGCCCACATCCCTTTGAACGGCGCCACCCCACGGCGCACGAGCAGGACATTGAGCCGGCTGTCGGACATGGTCAGGATCACCATGTCCACCGTCACTGCGAAAGCCGGGAACCGCGAGGGGTCGTAGCCCGCCGGCACTCCAGGGTCGGCAGTTTTAGTCGGCACGACTCTTACCATAACAGCAAGTTATGGTCATGTCAACCAGAACCCGGCTCACTCAGCTCCGTGCCCGGCAAAAAGAGACGGCCGCTTGCGCGCCCTAGCCCATCGTGCTTAGACCCTGACCCGAAATCGACGTCCTGTAATCACGTTTGGTTCGATCGCGATCCGATAGGGCTTGGCACCTGGTGCCAGCGGCGAGGCTTCCACAGCGCGAGCCGCCCACGACACATCGTCGAACGCATCTGTTGCATCAACAGCAATGCCCTGCACCATCACGCTCCAACCGACGCCGGCTGAGGAATCGTACTCATCGATTTCGAACGAGACTTTCGAACCGGGTGCATGCCCGAGCTTGCTGCCTGGCGCGGCGCGAATGGCGATTATCCGGTCGCTCATTGCGTAATTGACCGGATAGATCTGCGGTTGTCCGTCCACGACGATGGCTATCCGACCGAGGCTGTGCCGCCCGAGGATTTCGAGGCACTCCGCCTCCCGGATCTCTTCGAGCTCAGGCCCAGACTCAATGGATTTCATGCTCGCTGTGCCATCAACGGCGGTCGCCGAGCCTCGGTCCGAAACCTGCGCCCGGTGATCTCGTTGGCCCAGATGCCTACCCAGTGCTGGCGCGATCCAGGCGCCACCGGTCGAACCGGCCAGTAACGCATTCGTCCAGTAGGCGCACCGCGCGGTTGGGTTATGTCATGGGCGATTCCCTTTACCAGCACGCTCCATCCGACGCCCTGGACTGGGTCCCAGCCATCGATTTCGAAACCGACAGATGCGCCCAGTGAGAGGTCTAATTTGGTCCCAGGCGCAGTGCGAAAGACGATGACCCCCTCATCGAAAAAGTAGTTGACCGGGAAGATGAGTGGACGCACTCCTCGATCAACCACCGCGATCCGGCCGAGGTCGTGGTCCCGGAGTGCCGTGACGCATTCGCCGTCACCCATCGTCTCAATCTGCCCCGGTCGAGGATCGAGCATCTAGGCGACCTGCCGTCGGGATTGCCGGTTGGTCAGACGGTGCACTGTCGTGGGTGAGGCTGTCGCCTGTTCGCCGAGATCCGCGAGCAGCCACCAGGCGACCCAGATGATCGGAGACGCCAACACCAGGATAATCGCGTAGACAAAGACAACGCTGAGGTACATAGCTTTTCTCCTTCGGCTTCAGCGTGCTCGCGACTGGCGTGGCGATAAAGGGTAGAAAGGCCCATCAGTTGACCGCCAATCGACCCCCCTTGCAAGCGACGGCGATGAGGCGGTCGCGCGACCAGTCAGGAGCCTCGCCGGCGAGGTCAGATGGCGCCCCTGACCGTCGACTCCTTCATGTGGTGCGCTATGGTCGCCGCCCACGAATCGATCTCCTTCCAGTCGCGGAAGTCTCCGGTTGGAGCCTTGACTCCCTTGACGATCACGCGTTCCGGGAAGGACAGCTTGTGAAGGTCCAGCGCCCCTGCCAAGAGGCGATGTTCAATCGCGTCCAATGACGTCGCGAGGCTTTCGACTTCCGCCGGCTCCGCCCGCGCCTGGTCGCCGAGCGGACCGACGCTGAAGAGCCAGATCGGGCGACAGGCCAGTTGCGCTCGGTTGCGCTCCACCAACGCTACGGCTTCCCTCATCCAGCGTCCGAAATAGACGGAGCTACCGATCACGACGGCGTCGTAACTTGCGATATCAACTACATCGTTGACCGGCAGGGCCTTCGCATCGACTCCGTTCTCGATCAGCGCGGCTGCGATCCTCCGCCCCACCTCAGTCGTCGATCCATGCTTGCTCGCGTACGCGACCAGCACCATCACCGTGCACTCCGGTCGCGTGCCGGGCCGCTATCCAGGTTGCGGAGATAGAACGCAAGGGGGACCAGGCCGATGACGAAGATCAAGGCGAACATCGGGACCGCAGCCGCGAAGGCGACCGTCGACGCGGGGTCGGCCGCGTGCCCCATCCACTGGTCGACCGCGACACCGATCGCCTCGATTTCGTACGTGACCAGCATCGTCCCGGCGAGGACGTAGCCCCATGCCTTTCGGCGCCACAGCCACACCGCGGCCACCGCTATGAGCGGCAGCCAGAAGGCCAGGTCCTGGACGTACAGAGCACTGGTCGTCATGCCCGTCCCGTCCAGGAACGCCGGCGATGAGGTGCTCAGGACGCCCGGCACCACAGCCCGCATCCAGGCCAGGAAGTTGAGCGCGACGATCGCGAGCAGGTAAACAGCAATCCCACGCACTGGCAGCTTTGGCGAGAAACGCACACGAAACGACTCGACCCCTAGACCCCTGATCACCATCGCGGCTGACCAGATCGCCAGGGACATCATCGCGACATAAACAAGGAAGAGGTTGTTGAAGGGACTCATGAAGAGGAAAAGGACCGAGTTGTAGAGGATGTATCCCACAGCGCCAAGCCACACGATCTGCGCGCGTGCAGATCCGCGAGCCGCGGACCACATCGCGAACACAAGCGCCGGCACCGCGACCAGCAGGACAACCAGGGCGGTGCCTCGAGCGGAGCCGTTCATGACGGCTGTGCCTCGCAAGACGCCTGGAATGAAGGCCGTCGAGGCGGCGGCGACCGCCGCGACAACCGCGAGCGAGCCTGACAGCCAATAACCGGCCTTGCCAATGGGAAGCGCTCGGCTGCCTTCCTGGTGTGTGCGAGCCGGGGCGGGAGATCTGAGGGTGCTTGCGGTCGCCATAGTCTTTGCTCGAGCCTCCATTTGGTTGGGTGAATTTCTCGCCTCAATGTCGCCCAGGCGGGTTGCGATTGGGAGGGCCGGTCGGCCCGCCGGCTGGGTGCCCGTCGGCTCTTCATGAAATGGAAAGGGCCGCTTGCGCGGCCCTTCAGTGGAATTACCTCAAACCGATTTTCAGGAGCGAATCGCTCCCTTGCGGGGGGCGTAGTACTGGCGCCAGATCAGCCGGTGGATCGGCACCCAGCGCGGGATGTCACGCAGGATGGGGATGAACGGCACCAGCGCCAGCGCGGCGGTGAGCACCGTCATGAGGATGATGATCCCCAGGTCCGCATTGGAAGAGTTGAAGCCCAGGAACCCGGTCGTGCTCGTGAACGGTGGCACCTGGTACCACATCGTGTACAGCCACAGCCACGTCTGGCCCGGATAGCTGCCTGTCTCGTTCATCATTCCCCACTGGCTGCCGGTCAGGTGGGCCTGTGCGGCCAGACCCGAGAGGTAAGTCCCGTCGCCCATGAAGAGCAGCGGCAACGTGTAGTCGGTCTGGTAGAACCGCCCGTTGATGACCAGCAATCCATCGAGTCCGCCGGCCTGCGCGACCCCAAGCAGGTTGGACATCATCACGGGCAGCGGACCGTAGTCGCCTGCCGCAACAGCCACCGTTCCGTCTTTCACAGTTGCGTTGGGGAGAGCCTTGCTGTAAGCATCCAGCCATTTCGTCTGCTGGTCCGGCGTTGCTTTCTGCCAGGCGCTGAGTGCTGTGCCGAGGTCTGTGTTGCTGAAGCTCGCTCGCTGCAGAGGCTGGATCACGAACGTGTTGGCCGAATCAACCGGGATGCGCACTCCGAACCATTTCTGGGGGGCGATCGGTCCCCAGCTCTGGCCGGCGCCGACTGAGTTGTAGGGGGGGCCATAACCCGCACTGGTAGTTGAGCCGGCGAGCTCGTTCGTGGCTGTCGTCACAAGATCCACGGGATCCTGTTGGGCCCATGCGGCGATTGTCACCGGCGCCACGTCGGGTGAGGACAGGATGGCCGCGACGAGGACGGCGAGAACGCCAATGCCCGCAATCGCCAGGGCGAGCTCCTTCACGAGATCGTATGGCACCATTCGAACGCCGCGGTAGTACTCCTCTTGGGTCGCGCCCATCGATCTCATGACCGCGCACCTTCAGCGTCGATCGGTTTGACTACGCCGCGCGCTCGGACCATGACGATGTGGGCCACGACGAGGAATGTGATCCCGATCGGCAGCAGCATCACATGCAGCCCGTACATCTGGCCGAAGTTGAGGACGTTGAAGAAAGCGCCTATCCCGGCCGAGTTCATAGCGTCCTTGGCGTTGATCGCGATGAACTGTGCATCGAAGTTCTGCTGGGTGAGGTACCCGGTGAAGGCTGTGAGAATGCTGACTGCGAAGATGACCACGCCTATCATCCAGGTGGCGGCGCGGCCATGCCGCCAGCCGGCCATGAAGTACTGGCCCCACAAGTGAAGAACCATGAATATGAAGAACAGCTGCACCGACCAGAAGTGGAGGCTGTTGACAAACCGGCCCAACCTCGAGTCGTGCCACCACTGCGGGCCCATGAACGACAGAACCACTCCGCTCACGATCACCCAGGCCAGCGCGGCGATCGTGATCACTCCGAAGACATAAACCCACGATCCCACGTAGTAGGGCTGGCGGTCGGGGAGAAGGTGGCCCATCGGGAGGTGCTGGTCGATGGCTCGGCGAAGCCGCAGGGTCCAGCTTCTGGACTCACGCGGTGTTGCACCTTCGGGACTATTTGCTGCCATCGTCACCTTCCTCCGCGTGAGGGAACGGTGCGACCAACGCGATCGCGAACAGAACGATCATGCCGCCGATCACGATCAGGTTCGGCACAGAGATGAGGATGAAGCCCCAATGAAAATAAGTCGCCGGCGTATCCATACGTTCTCCTTTAAGACCCTATCGTTGCGTCAATTTGAACCTGCCGAACACATGTGTCAACAGGGCCTGACGGCCCCTTGCAGGGAGGGCCTATGGCTCTGGGCCGGCCTTTGGGAGGATGCAGACAGGCCGGCTTAAATCAGCAATGCTGTCGCCGTGACGGCTATATACCCCGCCCATCGCGAGGCGACGGTCGTTCTCCGCGATGGGTCGACTCTCACCATCAGGCCGATACGCGTCGAGGATGCAACCGAGCTCGGGCGCTTCTTTTCTGATCTCTCGCTGGAATCTCGCGTTTTCCGCTTCTTCGCGGCGGTCGTCAACGCCGACTCCTCCATTCAGAGGATGGTCAACGTCGATTACAGATCCAGCTATGGGCTCGTGGCTCTAGCCGGCGCGAACGCGCAGGTGGTCGGACACGCGATGTACGTCGAGACGGAGCCGCGACAAGCCGAGCTGGCGCTCGCTGTCGCCGACGCCTATCAGGGGCGCGGCCTGGGCACCATCCTGCTCGGCCAGCTGGCCGAGGCCGCCGACGCCGCAGGGCTGGACGTGCTCGAGGCGATGGTCCGGCCCGAGAACCACCGGATGCTCCAGCTGCTCCGCGAGAGCGGCTTTCCAGTGCACACGCGCTCTGAGCCGGGTGAGGTGCACGCCGAGCTGCCGACGAAGATCAGCCCCGAAGGCGTGCGTCACTTCGAAGACCGGGAGCGGCTGGCGGCCGTGGCCGCCGTCACCCACCTCCTGGCGCCGCGGTCGGTGGCAGTCATCGGCGCGTCGAGGAGGGCCGGAAGCATTGGCGCAGCCGTCGTGCAAAACCTGGTCGCGAATGGATACCGCGGGTCCCTCTATCCGGTCAATCCTGTCGCGACTGAGATTGAAGGCATCAGCGCATTTCCTTCGGTCCTTGCGATCCCCGGCGAGGTCGAGACGGCCGTGGTCACGGTGCCTGCCGCGGCGGTCGCATCGGTCGCCCGCGAGTGCGCCGAGAAAAGGGTTCGCGGCCTCGTCGTGATTTCCGCCGGGTTCGCCGAAGTTGGGCCCGAGGGCACAGCCCTGCAGCGAGAGCTGATCGAGATCTGCCGGCAGGCCGGCATGCGTTTGGTGGGACCCAACTGTATGGGCGTGATCAACACCGCGCCCGAGGTGAGCCTCGACGCAACGTTCGCTCCTGATCGGCCGGTCCCGGGCCGCATCGGCTTCCTGTCGCAAAGCGGGGGCCTCGGCCTGGCGGTGATGGCGCGCGCACAGGCGCTCGGCTCGGGACTCTCGTCGTTCGTCTCGGTCGGCAACAAGGCGGATCTGTCGGGCAACGACTTCCTCCAGTACTGGGAGAGCGATCGACAGACGGACGTGATCATGCTTTACCTGGAATCGTTCGGGAACCCGCGCAAGTTCGCGCGTGTCGCCCGTCGCGTCAGCCGATCCAAACCAATCCTGGCGGTTAAGGGCGGACGCACCCAGGCCGGCAATCGGGCGACCTCATCCCACACAGGCGCTCTGCTGTCTGCCTCAGACGTCACCGTCGACGCGCTTTTCCAGCAGGCGGGTGTGATCCGGACGGACACCCTGGCGGAGCTGTTTGACGCCGCCCTCCTTGTCGGCAGCCAACCCGTTCCGACCGGCAATCGCGTGGCGATCCTCACCAACGCGGGCGGCCCCGCGATCCTGTGCGCCGACGC